>DATILI010000136.1:0-8312 GCA_035476635.1 Burkholderiaceae bacterium | reverse complement strand
GAGCTCCACACCATGCTGCGCTCCGACAGCTTCCACTCCAGGCGCGCGCTGGGCAATGACTCGGTTCCGGTGAATGGGTTGCTCTCCAGCTTGGCGCCCAGCACCAGGTTGAGATGCTCGCCCAGGGCGAATTCGTCCTGGATGAACAGGTTTTTCCACCGCGTCGTCCGGGCAGGAGGAACAAAGCCGAAAAAGGACCCCGTACGGATGTCGTCACGGTCCTGGCGGTAGCCTCCGCCCCAGAGAATCCGGTGCGCCTTGAGTTGCAGGCCATGCTGGAACTCGATATCGAAAATGCGTTCCTTCGGCTGGAAGGCAAAGGCATCGATGCGGTCGGTATGGTCGTAGTACGCCTGCACACGAAAGTCCGAGCCGTCGTCCAGGCGCCGGGTCAGGCGCGCCAGCAGATTGGCACCTGAAACCTCGATCGGTCCGAGCCTGAATGGGCCAAGAGAGCCGCGGTCATCTGTCTTTGCGGAGTAGGCATCGCCCTGCAGCGTGAAGCCGTGCGCTGCCTCGCCCCAATCGGCGCGCCATCCAAGATGCGTGCGCTCCTGCCCATCGGCCACCCTGGCCCCGGCCGCCGTGCTGGTGTGATCCGCCTTGGCGGTCTTTGCGAAGAGCCGAAAGTGCCCGTCGGCACCCAAGGCGCCGCCATACCGGAACGCTGCGCCGCGCTCGCGGTTGCCGCCTTCCAGAACGACCAGGCCGCCCTGCGTATCCGCCGAGGACCTGGTGATCACGTTGATCACCCCGTTGACCGCATTCGCGCCCCACAAGGTGGCTCCCGGCCCGCTGATGACTTCGATCCGCTCTACGTCTTCGAGCATCACGTCCTGCTGGTCCCAGAACACACCCGAGAAAAAGGGGGCATAGACCGTACGGCCATCGATCAGGACCAGCAGCTTGTTGCCGATCGCGTTGTTGAAGCCGCGCGCGCTGATGGCGTACTGGCTGGCATTCAAGCGCGTCACCTGCAGATTGGGCGCCAGGCGCAGGGCCTCGGGCAAGGTGGTGGCACCCGAACGCCGAATGCTTTCGGATGTAATGACAAAAATCGACGCTGCGGCGTCGCTCAACCGTTCCGCGCGGCGCGAGACCGAAGTCACCTCGATGCGGCCCAACTCTTCGAGCGATAGATCGGCCAGAGCCGCCACTTTGGTGCCCGCAGCCTGCGCCATCGGCAACACCAGGGCCAGCAAGACGCCAGCCTTCGTCTTTCCGCTCGACGTGGCCCCCCTCTTCGCGACGGTCATGGCGCGCCGCCCAGCTTGGCCGAGGCGCGCAGCAAGGCCGTGATATCGGCCAGGGGAAGCGGCCGGGCGAACAGATACCCCTGCAGCTGATCGCATTCGAGCTGCTCCAGGATCGCCGCCTGCTCTTCGGTTTCCACGCCTTCCGCGACCACTTTGAGCCGCAGCGAATGCGCCAGCGAAATCACCGTTGCGACCAAGGTCATGGTGTCCTCCTCGTGCTGCATCGTAACAATGAACGAGCGATCGATCTTGAGGGTTTGCACCGGCAGCTTGGCCAGGTAGCGCAACGAGGAGTAGCCGGTACCGAAGTCGTCCACCGCGATTCCGAGCCCCAGTTCGCGGACCTGCTGGAGCTTGTCGATATTCGCCTCGATGTCCTCCATGATCAGGCTCTCGGTGATTTCCAGGTCGATGCCCGGCGGCCCGTTGCCCAGCGCCACGGCCAAGCGCACCGTGTCCACGAAATCGCTTCTGCGCAACTGTACCGGCGACAAATTGACCGCAACGCGCGGCACCGGAAATCCCTGTCCCTCCCAACTATTGTGGTCCAGCGCCGCCCGGCACAGCGCCCAGGCGCCGACCTCGACGATCATTCCGGTCTCCTCCATCAGCGGTATGAATTGCAGCGGCGACACCAGACCCAGCTCGGGGTTTTGCCAGCGGATCAACGCCTCGACGCCGACGATGCGCCGCGTCAAGGTATCCACCTTGGGCTGGTAGTAGAGAACGAACTCGTCTTTCTCCATCGCCAGGCGCAGCTTGTTCTCCAGCGCCAGCGTTCCGGCAATCTTTTCGGTCATTTCCTGCGCATAGAACAGATAGAGCTCGCCGCGGGTCCTGGCCCTTTTCATGGCCGCCTCGGCGTTGCGAAACAGCGCCTCGGGATCGGTACCGTCGGTGGGATACAGGGCCACGCCCACCCTGACGGTAATGCGCAGCTCGGCCTCGCCGATGCGAAACGGCGGGCCAAAATATTCGCGGGCCTTCTGCTCGATCTGCCGGGCCAGTTCCTCCTCGGACTTGATGTCCGGGATGACTACGGCAAAGTGGTCCGCGTCGATACGCGCGTGCCGGCCGTGGTCTGCCTCACTTCCGAGGAAGCGCTTGGCGATCTGCTTGAGCAGGTCGTCGCCGGCCTGGCGGCCCAGGGTGTCATTGATCTTCTGGAATCGATCCACATTGATGGCCAGCACCGCGAACTTGTGCCTTTCGCGCTTGGCCGCCTCGATGTGCTGGCTCAGGCGTTCGTAGAACAGCGACTGGTTCGCCAGGCCCGTCAGCGCATCGTAATAAGCCAGGTAATTCAGCCGCTCCGCCTTGTCAATGTGGTCGAGCGCGAACGCGATGTCGCTCGCCAGTTCGAGCAGCAGCCTCATTTCCTCCGCATCGAAAAACCCGACTTCCGCGGAATACAGGGCCAGCGCGCCGATGGCCTCGCCCTCGACCAGAAGCGGCAGCAGCGCCACCGAATGGAAGCCGTGCTCGCGAGCTTCGTCGCGCAGCACCACGCGCGGATCCGTCGTCATGCTTTCAATGACGACGGGCTTGCGCTCGGCCACCACCGTTCCGGCGAAACCATAGCTTCCCTGCCGGTCCGGGTTCAAGCTGAGCGGCATTTTGCGTATGTAGTCGTCGCCCACGCCGCACCAGGCCACCGGTTTGACTTGCATCGTGGCCCAGTCCACCAGGCCGATCCAGGCCAGGCGGAACTCACCCGCATCCACCGCGATACGGCAGGCATCGCGAAACAGTTCCTCGCGGTGGCGCACGCGAACGATGAGCGCGTTGATGCCGCTCAAGACCGCATACACGCGGTTCAGGCGCCGGACCTTGATTTCGGCCAGCTTGCGCTCGTGAATGTCGACCACCGTGCCGGCCATATAGGTGGCCCGATCCTCGGTGTTCCACAAGGCCAGCCCCTTGGAGTACGACCAGCGGTAGTCGCCCGCCTTGGTGCGGCATCGGTATTCGATGTCGTAAGGCACCTTGTGCAGCACATGCGCGCGGAAAGCCCGAAGCACGGACTCGCGGTCGTCCGGATGCAGCAGCGCCAGCCAGGCCTCGGACGAGTTGGCCACTTCGTGGTCCTCGTAGCCCAGCTTTTCCTTCCATTGGCGCGAAAAATGGGCCTCGCCCGTGGCGACCGTCCAGTCCCAGACGTCACCGGTGGAGGCGGCGAGCCTGAATCGCTGCTCGCTATGGTGCAGCGCAGCCTGCATGCGCCGCTGCTCGGCCGCGGCCTTTGCGTCTTGCAGCGCACGATGCGTCGCCGGTGGCAGGCGCACCAGGTTGTCTTTCAGGACATAGTCGGTCGCGCCGCTCTTGAGCGCGCGGATGGCATAGTCCTCGCCCAGCGTACCTGAAACGAATATGAAAGGGATATCGGGGCGCAAGGTATGCGCGATCGACAAGGCAGCCATGCCGTCGAACTGCGGCATGTTGAAATCCGAAAGGATGATATTGGGATCGAAATGGGCCAGTTCATGGCGGAAGGCGCGCTCGGTGTCCACGCGGCATCCGACACACACGATGCCAGCGCGCTTGAGCTCGCGCATCACCAGCTCCGCATCGCTCGGCTCGTCTTCGACCAATAGCACCTTGAGCGGCTCGGCCACGTCGTTCTCTCCCTTCGCAACAGCGCCGGAGCAACCGGCGTTCTATTTATACTTCGTTTAGACCGCTTCGTGTTGCATGCTCGACCCAGTTTGCAGGTAGTCAAAAATGCGAACTTCGGGCATGGCACCAAGACAGGCAAGACAAGCTGCGTAGCCGCGCCCCATGTCGACAGGCAACAGTGTGCCGTGCTGGTGCGAATCGCTCTCGTTGCGGTCATAAAGAAGTTGTTGTCTGCCTGCCACGCACGGACTCACGCACATACCTGCGAAGTTCGTGCTGACCCCTCGTCCCAAGGCCTTTGCGTAAGCCTCTTTCGCGACCCAGATCGCAGTGAACTCCCCCGCCTGCTGCGCCTGCGGCAGTGCGCGCAGGCGCTGCAGTTCCTCCGGCGCCAGCACGCCTTCGTAATCCGCGATGGCGACCGGCTCCAACGAGATGGCCTCCACGTCCACCCCCACCGCGGCCTGCAACGAGAACGCGTGAAGCACCCAATCGCCTGAATGGCTGGTGTTGAAATGCAATGCGGCGGGGCCTGTCGCTTGCCCAGCCAGGAAGGGCTTGCCAAAAGCGTTGTTTTCAAACGCCACCCGTTCAGAACGCACGCGCAAATGCCGGCCCAGCAGGTTCCGAAGCGTCGCACGCGCCACCACAAAGCGCTCCCGATCCGCTTCGTTGCGAAATTGCGATGCACGCTGCTGCTCGCTTGCATCGAGCACACCCCAGTGCAGCGCCATGGCCGGGCTCAAGAGTCCGATGCGCACTCGCCACAATTCGATGCAGGCCATCGGTTTCGTCTCTTGCATCAGGACCTTTTGCCGGCCAGGTGCTTTTGCAGGATTTGCGCCAGCGCCTCGGCGTGCGCCTGCTTGAGCATGTCCCGATGCCAGCAGCGCAGGATCTCGACATCCACGCCACCCCGTGCCAGCCGTCCCCAGCCCATCCTTGGGTCGGCTTCCACGCTTTCGGCCTGCGACGCCCCATCGGGCAATGACCGGACCAGCAGGACGCGCCCGGCATAGGGCCCGCAAACATATTGGTTCCAGGCGCGCAGGACAGCCGCGATCGACTGCTGCATGGCCTGCCTCTTTTCGGGCGGCAGCATGGGCGCTTCCGGCTCGTTCTTGAACGGATCGAACGCCGGCACCACCGGGTCAGCCTGCTGCCGCACCAGGTACTTGCGCAGGTTCCACAGGTGAACCAGAACATACTGGACCGCAGCCCTGGGCCCAAGGCGCAAGCCATGCCGCAGATGCAGCCAAACGCGTTTCGGGAACGAATGCAAGCCGTCTGAACCCGGAGCACGGCAATCCAGCAAGGCCATCAGGGCAACCTCGTCGTTGTCGCGATGCAATTGCTGTGCCATTTCATAGACGATCCGCCCACCCAGTGAATAGCCCGCGAATTGGTAGGGGCCCGCCGGCTGCACCAGGCGAATATCGGCGAGCATTCTTTGCGCAATCTCCTCAAGGGTCAGGCTTTCGCGTTCCGCCTCGGTAGTGCCAAAGCGATAGAGATTCAGAACATACAGCGGCTGCTGCGGGCCCAGCGATTGCGCCAGGGCGTTCACGGTAAACAGCTCGCCGCCCGCGCCAGGAACCAGGAACAAGGGCGGCAAGTGGCCGCGTGGCTGCACGCCAACCAGGCACGAATCCTCGCGTGGCCTGGCCGCAGAGGCTTGTGGCTGCTGCGCGGCGCGAACCAGCACGGCCAGCCGCGCAATGGTGGATGCCTCAAACAGCGCTGCCGCGCGCAATTCAATGCCAAACGCCCGTTCGACCTCCGAAATCAGTCGGATTGCCTTGAGCGAATGGCCACCCAGGTCAAAGAAGCTGTCCTCCAACCCGATCGAAGGCACGCCGAGCATCTCTTCCCAAATGACTTGCAATCGCCGCTGCACCTCGTCGGCCACCGGTTGCCCGGCTTGCGTTGCCGCGTCCTGCCCAACGCCCGGCGCCGGCAGCGCCTTTCGGTCAAGCTTGCCATTGGGAGTCAGGGGCAGCGCCTCAAGAAACACGAAGGCGGATGGCAGCATGTAGAGAGGCAAGGCTTGTGCAAGGTGGTCGCGCAGTGCAGCCGGCGTTGGAACCGCAGGCCTCGTCTCGCAAACCACGTAGGCCACCAGGCGTTTGTCGCCTTGCCTGTCTTCGCGCAGCACGACGGCGGCCTGGCGAATCGCGGCATGGTGCACCAATGCAGCCTCGATTTCCCCGAGTTCAATGCGAAAGCCGCGCAACTTGACCTGCTGGTCCACGCGCCCGACGAAGTCCAGCATGCCGCCGGGCAGCCAGCGCACCAGGTCGCCGGTGCGGTACAGGCGCTCGCCTGGCGCAAAGGGATCGGCCACGAAGCGCTCCGCCGTGAGCTGGGGCCGCTGCCAGTAGCCCCGCGCCAGCCCGGGGCCGCCCAGGTACAACTCGCCCACCACGCCAACCGGCTGCAGTTGCCGCTGTGCATCCAGCACCAGGCAGCGGGTATTCGCAATCGGCCGGCCAATCGGGACCGACGCCCGTGCCGGGCCCGCCTGTGGCACCTCGTGCCAGGTGGCGAATGTCGTGACCTCGGTTGGACCATAGACATGCAGCAGGCGCTCTGGCCGCCCCTGCGCGTTGGCCACATTGCGCACTGCGACGGGATCGGCCACCTCGCCCCCAAACAACAAATGCCTGATCCCCCGAAACAGGCCCGGATCGCGCAAGGCATGCTCGTTGAACAGGGCCGTCGTGAGAAACAGCGCGGTGATGGAATGCCTGGCCACGTGCGCAGCGAGCTGCTCGGAGACCAGCAGTACCTCCTTGGGCAGGATGACGAGCCGGGCACCATTGAGCAACGCTCCCCAGATTTCGAACGTGGCCGCGTCAAAGGAACTGTTGGACGCCTGCGCCACGCCGTCGGAAGGCCCGAGCTGAAGGTAGTCGGTGTTCATCACCAGCCGGACAACGGCGCGCTGCGTCACCTGCACGC
The DNA here is from genome assembly GCA_035476635.1 of Burkholderiaceae bacterium. GTDB lineage: Bacteria > Pseudomonadota > Gammaproteobacteria > Burkholderiales > Burkholderiaceae_C > DATILI01. The sequence goes on along the minus strand of DATILI010000136.1, from coordinate 1,479 downwards.
CCTTGGGCTCGCCGGTCGAACCGGAGGTATAGATCAGATACGCCAAGGGATCGTCGCTGCACGGCCCGGGATCGATGGCCGCTGGCGCCGGTCCCGATGTCGCCATGGGCAGGGCGGCACCTTGTTCGTCCAGGCAAAGCACGCTCGCGCCGCCCGGCAGCCGTTCGCGCAAGCCCGGCTGCGCCAATACCAGCGCAGCGCCGCTGTCCTCGAGCATGAAGGCAAGTCGCTCCGCCGGGTATTCCGTATCCAGCGGAAGGTAGGCGCCCTCCGCCTTCAACACGGCCAGCAGCGCCACCACCATGCACGGCGACCGTGCCATCAGCACGGCCACCGGACACTCGCGCCCGATCCCCAGTTCGCGCAAGCGGCAAGCCAGCGCATCGGCACGTTCGTTCAGTGCGCGGTAGCTCCAACGCATTTCGCCGAACTCAACGGCCGTGGCGTCGGGGCGCTGCTGCGCCTGCTGTTCGAACAATGCCCCAAGCCGCGCTGCTGGGGGCAAGGCGCGCGCCGTATCGTTCCAGGTCACCAGCAACTGGTGTTGCTCCGCGGCGTCGAGCAAGGGCAGCTGGCCGATATGCCCGTGGCGCCCGTCCGCATGCGCTGCGATCTCCACAAGGAGATTCTGGTAGTGGCGCAGCATGCCTTGCGCGAAGTACGGATCGAACAGGTCGCTCGCATACTCCAGGCTGCCCGACAGGCCGGTGGCGCTTTCCGTCAGCGACAGCGACAGATCGAATTTGGCCGTGCCCATATGCAGCGGCATGCCTTGCACAGCCAGACCGGCCAGCACCAGCTGCGCGTCGTCCGCGCGATGCAGCGCAAACGCGACCTGGTACAGCGGATTGCGGCTCAGGTCGCGCTCGGGCCTGAGCTCGGCCACCAGCCGGTCAAACGGCAGCTCCTGGTGCGTGTAGGCCGCCAGTGCCGTCTGGCGCACCCGTGCCAGCAGTTCGGTGAACCTGGGCTGCCCTGACAGGTCGCTGCGCAGCACCAGCGTGTTCACGAAGTAGCCGATCAGCCCCTCCAGCTCGGTGCGGTTGCGCCCCGCCACCGGCACCCCCACGGCAATGTCGTGCTGGCCCGTGGTGCGCATCAGCAGCACCTTGAAGGCGGCCAGCAGCACCATGAACAGCGTGGCGTTTTCGCGCTGGGCCAGGCCTTTCAGTTCGCCCAGCAGCGCCGCGCTTAAGCTGAAGCGTTCGATGCCCCCCCGATGGCTGGCGCGTGCCGGGCGCGGCCGGTCGGTGGGCAGCTCCAGCGTGGGCAGGCCCTTGAGTTGTTCGCGCCAGTAGCGCAGTTGCTGTGCCAGTGCTTCGCTGGCCATGCGCTGGCGCTGCCACAGCGCGTAGTCGCCGTACTGCAGGGGCAGCGGCGCCAGGCCCGCGGCTTCGCCTGCGCTGGCGTATAGCTGGCCCAGTTCGCGGCACAGCACCCCCATGGACCAGCCGTCGAACACGATGTGGTGCACCACCA
>DATILI010000135.1:0-20171 GCA_035476635.1 Burkholderiaceae bacterium | reverse complement strand
GTGGCGCCGATCAGCTTCACGCCGCGGTCATGCGCCTGGTAGTAGGGCTTGGCCCCCTTGAAGCTGGGCAAAAAGCTGTGGTGAATGTTGATGGCGCGGCCGCTGAGCTTGCGGCACAGGTCGTCGGAGAGGATCTGCATGTAGCGCGCCAGCACCACCAGCTCGGCGCCTTCGGCTTCGATGATCTCGTATTGCTTCGCCTCGGCCTGCGCCTTGGTGGCGGCCGTCACGGGGATGTGGTGGAACGGCACGTTGTAGCTGGCGGCCAGTTGGTAGAACTCGCGGTGGTTGGAGATGATTGCTCGGATGTCCAGCGGCAGCAGGCCTGACTTCCAGCGAAACAGCAGGTCGTTCAGGCAGTGGCCTTCCTTGCTGACCAGGATGGCGGTGCGCATGGGCAGGGTCGTGGCATGCAGCTTCCACTCCATCTTGAAGGGTTCGGCAAAGAAGTGCAGTTGCGTTTTCAGGTCGTCGTGGGTGAGCTGGGAGCAGGCGAACTGCACGCGCATGAAGAACAGGCCGGTGCCATGGTCGTTGTACTGCGCGGCTTCTTCGATGTTCCCGCCACGCTCCAGCAGAAAACCGGAAACGGCATGGACGATGCCCGGGCGGTCGGGGCAGGAAAGGGTGAGGACGTAGGCTTGGTTCATGGCCCTCAAATTGTCGCAGCATTACCTCGGGGCCCGGGTCGGTGCCCTCGGGTTCAGCACCAATTGCCCGCAGGAACCTAAGAGGCCAGAATCGGCCCAGCCCCACCATGAATATTCGCGCATCGGCCCCACCCGCCAACGCCCGCCGGCATCCCAGTGCCAGCCTCTTGCCTGGGAGGTGGCGGTGAGAACGGTCCGGCACGCCTGGATGGGCGCCGCGATTTACCTGGCGCTGGGCGGCAGCTGGATTTTTTTCAGCGATGCGATTCTGGCGGCGCTGGTGAGCGACCCCGTGGCCTTGACCCGCTACCAGAGCTACAAAGGCTGGTTCTATGTGGCCATGACGGCTCTCCTGGCGTGGTGGCTGCTGCGCCGTGCCGGCTTGGCCGAGCGGCAAAAGGGGGTGGCCGAGCAGCAGACCAATGAGCTGGTCATCCATGCGCCGGTGGGCATTGCGCATCTGGCCCTGGATGGCCGCTTTCTTTCGGCCAACCCCCGGTTGTGCCAGATCCTGGGCCGCAACACCGAGGAGTTGCAGTCGTTGCACTTGCAGGATCTCACGCACGAAAGCGACGCCGCCGCCGATGGCGGCTCGCTTGCGCTGCTGTTGCGCGGCGTGATCGAGCATTGCCAACTGGAGCGGCGCTGCGCGCGCCCGGATGGCTCGCAGGTCTGGGTGCTGTTGAGCTTTACCACCGTCTGGGAAGCGCCCCGCAGGCGGGCGCACTTTGTTTTGGTGGTACAGGACATCGGCGAATTCAAGGCCACGCAGGCCGCGCTGCAGGCCAGCGAGCGGCGCTTGCGCGAACTCATCGACAGCATTCCCGATGGCGTCGCCGTGCGCGACCTGCAAGGCCGCTACCAGTTGTGCAACCGCGAAACGGCGCGCATCCTGGGGCTGGAGCCGAACCAGATCATCGGCCGACTTCCGGAAGATATCTACCCGGAAGCATCGGCAAAAAAAGTGCGCGCGACCGACCTTGCCGTGCTGCAAGCGGGGCATACGGTGCGCCGCCAGTCCTCCTACATCAATGCCCTGGGAATTCGTGTGCATCTGGACATCGGCGCCACGCCGCTGACCGATGCCGACGGGAAAGCCGTGGGCGTTTTGAGCGTCGGGCGCGACCTGGGCGAGTCGCTACGCGTGCGCGATGCGCTGGAACGCAGCGAAACCAGCTTGCGGCTGGCGCTGGAGGGCAGCGGCGACGGCTTGTGGGACTGGGACCTGCAATCGAACCTCACCAGTTGCTCGGACGCACTGATGCGCCTGGTGCGCTATGAAGGCCAGGCGCAGGACTTCCTGCGCAGTTTCGCGCTGCGCGACCGACTGCACCCCGCGGACCGGGAAGCGGCGTTGGCCGCTGTGCGGCGCTCCCTCAAGGAGGACATTCCTTTTTCGCGCACCTACCGGCTGCTGTGCTTTGACGGGCAGTACCGCTGGTTTCTTGCGCGCGGCATGCGTCACCTGGATGCCGGCGGCCGGCCCGAGCGCTTTTCCGGTGTTCTGACCGACCTGACCGAAAGGCGCCGTTCCGAGGAGCATGCACGGCTGGCTGCTGCCGTGGTGGACAACACGATCGAAGGCGTGCTCATCACCGATGCCCAGAGCCACATCCTGTCGGTCAACGCCGCATTCACCCGCCTAATGGGCTATGCCCCGGACGAGGTACTGGGACGCAGCCCCACGCTGCTGCGATCGGGCCGTCATGGGGCCGAATTCTTCCGGGCGCTGTGGGCCAGCATGAAGACCCATGGCCACTGGCAAGGGGAGATCTGGAACCGCCGCAAGGATGGCGAGGTGGTGCCGACCGTACTGTCCTTGAGCGTGGTGCGCGACGAGACCAATGAAGTCACGCACTACGTGGCCATGTACACCGACATCTCGCAGCAAAAGGCGGCGGAAGCCAAGCTGGATTTCCTGGCGCACCACGACCCGCTGACCGGTCTGCCGAACCGGATGCTGCTGCAGAGCCGATTGGAGCAGGCCTTGCGCGAGGCCGGGCGTAGCGGCGAAAAACTGGCCGTGCTGCTGCTGGACCTGGACCGCTTCAAGGATGTGAACGACAGCTACGGCCACCTGGTCGGCGACCAGTTGCTGCAGCATGTCGGGCAATGCCTCGCCGGCCGCCTGCGTGAAGCCGACACGCTGGCGCGCCTGGGCGGTGACGAGTTCGCGCTGCTGATGCGCAATCTCCACCATGACGAGGACGCCGCGCGCCTGGCCGATGAGCTGATGGCGGCGCTGGCGCAGCCCTGGCGTTCCGACGACGGCATCGAAGTGACGGCCGGAGCCAGTGTCGGCATCTGCCTGTATCCCGAGCACGGCCAGAGCGCCCTGAGCCTGCTGCAGGGCGCGGACGCGGCTTTGTACCGGGCCAAGAGCGACGGACGCAATACCTACCGCTACTTTGCCGACGAGATGACCGCCGCGGCACGCGAGCGCCTGCAGCTCGAATCGCGCCTGCGCCGGGCCGTGGCGCAAGGACAGCTGTGCCTGCACTACCAGCCACAGGTTGAACTTGCCACCGGCCGCATCGTCGGGGCGGAAGCGCTGGTGCGCTGGCAAGATCCCGAAGAAGGTCTGATCTTGCCCGGGCGCTTCATTCCCGTTGCGGAGGCGACCGGCCTGATCGGTGCGATCGGCGCCTGGGTGCTGGCCGAAGCCTGCCGCCAGGGACGGCGCTGGCTGGATGAGGGCCTGCCTCCGCTGATGCTGGCCGTCAATGTGTCGCCGCGCCAGTTCTACCTCGGCGACCTCGCCGCGCAAGTGACCCAGGTGCTGCAGGACACAGGCTTTCCCGCGCAATGGCTGGAGCTGGAGATCACCGAGGGCGCCTTGATCGAGCGAGAGCAGGACGCCTTGCAAACGCTGCATCGCCTGCGCGCCCTGGGCGTGCGCCTGGCGATCGACGACTTCGGCACCGGCTACTCGTCGCTCGCCTACCTCAAGCGCTTTCCGCTGGACGTGCTCAAGATCGATCGAAGCTTCATCGCCGACATTCCGGATGATCCCGACGACATGGCGATCAGTACCGCCATCATCGCCTTGGGCGCAAGCCTGGGCATCAAGGTGCTGGCCGAGGGCGTCGAAACTCAGGCCCAGCTCGATTTCCTGCGCGAAAAGGGCTGCGACCTGTACCAGGGCTACCTGATTAGCCCGGCGCTGCCGCCGGACGCATTTGCCGCGCTAACTTTCAGCTAATTTTGGCGCCAGACAATCAGCCGGATGCGCATATTTCGTTTCCTGACGGCTGCCGCGCCGGCTTTGGTGGCCCTGGCCTTGGCCGGCTGTTCGGTGCCGGCGCCGCAGGACGCCATCGCCGCTGGCCTCAGCCGCGAAGCCGCGCTCTCCGCGGCGCTTCCGATGCCCGATGCGGAACACTATGCAACACGCTATCTGGCCTGGGACGATGCGGCGCGCAAGCGCCCGGTGCTGGCCAAGCTCTACCTGCCGGCGGTGCAGGCGGGGCCGGTGCCGCTGATTGTGTTCTCGCACGGCATCGGCGGTTCACGCGAAGGCTATACCTACCTGGGCAAGCACTGGGCTGCCAACGGCTACGCGTCGCTGCACCTGCAGCATGCTGGCAGCGACCGCAGCGTCTGGTTCGGCAATCCACTGGAGATGGTGTCGCGGCTGCAGAACGCGGCCCGCGAATCCGAAGCGATGGACCGGGCGCTTGACTTGCGCTTCGCGTTGGACCAGGTGCTCGCAGGCGAATTCGCCGAGCGCTTCGATCCGCGGCGCATCGTGGCGGCCGGCCATTCGTATGGCGCCAACACCACGCTGCTGGTCTCAGGTGCCCGCGTCGAACGTGCGGGCCATGCGATGGACTTTCGCGATCCGCGCATCCAGGCCGCGGTGATCATTTCGGCGCCGCCGTTCTATGGCGAAAGCAACCTGACCGCCATCCTGGCACCGGTTCAGATTCCGACCCTGCACATCACGGCAACGGCCGACGACATCCGGATCCCGGGCTACTTCTCGGCTGCAAGCGACCGCATGGACGTGTTCGCTGCCACCGGCAGCCGCTCCAAGACGCTGGCGGTGTTTCATGACGGCTCACACAGCATCTTCACCGACCGGCTGGGCACCGGCGGTCAGGAGCACAACCCGCGAGTCAAGGCGGCGACGCGCGACCTCGCGATGGCGTTTCTTCGCACCGTGTTTGATGGCCAGAGCGGCGAACTTGAGCAGTGGTCCGCGCGGCACCAGGCGATCGTGCAGCGCTTCGAGTGCGCAGCACCTACTTGCGCAGCGAGGCGCAATAGTCAGTAGGTGGCAGGGCCGGCGTTTCTTCGACCAGGTCTGCCGCCGCACTACCTGATTCCGATCCCGATCCCGGCCCCGCACGCATCAGCAGCACTTTTGCATTGAAGCCTGCGGGGAGGTGCTGCGGCACGCCCCGGTCGCGCAGCACATGGCCGCCGCCGGCAACCAGCACCACCGTCTTTCCGGCCCGGCGCGCCGCCACCACGGTGCGGGCCATGGCGTCGTCGCGCGCGATCTGGATGCGTGTCATCGGCATGATCTGGCTTTCGGGCAGCAGGCCGCAATGGCCATCGCGGATGGCTTGGCGCTGCCGCTCCAGGTTTGCAGGATCCAGCCGGCCGTCCAGCGCCGTCTCCTGCATCGTCGCGCGCATGCGCTCGCGCGGCAGGTTGGCGCCGAGCACCGGAATGCCGGCGCGCACGGCCGCCATCACCGCCGGGCCATAGCGGCGCCACGGCCAGGCTTGGTCGTTCCAGGCCAGTGCCGCTTGCACCGCGGTCTCCGAAGCGTCCGTGCCCAGGCCGGCTGTACTCTTTCCTTGCTCGGCCATCTCCAGCGCCAGCGCCGCGAGCGTGCCGCGTCCAGACAGCAGCAGGACCACTTCGCGTTCGATGCGCTGGTGTTCGTCCGCATCGTGCTGCTCGCCAAGCAACAGCGCGTCGGCCGGCTGCAGCGCGGCCACGCGCGCGGAGAGCGCAGGCATCGTCGGAGACGATGCGCAACTGGCGAGAAAGAGCGCCGCAATGACCGGGATTCGATGGTCCATGCGCGGATACTAAAGGCTTGGCGCCACTTGCGCCCTCGCGCCAATTTCGTTCTCCACCGCATGTCATTGAGCTTCTCCGTTCGCGTTGTCCTGACTCTGGCGCTGGCATTTGCCGCGGCTGCACTCTGCGTCTGGCTGCGCACGCCCTTGCCATGGATGATCGGGCCGCTCTTGGCCACGGCCATCGTGTCCATGGCCGGCGCCCGCACCGAGAGCTTCAACCCGCTGCGCAACATCGGCCAATGGACGATCGGCACGGCGCTGGGCTTGTACTTCACCCCTGCGGTCATGGCCCTGGTGGCCGGGCTCTGGTGGGCGATCGGCTTGGGCATCGCCTGGGCGCTGGTCCTGGGGCTGGCCTTCGGTGCGTGGCTGCAGCGTGCCCATGCACTGCACATGCCGGGCCTGTCGCGCACGACCACCTATTTTTCAGGGGCCATCGGCGGGGCGTCGGAGATGACGCTCCTGGCCGAGCGCGAGGGCGCGCGTACGGACCTGGTGGCCTCGGCCCACAGCCTGCGCGTGTTGATCGTCACGGTGCTGATCCCGTTCGCTCTGCAATTCAGCGGCCTGCACGGCCTGGACCCCGCGCCACCGGCGCTGCGCATCGTCGACCCGGCTGGCCTGTTGCTGCTTGCGCTGCTCACCGGCCTCGGCGCGTGGCTCATGCAGCGGCTGGGCCGGGCCAATCCGTGGTTCATGGGCGCGCTGGTGGTGGCGATGGGGCTGACCATGGCTGGCCAGAACCTGTCTGCCATTCCGCAATGGCTGTCGAATGCCGCGCAGCTGGTGATCGGGGTGAGCCTGGGCGTGCGCTTCACGCGCGAGTTCATGCACACGGCGCCGCGCTGGCTGGCCTCGGTGGCCTGGGGCACGGCGGTGATGATCGGAATTTGCGCGGGCTTCGCGTGGCTCTTGTCCCTCGCCACCGGCTTGCACCCGGCCACCTTGGTGCTCAGCACCTCGCCCGGGGGCATTGCGGAAATGGCGATTACCGCGAAAGTGCTGGAGCTGGGCGTGCCGGTGGTGACCGCGTTTCAGGTCTGCCGGCTGGTGGCGGTGCTGATTCTGGTGGAGCCGATCTATCGGCGGTTTTATGCGGCGCGATGAGCCCTGGGCTCAGTGCATGACGACAGGGTTCTGCGCCAGTTCGGCGTAGCCCTCGAGCGTGTCTTCCACTTCTTCCTGGGTCGGGGTGTTTTGCTGCCACGCCAGGATTTGCTGCTGGAACAGTTCGGCCCACGAACCGTCAAGGTAGACCTCTTTGCCCGAACGCTTGTCGACGATCTCGAATCCGTGGCGTGCCATGGTCGGCAGGGCGGAGTCATCGTGGTCATCGGCTTCCGTGCTGTCCTGCACCAGCTCATCGCCCATCAAGGCGTTGGCCTGCATGTGGACCACCACGAAGGATTCAGAGTCATAGAGCATGCGCATGGTGCGGGCTTCCTTTGTTGCTAGGCTACTACCAGTTAGATAGCAACGCACGGGCCAGATTCAAGGTCGACCGGGTTTTTGTGGAGTTATTGGCATTTTTCCTACAAGAGATCGGGCCGCATCAGGGTTTTTCGACCTCCCGCAGCTGCTGATCCACGAAGTCGCCGTTGGCCTGGGTGATGCGAACGCGTACCGGCAAATAGCCCAGGTGCGGGGCGAACCAGGCTTCCACCTTCTGATCGAACTCGCGGCGCGGATTGCGCGTCAGTTTGAGCGTGCTGTGTTCGGCTCCGGCGAGGCGCATCCTTTCTTCGCCTTCAACCGTGAAGAGCCACACCTCGGCATCGCGCGGGCCGACCGTCTGCACCGAAATGGTCGTGGCCTGCGGATAGCGGACGGGGTCGCCGGCCAGCATGGAGGCCAGCTGCAAAAGCACGCTGAGCCGGTCCTGGGCGCCCGTGAGCAACGGCGCTTCGGCTGTATTGGCGCTGAAGGTCACGCGGCCACCGCTGCGGTCAAAGTGCGCAGCCAGTTCGCTGCGCCCCTTGTCGCCAAAGCGCATCGGCGCAAGCCCCTGGGCGCCGATGCGTCCGCTGCTGTTCTGCACGCGCGAACCGAACAGGAATGCGCTGACCTCGAGCCGGGCGTCGTAGGTGTTGCCGTCATGCAGCCACAGCAGTTCGGCGCGCGCCTGGTAGCTTTGCTGGCGCGCCTGCCCCGTCACATCGAATTTGAGCCGCACCGAGCCTGGCACGGTGAATGCGGTGGCTTGCGCCGTCGTTTCGCGCGGCGGCGGTGGTGCCGCAGGCGCTGCTGTCGTCACCGAATCGGGGCTCTGCACAGACGGCGCTGGCGGTTCTGCAACCGCGGCTTCGGGAGATGCCTTTTCTCCTGCGTTCGCTGCTGTTGCCGTTGGCTGGGGCTCGGCAATCTCCGCTTGCGCCGGCGGCAACGGTCGCTTTGGGCGCGGCCGCACCGGTTGGGGGCGCGGTACGGGTGCGGGCGTTGCGGCTGCTGCAGCCGACACCGGGTTCAGCACGATCGTGCGCGTGGTCCAGGCCCGTTTGGTGGCGGGATCCGGCGCATCCAGAATCGCCGGCGCGGTTTGCAGCACGGCGAGATGAGCCAGCAGGACGGCGGTGCTCAAGGCCAGCAACGGCCGCCGGGGAATTCCGGGCCCGGGCATGCTCAGCCGCTGTAGCCCAGGTCGCTGGACAGCTGCGCCGCGGCGGCACGCAAGGGCTTGTCGACCGCTCCGTCCCAGGCCGGGTCGAAGCTTGCAACCGAGCCCAGCGTCACCATGCCCAGCACCATGTGGCCATCGGCGTCGAACACCGGCGCACAAAAGCCCACGATACCCGGAAGCAAGGTGTCGACCACGCGCGCGGCGCCGCGCTGGCGCACCTCAGCCAGCAGCGCATCCACTTCATCCATGCTGCGGGGCACGTCGGTACGGCCCAGTTTCTGGGCACGCGCCATTTCGATTTCCAGCATGGGCGCGATGGCTTCGCGCGGCACGTTGGCGGCGAAACAGCGTCCGGTGGCGGACGACAACAGCGGCATCACGTCACCCAGGCGCAGGTTGACGGTAACGGCCTCGGGCGATTCCTCCCAATGCACGATGGTCGGGCCGTGGTTGCCCCACACCGCCAGTGCCAGCGTATGGCCGATCTGTTCCATCAGGCCGTTCACACGCTCGCGCGCCAGCTTCACCGCATCGAGTCGCGACAGTGAAGCGAGCCCTAACTTGAGTGCGGCAGGGCCCAGGTCGTAGCGCGTCGAGCTTGCATCCTGTGTCACCAACGCAAGCCGCTGAAAGCTCACCAGATAGCGGTGCGCCTTGGCAGCGCTCATGCCCGCCGCAGCCGCGAGGTCGCGCAGCATCAGGGCGCCCTTGGCTTGTGCCAACACCTCCAGCAAAGCAAATCCCACCTCAACCGACTGGATTCCCGCGCGCTCTTTGTCCATTTGAATTAGAATTCTGATCGTTTCGTTTAGTTAAATCAGTTTAACAATGCGTAATTTTGGCTGCAAACCGGCAGCTCTTCAATCCACTTTGACGGGGACAATGCTTCCATGAAACTTGCCACTTACAAGGATGGTTCGCGCGACGGCCAGTTGGTCGTAGTCTCTCGCGACCTGAGTTCAGCCCATTATGCGACCGGCATTGCCAGCAAATTGCAGCAGGTTCTGGATGACTGGAACTTCCTGAGCCCGCAGCTGCAGGACCTGTACGAGACGCTGAACAACGGCAAGGCGCGCCATGCTTTTCCGTTCGATCCGGCGCAGTGCATGGCGCCGCTGCCGCGCGCCTACCAATGGGCCGACGGCTCGGCTTACATCAATCACGTCGAACTGGTGCGTGCCGCGCGCAAGAGCGATGTGCCCGACACCTTCTATACCGACCCGCTGATGTACCAGGGCGGCAGCGACGACTTCATCGGCCCCTGCGATGACGTGCGCTGCCCGTCGGAAGCCTTTGGCATCGATTTCGAGGCCGAGATCGCCGTGATCACCGGCGACGTGCCGATGACCGCCACCCCCGAGCAAGCGCTTGAAGGCATCCGCCTCGTGATGCTGGCCAATGATGTCTCGCTGCGCAACCTGATTCCGGCCGAACTGGCCAAGGGCTTCGGCTTTTTCCAGAGCAAGCCCGCCACCGCCTTCAGCCCCGTGGCCGTGACGCTGGACGAAGTCGGTGACGCCTGGGACAAGGGCCGCCTGCACCTGACCATCCAGAGTACCTGGAACGGGCGCAAGGTCGGCATGTGCGAGGCCGGCCCGGAAATGACTTTTCACTTCGGCCAGTTGATCGCCCACATCGCCAAGACCCGCAACGTGCGCGCCGGCAGCATCGTCGGCTCGGGCACCGTCAGCAACAAGGGCGTGGAAACCAACGGCCGCATGGAGTGGCCCAAAGGCTATAGCTGCATCGCCGAAAAGCGTGCCATCGAAACCATCCAGGACGGCAAGCCCACGACCGAGTTCATGAAGTACGGCGACACCATCCGCATCGAGATGAAGGGCAAGGACGGCCAGAGCGTGTTCGGGGCGATCGAGCAGGAGATTGCGCCACTGGCCTGATCGGCGTCAAAGCTGCAGCCACGAGGTGCCGCTGACCTCCGAACGGGTCTCGGCCAGCGTGCCCAGGAAACTCTCGCACCACCAGTGCACGTCATAGCGGCGGATGGTCGAGAGTAGCGCCTGATGCCGTACGCGGCGCTCCTCCAGCGGCATCTGCAGCGCCAGCTGAATCGTCTGCGCCGTGCCTTCGGTGTCGTAGGGATTGACCAGCATGGCTTCCTTCAGCTGCTCGGCCGCGCCGGCAAAGCGCGACAGTACCAGCACACCCGGGTCGGCCGCGTCCTGTGCCACCACGAACTCCTTGGCCACCAGGTTCATGCCGTCGCGCAGCGGCGTCACCAGCGCCACCTGGCTCGCGCGGTACAAGCCTGGCAATGATTTGCGTGCGACCGTGCGGTGCATGAAGCGCACCGGCATCCACTCCAGATCGCCATAGTTGCCGTTGATCGAGCCGCACAGGCTTTCCAGCTCGTGCAGGATGTCCGTGTAGGCGTTCACGTCCTCCCGGCTGGGCGAGGCGATCTGGATCAGTGTTGCGCTGTTGTGCGTCTCGGGGTGCTTGCGCAGCAACTCGCGAAACGCACGCATGCGCTGCGGCAGGCCTTTGGAATAGTCCAGCCGGTCCACGCCCACCAGCAGCTTGCGGCGCGAGTACTCGTGGCGCATGCGCTCAAACATTTCGCGGCCCTCGGTTGCCTCGGTCAGGCCTTCGAACTCCTTCACGTCGATGCCGATCGGGAACGCGCCCGCATGCAGCGTGCGGCTGAATGCGCGCCAGCGCCCACCGCCGAGGTTCTGGGCGTGGGCTTCGGATTCCGCGTAGCTGCAGAAGTGCTGGTAGTCGGCCTTGCTCTGAAAGCCGATCAAGTCGTAGGCGAACAGCGCGCGCACCAGCCAGTCATGACCCGGAATCGCCGCCAGGATCAGTGGCGGCGGCAGCGGTATGTGCAGGAAAAAGCCGATGCGATTGACACAGCCCAGCGCCCGCAGCTCCGCCGCCAGTGGGATCAGGTGATAGTCATGAATCCAGATCACGTCGTCGGCTTTCAGTCGCGGCAGCAGCTTGCGTGCAAACAGCTGGTTCACGCGGTGGTAGCCTGCGATGTAGCCCGCGTCGAAATCGGCCAGATCCAGCCGGTAGTGAAAGACCGGCCAGAGCACGCCGTTCGAATAGCCCAGGTAATAGGCGTCGTGGTCTTCGCGGCACAAGTCCATGGTGACGAGCGTGACCGGGCCGGCCCGCGTGGTGTGCACCTCGCCTTCGCCGGGCTTGCCGCCTTCGGCCGGTTCGACGATCTTGCCGCTCCAGCCGAACCAGAGGCCGCCAGTGCCGCTGAGCACTTCAGCCAGCGCCACCGCCAAGCCGCCGGCCGCCACCTTGCGTGGGTCGGCGAGCCGGTTGGAGACGACGACGAGGCGGCTCATTGAATTGCTCCGCGCTAGGCGGTGCTCATATGACGGTGTCCCACGGCGCGGACAAGCGCACCGCCGCATTGATCAGGCCGACCATCGAATAGGTCTGCGGGAAGTTGCCCCACATTTCGCCAGTGACCGGATGCGTGTCTTCCGACAGCAGGCCCAGCGGGTTGCGCCCGGCCAGCATGACTTCGAAGATTTCGCGCGCCTGGCCTTTGCGGCCGATGCGCGCGAGTGCATCGATGCGCCAGAAGGTGCAGATGTTGAAGGCGGTCTCGGGCTTGCCGAAATCGTCGGGCGCCTCGTAGCGCCGCATATAGGGCCCGTCGCACAGCGAGGCTTCCAGCGCGTCCACGGTCGAGATAAAACGCGCGTCGTTGGGGTCGATGAATCCCACCTCGGCCATCAGCAGCGCGCTGGCGTCCAGGTCCTTGCCGCCGAAGCTTTCGGCGAACGCCTGGCGGCTGTCGCTCCAGGCCTCGCGCAGGATGCGTTCGCGAATCACATCCGCGCGTTCGCGCCAGTGGCGGATGCGATCGGGTAGCTTGAGCGTGCCGGCCACCTTGGCCAGCCGGTCGCACGCGGCCCAGCCCATGAGTGCCGACGACGTGTGGATGCGCGCGCGCGTGCGCAGCTCCCACATGCCCGCATCGGGCTGGTCGTAGACGCGAAAGGCCTGCTCGCCCACGGCTTCGAGGTAAGTGAACTCTGTCTTGCCGGCACGGCGAAAGAGCCGCTGGTCATGAAACGCCTGTGATGCCCCCAGCACGATGTTGCCGTAGACGTCATGCTGGAAATGCTCCTGGGCCTGGTTGCCCACGCGCACCGGCCCCATGCCGCGGTAGCCCGGCAGGTGCTCCAGCACGGCTTCGGGCAGGCGTTCTTCCTGGCCGATGCCGTACAGCGGCTGGATGTGGCCGCCGCCCGAGCGCACCACCACGTTGTTGAGCCAGCGCAGGTAGTCTTCCATGGTGCCGACTTCGGAGAGGCTGTTGAGGGCGCGCACCACGAAGAAGGCGTCGCGCAGCCAGCAGAAGCGGTAGTCCCAGTTGCGGCCGCTGTTCGGCGCCTCGGGAATGCTAGTGGTCATCGCCGCGACGATGGCGCCGGTGTCCTCGAACAGCGACATCTTCAGTGTGATCGCCGCGCGGATCACCGCATCCTGCCATTCCAGCGGAATCGCCAGGCGGCGCGTCCAGGTGCGCCAGTAGCTCGCGGTCTCCTGCTCGAATGTGCGGGCCGTGTCCTCAATGCCGCCCATCAGCGTTTCGTCGGGGCCGAAGATGAAGTTCATCTGCCGGTCCACCACGAAGAAGGTTTCGGCCAGCACATAGTTCAGCGGCGCATCGCTGGTCACGCGCAAGGCCTGCGTGGGGCCGACGTAGCGGATGTGGTGGCTGCCCAGCGTGAGCACGGGCGTCTGGCGGCCCCAGTCAAAGCGCGGGCGCAGCAGCACGCGAACACGGGGCGTGCCGGCGATCACCTTGACCCGGCGCACCAGCGTCAATGGGCGGAAGATGCGGTCGTGGCTGAGAAAGCGCGGCGCGAAGTCGGTGATCTCGATCGCCTGGTCCTGGGTGTCATACAGGCGGGTCTTGAGGATGGCGGTATTGGGCTCGTAGTTCTGCTCGCTGCGCGCGAAGTTCTCCACTTCGAAAGCCCAGAGGCTGCCCGTCGGGCTTGGGTCGAGCAAGGCATTGAACACCGGATCGCCGTCAAAGCGCGGCAAGCAACACCAGACGATGTGCCCGCGCGCGTCGACCAGTGCGCTGTAGGCGCAGTTGCCCAGAACGCCCAGATTGAGATTGGCGAGCAGCGAACCGGGGGCATCCGCCGCAGTGAGAAGGGTGGGCTGGTTCATGGGGTGGCCTTGCCGGTTTTTGCCAGAACAGCCTGGCCGAGTTCGTGGCGCAATACCGCGGGGCTTTCCACCCGGTGCCATGCGGCGCTGGCGCCCGCGCCTACCTTGACGCCGAGCCCGCCGCGGTTTTGCACGGTGCAAAAACCCACCTCATCGGTGAAGTCGTCGCCGACGAATACCGGTGTGCGGCTGGCAAACGGGGCTTCCCGCAGGAACGCCTCGATGGCGTGGCCCTTGCTGGCGTCGCCTGGCTTGGCTTCGAACACCATCTTCCCGCGCAACAAGGTCAGCCCTGGCGAATCGGCCACTGCCGCCTGCATGACGGCATGGCAGGCGCCTTCCAGCTCGGGTGCCTGGCGGTAGTGCAGGGCAATCGAGCCGCGTTTGTGTTCTACATGCAACGCGGGGTGAATGCCGGCCAGCGCAACGGCCGCTTGCTGCACCTGCTCCAATGAGTGGGTGTTCAGCAGGCTGAGCGCGCCGTCGGCACTGCGCCGCTCGGCGCCATGCACACCGGCAACCGGCAAGCGCAAGGGAGAGAAAAACTGGTCAATCTGATCGATCGGCCGCCCCGAGATCACCGCAACGGCGCCGCCCAGGTAATCAGCCAGTGCCCCGAGTGTTGGCGTCAACTCGGGCGGCATCACGACCGCGTCGGGCTGCGGAGCCAGATCCACCAGGGTGCCATCGAAGTCGAAAAACAGCGCGCAGGAAGGGCACAGGATGCTTGCAAAATTCATGGTCCTTCACCATAGCAATCGATGGCGCCGGCGACTAGGCAGTGCAAGCGCCTGAACGCGTAGGACAGCGCCTACAAGCGCGGACCCGCCTGGCGGGTAAGCGCGGCCGCTGGTCGCGCGCCGGCAGGCGATGGTCGAGCCCGATGTTAGATTCCAGCCAACAAGTCAACGACCCTCGAGACAGGGCACAACGCATGCTGATTCGATCCGCCTTCTCTTTCCCCAATTTGCAAGTGCTGGTCTTGGCGGCGCTGCTGGTCGGTGGGGTCTCTCCGGCCATGGCGCAAACCAAGGTGTTGGTGAATCCGGGCGACCAGGGGGAACAATCGCGCGTGGTGGTCTACATGAACTGGAAGGCAGCCATCGAGCAGGCGCTGCGCAAGGGGGGAGTGACCGAATCGACGGTGCAGATGTCCACCGACGCAACAGCCGATCTGGGCACGACGCGCGCACGCATTCACGACATCTACATTGCGCCGGCCCATGTGGTGGGTAGCGCCGTACGTTACGGCTACACGCCCGTGCTGGGGCTGAACCGGCCCTTGCAGGCCGTCTTGGTGGCGCCCAAGGACAGCCCGGTGGGCAATCTTGCGCAGGCCGCGGGCAAGCGCCTGGGCATGCCGCAGCAAGACAGCCTGGTGACCTATCTGGTGCGCGGCGAGCTCAACGCGGCCAACACCACGCTCAAGCGCCATTTCAGCTCGCTCTACGAAACGCGCTACCAGGAGGCCTTGCTACCCTGCCTGCAAGTTCGCCGCTGCGATGTGGTGGCGGTCGAGCGCGCGCTGTTCGACCGCTGGATCGCCGCCGGCGAGCCACTCAAGCTGGTGATGGAATCCAAGCCCGCGCCGGCGATGAGCGTGGCCATCAAGGATGGCACCAAGCCCGGCGCGGAAGCGCTGCGCGCTGCACTGGTCCCGGCACTCGCCGCGAGCGTGGCAGGGACCGAAGGCGTGAAGGTGATGGACTTGACGGCCAAGGACTTCAGCTACGTATCGACGCTCGGCTATTTCACGCCGCGCAGCCTGCCCGGGGCGACGGTGGTGGACGCGAGCGCCGTGGCACAAATGCTGGAGCGCGGCGCCCGCTATATCGACACGCGCACCGATGCCGAGTTCAAGGCCGGCCACGTCGGCGGCGCCAAGCTCATCCCCTATGTTGAGAAGAGTGCCAAGGACGCCGACTTCAATCCCGCGCTGGACCAGTTCGACGTGGCGCAACTTGGCACCGACCGCGCCGCGCCACTGATCTTCGCCTGCAACGGTGCGGAGTGCTGGAAGAGCTTCAAGGCCAGCACCGCGGCGATCAAGGCGGGCTTTACCAAGGTGCACTGGTTTCGCGGCGGCTTTCCGGAATGGCGGGCCTCCGGCATGAAGGCCGAGGTGGCTGCCGCGCCATAGGCGCTGCACTGGTGCCCGCTAGCGCGCGTAGGCCTTGCGAGAGCCGTCTTCGAATACTTCGTCGTCGCGCAGGAGCTTGGACGATTCATCCCAACTGCGTTCGCGCGTGATGCGGCCCTTGTCGTCGTAGATCGACTCGGCAACGGCATTGCCCTTGGTGTCGTAGCGCTTGTGGCTGCCCACCGGCGTCTGGCTTTGGCGCCCAGCGAGGGCGAAGCGGCCTTCGCGCGCGAGGACCCCGTTGTCGTGGAATTCGCTGATCTTCAGTGCACGCGCCGCGCCCTGGCCGCTGTACTCCGCCTTGCTGCGCGGCTGGCCGTTCAGGTAGAACGCGTGGTCGCTCTGCGGCTCGCCGTTGGCCCAGCGCCGCTCGCGCACGAGCGTGCCGTTTTGAGCGAATTCCTGTTCGCGCTCCTTGAGCGCACCGCGCTCGACGAGCGCCCAAAGCACTTCGCTGCGCTTGCCGCCTTCGGGCCAGAAGTTGCGCTCGATTCGCTGGCTGCCTGCAAGCTCTTCCTGATGACTGGGTTTTCCGTTGTCAAAAAGCATTTCGTGGCGCAAGCGCTTGCCTTGTGCAAAGGTCGCACGTGCACGCACGGTGCCATCGTTGCCGAAGAACTCGATCTGGCTGTTGCCGCCGAAGCCGCACCATTTCGCATCGTCGGCGGCCGGCACCAGCAGCGGCTTTTCGCCGCAGCGCAATTCGCGCAGCTGTCCGCGCTCGGTGAATTCCGCATAGGCCTGTTCGCCGCCGGGCTGTGCGTGGAATGCGGCGCGGCGCAGCTGGCCGTTGGGATGAAAGCTGCGGGCCAGGCCGATGGCGCTGCCGTTGTCGTAGCTGGTCTCGCGCAGTACCTGCCCGTTCGGGCCGAACTCGCGCGAACGGCCGTGCTGGTTCCCGCGTTCGTTGACGCTGTGCTCCTTGAGCAGCTTGCCGTTCTGATAGAAGCGCACGAGGCCCATGAACTTGCCGTCCTGCAGCTCCTGTTCACGTTGCAGGACGCCGCTGTCGCGGTCCTTGCAGCGCATCATTCCCGTCTTGCCCTGGGTGGTGGAGCCATTCGCCGGATTGACGTTCTGTCCGTTCAGTTCGCAGTCTTGCACGGCATGCACTGCGCAGGCCGAAAAACCCAGGCCGAGTCCGATGGCGGCGAGCGCGCGCAGCTTCATGGCGCCCTCATTGCAGCCGCGTCTTCAGTTCGCCGCTGGCGTGCAGCTTCTCCAGTTCGGAATAGCCGCCAATCAGCACGCCCTTGACGAACACCATGGGAAAGGTGGACCAACCGCTCCACATCTTGAGCGCCAGGCGCCGCCGCCAGAGGCTCAAGTAGTTGCCGTAGCCCAGGTAGTGGTAGGGCACGCCGGCGTCGTCGAGCAGCTTGCGTGCCTTGCGCGGGAAAGGGTTGATCCCCATGCCCACGACCACCAGCGGATGGGCTGCGCAGGCCGCCTCGACCTCGCGGACGATGTCCGCGTGGCGTTGGCCGAGCTTGGCGCGGATGGCCGGATCGACGCGGGATTCTTCTAGCAGCGGTCGGCCCATGGTCGTTGACTCCGGAAACGTTGAGGTCCCGGGAGTTTAGGCCGTGTAAAGCGTTTCCAGCGAACGAAAGCCCTTGATCTCCATCGGATTGCCGAACGGGTCGCAAAAGAACATCGTCCATTGCTCGCCGGGCTCGCCCGCAAAGCGCACCTGTGGCTGGAGCACGAACTCGGTGCCGGCGTCTTGCAGGCGCTGCGCCATGGCCTGCCAATCCGGCAGCGCCAGCACCAGGCCGAAGTGCGGCATGGGGACCAGCACATCGCCCACGTGGCCGGTGCGCGCGGTCTTGAAGGGCTCGCCCAGGTGCAGCGAGATCTGGTGGCTGAAGAAATCGAAATCGACCCAGGTGTCGGTGCTGCGGCCTTCGGCGCAGCCGAGTACGCCGCCGTAAAAGCGGCGCGCCACGTCAAGGTCGGTCACATTGAAGGCGAGGTGGAATAAGCTTCGCATTCCGCCAAGCGTACAACACCCCTCATCACCATGGACTACTCACGCTACAAAACCTTCAACCTCACGCGCCGCGGCGCGGACGGCGCCGTGCTCGACATCCAGATGAAGGCACTCAACGGCAAGCTGCCCACGGCCGGCCATGATGGCCACTGGGAGCTCTGCGAGATCTGGCGCGACGTCAGCGCCGATGACTCGGTGCGCTGCGCCGTCCTGCGCGGCGAGGGCCAGGGCTTCTCGGGCGGCGGCGATCTGGCGCTGGTGCAGGACATGGCCGACGATTTCGCCGTGCGCACGCGCGTGTGGAAGGAAGCGCGCGACCTGGTCTACAACGTGATCAACTGCGACAAGCCCATCGTCAGCGCCATGCATGGCCCGGCCGTGGGCGCTGGGCTGGTGGCGGGCTTGCTGGCCGACATCTCCATCGCTACCAAGACCGCCAAGATCGTCGACGGCCACACGCGCCTGGGCGTGGCCGCGGGCGACCATGCCGCCATCATCTGGCCGCTGCTTTGCGGCATGGCCAAGGCCAAGTACTACCTGATGCTGTGCGAGCCGGTCAGCGGCGAAGAGGCCGAGCGCATCGGCCTGGTGTCGCTGGCGGTGAATGAAGACGAGTTGCTGCCCAAGGCCTATGAAGTGGCCGACAAGCTGGCCAGCGGCTCGCAAACCGCGATCCGCTGGACCAAGTACGCGCTCAACAACTGGCTGCGCCAGGCCGGCCCGGCCTTCGACGCCTCACTCGCACTCGAGTTCATGGGCTTTGGCGGGCCCGACGTGCGCGAAGGCGTGGCATCCCTGCGCGAGCGCCGGGCGCCGAAGTTCTAGCTGCCTGGCTGTCATCCCGGGCTTGCAAAGCCAGGTGCCAAGTGTCCCTGCGATAATCCCGGCCATGCATCGCCTGCGCACCGCCCGGAACCTCGCTCGCCTCGTGCTGGCGTGGTTCGTGCTGTCCATCGGTGCTGCCGTGGCCTCGCCCATGGTCAATCCCCAGGCCATGGAGCTGATCTGCACGAGCACGGGCGCCATGAAGGTGCTGGTCAAGACCAGCGATGGCGTCAAGGAAGTGGCCAGCCACACGCTGGATTGCCCTTTGTGCGCCACCGTCGGCACTCCGCCACCTGCCGCGCGCGCGAAGGCCGAGCCCCAGCAAGCACTTGCCTACGTGCTGCAGCCGATCGCGGCGGCGCATATCGCGTGGCTCACGGCCGCGCCGCTGCCCGCGCGCGGGCCACCCGCTTTCTCCTGAACCGTCAATTTCATGGTGTTCATGCCCGGTGACTCCGGGCTGACCGCTGGCTTGCTTGATTTCAGGAGTTTTCCCCGTGCGCAAGAACCGCATGGCCATGGCCTTTGCCGTGGCCTTCCCCTTCGCTTTTTCCACCCAGGCCCAAACGGTGCTCGTCGATGCACCGGCCAAGGAACTGGGCATCGTCACCATCACCGGCGGCCAGCCGACTTCATTGCCCACGCAGATTCCGACCACGATGGAGGGGGTGACGCGTGCGCAGATTGAACAGACCATCAATGCCACCGACAGCGAAGATGCGCTCAAGTATTTCCCCAGCCTGCTGGTGCGCAAACGCTATATCGGCGACTACAACCACGCCATTCTTTCCAGCCGCGCCTCGGGCACCGGCAACAGCGCGCGATCGGCGGTCTATGCCGACGGCATCCTGCTGTCCAACTACCTGGGCAACGGGGTAGGGGGGCTGAGCTTCCCGCCGCGCTGGGGCCTGGTCACGCCGGAAGAGATCGATCGCGTGGACGTGATGTACGGCCCGTTCTCGGCGGCCTATCCCGGCAATTCGGTGGGCGCGGTGGTGGACTATGTGACGCGCATGCCCAGCCAGTTCGAGGCGCATGCCAAGGTCGGCTACGTGTCGCAGCCGTTCGAGCTGTACAACACCACCACCACCTACCGCGCCTGGCAGGCCAGCACCTCGGTGGGCAACAGGAGCGGCGACTGGGCCTGGTTCCTGAACTTCAACCATACCGACAGCCATGGCCAGCCGCTGACGTTTGCGACGCGGGTGCTGGGTTCCGGCACACCGGGCAGCGCGGGCACGCCGGTGACGGGCGCGGTGGCCGACAGGAACAACGCCAACGCGCCGATCTACGTGCTGGGCACGGGCACCGAATACCACACGAAACAGGACCATATCAAGGCCAAGCTCAGCTACGACCTCGGTGCGCAAGTGCGCGCGGCCTACACCCTGGGCGTCTGGCAAAACACGTCCGAGGGGCGGCCCGCATCCTATCTGCGCAATGCCGCAGGGCAGCCCGTGACCAGCGGTGTGGTCAATATCGACGGACGCTCCTTCACCGCGCTCACCGCTGGCGACTTTGCGCTGACCAACGAGAGCATGACCCATTTCATGCATGGCCTGTCGGTCAAGAGCAATACCCAAGGGACGTTCGACTGGGAGGTGGCCGCCAGCCTGTACGACTACGCCAAGGACCGGAAGCGCCAGAACGGTGCCGGCACCCTGGCCGACGGCAACGGCACGGGCTGGAATACGCTCGCGCTCAAGGGCATATGGCGGCCGGACGGAACCAA
>DATILI010000134.1:0-26268 GCA_035476635.1 Burkholderiaceae bacterium | reverse complement strand
TGAGGCAGCCTTCCCTGAGCTCTTCACCAAACAGTAGGGCGGCTCATTTTTCATGCTGCCGCGAGGTATGAAGTAGTCGCCACCCGCACTCAAAACCTTAAGATTGTGAGTTGTGTCTGCGCACGTCAACGCGACTGCTCTCGCAATCCGATCCGGCGGAGGATTTTTGAAGGTGCAATCAAGGTTCTTAGTCCAGGCCGAACCTGAAATGGTTGCTGGATCGCGCGTGTCCACCATCCGCTCGATCTTCGAATACTCGGATGGAGTGTAAGCGCGCGGTGATCCCGTCTTGACGACGGCGCGATTTCAGCTCAGCGCCTGGGTTGACCGCCAGATGTGGGGCAGCAGCTCGTTGATTCGGCTGGCCGGCTGCGTGGGTAGCCGCTCAAGGACATCGCGCAGGTAGGCGTAGGGGTCGTGTCCATTGAGCCGTGCCGAGTGCACGAGGCTCATGATCGCCGCGGCGCGCTGGCCCGCACGAAGCGATCCGGCGAACAGCCAGTTCTTCCTGCCGGTGGCGATCGGGCGGATTTGGTTCTCCACCCAGTTGTTATCGGCGGGCAGGTCGCCGTCGTCGATGTAGCGCGTCAGCGCCGTCCAGCGGTTCAGGCTGTAGTCGATGGCCTTGATCGTGGCCGACCCGTCGGGCACCTTCAGGCGCTGCTGCGTGAGCCACAGGTGTAGCGCATCGGCCAGCGGGCGGCTTTGCTCTTTCCGTATTCGTTTTCGCTCGGGGGCACCCAGTTCACGCACTTCGCGCTCGACGTCATACAGCTGTATGAAGAATTTGAGCGCCTGCTCGCCGATCGTGCTGTGGTGATTGACCCACAGCTCGTGAAACTTGCGCCGCGCGTGCGCCAGGCAGCCTGCCTCGGTCACGCCCATCTCGAAGCAGGCCTTGTAGCCGCTGAAGTCGTCGCACACCAGCTTGCCATGCCAGCCGCTTTCCCCGGGCAGGCCCAGGAAGGCGCGGGCATGCTGGCCGCCGCGGCTGTCGGCGAAGTCGAACACCACGGCGCGGGTCGGGTTGTAGCTGGTAGTGCAGTAGCTCCATAAGTAGGCGCGGTGGGTCTTTCGGTTGCCCGGCTTGAGCATCGCCACCGGCGTCTCGTCGGCGTGCAGCACGCTGTGGCGCAGCAGCTCGCTGCGAAGAGCATCCACCAGCGGCTGCAACTGCACGCCGCATTGGCCGACCCATTGCGCCAGGGTCGAGCGAGGCAGCGCCAGGCCGGCGCGACCAAAGATCGCTTCCTGCCGGTACAGCGGCAGGTGATCGGCGTACTTGGCCACCAGCACCTGGGCCAGCAGGCCCGCGGTGGGAATGCCCTTGTCGATGATGTGCGCCGGTACGGGCGCCTGGATCAGGGTTTCGCACTTGGCGCAGACCCATTTGCCGCGGATGTGCCGCTCCACGGTGAACACCCCGGGCACGTAGTCCAGCTTCTCGGCCACGTCCTGGCCGATGCGCTTTAACTGGCAGCCGCAGGCGCAGGTGGTGTTCTCAGGCTCGTGGTGGATCTCCCGGCGCGGCAGCTGCTCGGGCAGCGCCTGGCGCTTGGGCTTTTGTTTGTCGTCCTTGTCCTGAGGCGGCGCGTCCGCTTGCTCGATCTCGGCGGCCAGGGCGGCCAGATCGGTGTCGATGGTTTCTTCCAGCAAGCTTCTCTGTTCGGCGTTGAACGCTTCGGACTGGGCCGCGAACTTCAGCCGCTTGAGCACCGCCATCTCGTGGGTGAGCTTGTCGATGAAGGCCTGCTTGACGGCGATCTGGGCGTCCTTGCCGGCCATATCGGCGATCAGGGTGCGCACCACCTGGCGCAGTTGCTGCGCGTCAAGGTCCTGGATTTGTGCTTCGTCGATCACGAGGAGCGATGATGCCAATGCATGCGCGCTTGCGCATCGGCATTTGCGCCAATTGCCCAGCTCTACAGAACGGTGATGACGCCAGCCTCACCGATGCGCTGCCAGGGCAGGCCCAGCACGAGGGCGTCCAGCTGCGCGCGGGTGAGCGCCAGCGTGGCACCAGAGTCCTTGGGCCAGACGAACTTGCCCTGGTTCAGGCGCCGGGCGGCCAGCCAGACGCCAATGCCGTCGTGCACCAGCACCTTCATCCGGTTGGCCCGCCGGTTGGCGAACAGGTACGCGTGGTGCGGGCGCGCCGAGCCAAAGACGTGGACCACGCGGGCCAGCGCTGCTTCAGTTCCCGAGCGCATGTCCAGCGGATCGATGGCAAGCCATATGGCTTCGACCCGGATCACCGCAGCAGCTCGCGCATCCAGGCCGCGCAATCCACAGCCGCCCCAACCGGCCAGGTGATGGTCATGCTTGTTGCGCCTCGGCGCAGTTCCAGCCGAATGTCCGCTGGCACTTCGCAACTCGGCGCAGGCAATGCCACGGGTACGAATCTGGCAACCGGCAAGGGCACAGCGCCTGCGAGGCGGCGCCACTTGTGCACGACGTTGGCGTTGATCCCGTGCGACAGCGCCACGCTCGCCACCGACGCTCCGGGCTGCGAGCATTCGCTCAGAACCTGCGCCTTGAGTTCGGCGCTGTGACGACGCCGCACGATCCTCTTGGAGTCCTTCATGGTGTCCACCTAAATTCCTTGGTGGACACCATCGTTGCCGCTTAGACGGCCGGATTCAAGAAGGGGATGGCCGGACGCTTACCGTGATCTCTGCTTCAAGCGTTGAGCACGCGATCCGCGTCCCGCTGCGCAGCGCCGACGCGCACGAGATCTTCTGTCAATTGCTCAATCCACGCTTGCATTCCTCGTTCGGGGAAATAGCGCTCCCGCACCAAGCGGAAATAGGCAGTATCTTCAGCCCATTGCGCCAATACTGGATATGCCACGTCCTGCAACTCAAGTAGCTTGAACTTCAACAGCACTTTGGCCGCATGTTGGGCATGCTTTTGCGGATTACGTATAAAGCTATCGAGTCGTTTGCGCGCCAGCGCCAGCGCTTGAGTGACGTCGTCAAAGACGCCGCCGTGGCCTGGGATCACTATGCGCGGCATCAAGGACTCAATCAGATCGAGCGTGGAGGCAACTTCTTCAAAGGCACGTTCGCCTTCCAATTCCGGGAATACGACACCAAAGCCGTTTTGCCACAGCGCGTCGGCAGAAACCAGTACGCGCGCTTCAGGTTCAAACAGAATGACGGAGTGAGGATCATGCCCCGGTGCGGCATGCACTTGCCACAGATGATCCCCAAGCACCAACTCGGCGCCGGGCTGTAGCAGACCATCGAGCCGAAACGGCGGGCATTCCTGGCCGGTCGGCACGTAACTCAAGGCGTACGGATCCCACTCCCGAACAAAGGCCGCCTGGCCAGGCGGGATCCAGGTTTGCAAATTGGGAAAACTCTGCTGCAGCACCGCGTTTCCTCCGCAGTGATCGCTGTGCAAATGCGTGTTGAGCAACCTGTCTAGTGGTTTCTCGCCCAATGATTGCCGAACCAATGCGACCGTTTGTGCCGCATGGCTGCAATAGCCGCTGTCGATCAACGCCGTACCGTGAGGTCCGACAATCAATATGTTGTTGGCCGACAGCCAGCCGCGTTCGAAAACCGTGATTCCGGTCGGGAGTACGTCAGAACCTTGCACGGCGCGCCCCAGTCCGAAATCAAGCAGGGTTTACTTGCCGGCGCGCAGTTCGCGGCGAAGGATTTTGCCGACATTGGTCTTGGGCAAGTCGTCGCGGAACTCGATGTACTTGGGGCGTTTGTATCCGGTCAGATGCTGCTGGCAATATTTCGCGACGTCGTCTTCTGTCAGCCCTGCATCGTTCTTGACGACGAATACCTTGATCGCTTCTCCCTGCTTCTCATCGGCGATACCAATGGCGGCGCACTCCACAACGCCGGGACACAGGGAAATGACATTCTCCAGTTCATTGGGGAATACATTGAAGCCGCTGACCAGTATCATGTCCTTCTTGCGGTCAACGATCTTTGTATATCCGCGCTCATCCATGACGCCGATATCACCCGTACGCATGAAGCCGTCGGCCGTAAAGGCTTTCAGATTTTCTTCAGGCTGGTTGTAGTAGCCGGTCATCACATTCAAGCCGCGAATGCAAATTTCGCCGGGCGCGCCCTGCGCCACGGAGTTCCCTTCGTCGTCCTTGATCGAAATGTCAATGCTGGGCAATGGCAGGCCAATCGTTCCGGAGAAATCCTTATTCGTGACGGGATTGTTCGTGCCGATGGCACACGTTTCGCTCATGCCCCAGCCTTCCACCATCGGGCAACCAGTGGCTTCAAGCCATGCCTTGGCCGTCCCTTCCGAAGCGGCCATGCCGCCGGCCTGCGAGACGCAGAGCTGCGAAAAATCAATTGTCTTGAACTGCGGGTGCTGCAGCAGCGCATTGAACAGCGTATTCACCGCAGGGAAGAGATGGAACGGCCGCTTCCTCAACACTTCGATGAACTTGCCAAAATCGCGCGGGTTGGGAATCAGCGTCAAGTGCGCTCCCCAGCGGATGGTCAATAGCCCCAGCGTCAGGGCGAAGATGTGATACAGCGGCAACGCCGCAATGTTGTTGGCCTTCCTGATATCGCCGACCCGTGCGAGCGCAGGCGTGAACCAGGCCTCGGCTTGCAGAATGGCCGCAACGATGTTTCGATGCGTCAGCACGGCACCCTTGGACAAGCCCGTCGTTCCGCCCGTGTATTGCAGGAACGCAACCGAGTCCAGCGTAACCTCCGCGGGTTTGAGCGTGAGGGAGGTTCCCTCGGCAATGGCGCGATTGAAGGGCGTGACCTTGCGGTCGTTGGTCAGCGGAATTTTGTAGGCCGGCACCATCTTTGCCAAGTGCCGCACAGCAAAGGTGATCCAGCTACCGAACCAGAAACCGAGCAGGTCGCCCATGGAGGCCATCACAACATGCTTGACAGGCGTTTTGTCGATCACCTCTTCCAGTGTCTTGGCAAAATTTTCCAGGATCACGATGGTCGTCGCACCCGAGTCCTTGAGCTGGTGCTCCAGCTCGCGCGCCGTGTAAAGGGGGTTCACATTCACGCAGGTGTAGCCGGCACGCAATATGGCCGCCATCGTCACCGCAAACTGCGGGATGTTGGGCAGCATGATCGCCACGCGCGCGCCGCGCTCCAGGCCTTGTGCTTGCAGCCATGCACCCAGTGCGGCGGAGAGGTCATCGAGCTGCGCATACGACATCCAGCGCTCCATGCAAACCGAGAACGGGCTTGCTGCATTCTTCTTGAA
Organism: Burkholderiaceae bacterium; assembly: GCA_035476635.1. Lineage (GTDB taxonomy): Bacteria > Pseudomonadota > Gammaproteobacteria > Burkholderiales > Burkholderiaceae_C > DATILI01. The sequence continues at coordinate 21,045 of DATILI010000134.1, read as the reverse complement.
CGACTCTTCCAGAAGATGCGTCAACGAGCGGTACTGCTCAGGGTTGACTTCATGCGGAACGCCTGCGGGATAGCTCTTGAGCCAAAACTTTTCCATGCCAAACTCCTTGTGCCACCGATTCTGCGAGCAGAGTCCGTATCGACGTTACCGGGCTTGTCCTAGGGTTTGGGCGAGTTCCGTCTCGCACGCGACAAGACTTGCGTCGAACCATTGGGCGATCAACCGGGATTCACGCCCCTCGATGATGTTCAGGAAGCCTTCTGCTCCGCTCCTGTGCCTGGACATGGCGCCGAAGGTATCAAACCCCGCTTCCAGGAAACGCTGCAGCGATCCCATGCCCGCTGCCGATGCAGGGCCGCGCATCATCTTGAGTAGCAGGCGAAGGCCTGGTGCACGTGTCAGCCGTGCCAAATCGCGGCCAATGCCCAGCACCACGTTCAGCTGCGACTCTCGCATGGGGCGCTGATCGACGAGGCGCCATGCGAGGACATAGCGCCGCGCTCCTGAAGAAGCGTCTGCGACGTCAGGCGCCAGCCAAGCTTGGCCCATGGCGTGGTCCAGTTGCTCCGTCAGCGCATGCAACTCGGCCAATGCCAGGGCGGTCGCCACCACTTGCTCGGGAAACAACTTCTGCATCGTTCCCGCAATCCGAGCGAACTGGGCATCGCGATCAGCAAAGTCCTTGTCGCCATACAGCTCCTCCAGGAAAAACCGCGCCGCGTCCTGGTAGGGCGGACCAGCCAGCAAGTCGGCATAGGTGCCTTCGAAGCGACTTGCCTGAAAGCGTTTGACCGCCAGCACGGCGTCATCCAGCGCGCGATCGGTGTTGCGGTCGCTGCGAAGTGTTGCAACCACCGACATAGAAGCACGAATTCTCTGTGCGGCATCCATTCAGGTCATTGCCTTTCCCCCAAGTAAACCCGAGCATTATCTAGGCCCCAAGCTCTAGTGCCGCCGCCCAGGCACATGCGATAGTCAATCCATGCAAAGAAGAAACCTTCTAAAGCTCGGTCTGGCATCTGCCGCCGTACTGGGTCTCGCAGGCGGTGCCGCAGCCCTGTTGGAGCCCGGCCTGCAAAGTGGAAAGCTCAGTTCGGCAGGGCGTACCGTGTTCGCCGCGGTCGGTCGCGCCGTGCTGGACGGCAGCTTGCCCAGCGACTCCGGCGCGGCGCGTATTGCGCTCCTTGGCATGTTGGATAGAGTCGACGCGCTCACCTTGATGCTGCCGCCGCACGCACAGGCCGAACTCTCGCAGCTATTGGCACTATTGGATACAGCGGCGGGCCGCTGGGGCGTGGCGGGACTCGCGCGCGGGTGGCCCGATGCCAGCGTTGCCGAGATTCAGGCAGCGCTGCAATCCATGCGAACCTCGACCCTCACGCTTCGCCAGCAAGCCTACCAGGCCTTGCACGACATCGTGGGTGCTGCCTACTTCTCGCACGCCAGTGCCTGGCCAATGCTGGGCTACCCTGGCCCGCTGAAAATTTGACAACGAACCCCTTTTTGATCCCATGAGCAGTTTGCAAGATCCGATCCGCGAAGGTTTGAAACGCGGCTGGAAGGTGTACGGCGGGCCGCACGGAAAATTACCTGCGAAGTTGACCTGTGACGTCGCCATCATCGGCTCGGGTGCGGGTGCGGGCATTACGGCCGAACTCCTGAGCAAGGCTGGCCTGCAGGTTGTCATCGTCGAAGAAGGGCCTCTTAAAAGCAGCACCGACTTCCGCCAGCAGGAAGCGGAAGCATATCCCTCTCTCTACCAGGAAAGTGCAGCGCGCAAGACCGAAGACAAGGCCATCAATATCCTGCAGGGGCGCTGCGTAGGTGGCTCCACCACCGTCAACTGGACCAGTTCGTTTCGAACGCCCGCGCCGACGTTGCAATACTGGCAAGATCACTTTGGGCTGGCCGACTACAACGTCAACGCGCTCGCACCTTACTTCCAGCAGGCTGAACAGCGCCTGAATATCGGAGTGTGGCTGACTCCTCCGAACGAAAACAACGATCTGTTGCGCCGCGGCGCCAGCAAGCTCGGCATCCCTGCTGCGGCCATCCAACGCAACGTCAAAGGCTGCTGGAACCTGGGCTCTTGCGGTATGGGGTGCCCGACCAATGCCAAGCAGTCCATGCTGGTTACCACCATCCCGGCCGCCCTGGATCTGGGCGCCACCCTCTTGGTGGAAACGCGCGCGCTGCAATTCGACTTGGCTAATCGCCAGGCCGCAGCTTTGCGCTGTGTTGCCGTCAAGGCCAATGGCGCGCCCGCTGGAGCCGATTCGCAAGCAACCAGAATAGTCGCCAAGCACTACGTTCTTGCAGCGGGTGCCATCAACTCTCCGGCGGTGTTGCTTCGCTCGCAGGCGCCGGATCCGCACCGCCGGCTCGGCGCCCGCACCTTCTTGCATCCGGTGGTGATGTCAGCGGCCGTCATGGACCAGAAGGTCGAGGGGTGGCAAGGCGCGCCCCAAACGATCTACAGCGATCACTTTCTGGAAACCCAGGCCATTGATGGCCCGATCGGCTTCAAGCTTGAAGCGCCGCCATTGCATCCCGTGATTTTTGCCTCGACCGTCTCTGGCTATGGGCAGGCGCAAGCCCGACTGCTCAAACAGTTCCCGCATACCCACGTACTGCTGGCCTTGTTGCGCGACGGCTTTCATGCCCAAGCCGCCGGCGGCCAGGTCAAGCTGCGTGGCGACGGCTCGCCCGCACTCGACTATCCGCTGACCGATTTCGTCATGGATGGCGCGCGGCGTGCGTTGCTCAGCATGATGGAAATCCAGTTTGCCGCAGGCGCGCGCGAGGTCTTGCCGGTGCATGAACTGGCCCAGCCCTACACCACGTGGCAGCAAGCCAAAGCGGCCGTGCTAGCGTTGCCGATGAAGCCCTTGCTGACCAAGATGGTGAGTGCCCATGTCATGGGCGGATGCGGCATGGCGGCCAGCGAAATGCTGGGCGTGACGCGCCCCGATGGCCAGCACTGGCAGATTGGCAATCTCTCGGTGCACGACGGATCGATTTTTCCCACCAGCATCGGCGCCAATCCTCAGTTGTCGATCTACGGAACGGTGAATCGACTGGCACAAGGCTTGGCCAAACGGCTCACTGGCGGCCGGGACGTGGTGCTGGCTTGACGACACGGCAACCTCGCATGCTGGCACGCCTGCTCCAGGCCGCCACGATTTCAGGGTTGCTCGCCGCCAGTGCCTGGCTTGTCGTTTGGTGGCCAAGCTCGCGCGCTACCGCCTTGATGGGCTTTGGGGTCATCGTTCTGGGTTACTCCGCCTTCCTCGGGACTGAATTCGTCGCTTTGCGATTCTTCAACCGAGGCGATCCAGCGCCGCAAGCCAGCCGGCTTGATCTCTTGCGCGCGTGGTGGGGCGAAACCCTCATAGCCCCGCGTGTGTTTTGTTGGCGCCAGCCCTTCTGGCCGAATGCCGTGCCGGACCATCTACCCGCCAACGGTCGGCGCGGTGTGGTTTTTATCCATGGCTTTGTCTGCAATCGCGGCTTGTGGACGCCCTGGCTGGAGCAATTGCGCACGCAAGATCGCGCATTCTTAGCTGTCAGCCTCGAGCCGGTGTTCGGCTCGATCGACGACTATGTTGGCGCCATCGACGACGCTGTTCGGCGCGTTGCTGCCGCCACAGGCCAGCCGCCCGTCCTGATCTGCCACAGCATGGGCGGATTGGCAGCGCGGGCATGGCTGCGTGCGGTGGGCGACGATGGCCGGGTCCATCGCGTCATCACCATCGGCACGCCGCATGGCGGGACTTGGCTGGGGCAGTTCAGCCACGTGACCAACGGGGCGCAGATGCGCTTGCAAAGCAGCTGGCTGCAGCAACTGCGCCAAAGCGAGCCGCCTGGGCGCTACGCCTTGTTCACCTGCTGGTATTCCAATTGCGACAACATCGTGTTTCCCACCTCGACGGCAACCCTGCCAGGGGCTGACAACCGCTTGGTGAAGGGGGCGGCCCATGTCCAGCTTGCATTCGTTGCCAAGGTCATGGGCGAATCGCTGGCCATGGCTGAATAGTCCGCTTGTGAATTTTTCACTGGAACCGTGTCTACATTCACTGCACAAAGATGCCCGCGCTATCTACGCTTGAACCATACAACGAAGTTGGGCGAGCAGATCATGGACATACTTTCAAGCCGTGGTTTCACGGGTGCGGGGTTTTGTACTGACGGTCATTCCGGGTTGGACTGGGGTTTGTCCATGCTGATGGACGAATTTGCCTACGGCGTTTTGGTCACGCGCCTGGACGGCGTGATCCTGCATGCCAACCAGGCCGCCAGACATGAATTGGCGCGCACGCATTTGCTCAGCGTTCACCACGACCAACTGCAAGCGCGCAGGCCGGATCACAGCAAGACACTCCATGCGGCCATCAACAGGGTTGCGCAAGGCAAGCGCAGCCTGATCACCTTGTCCGATCTGGACAGCGAGGGCCTCACGCTGGCCGTTCTGCCGCTAAAGAACGAGTCCGGCCTGCCTGCCGTGCGAGCTGCTCTGCTGTTCCAGCGGCCATCGGTTTGCGAGTCCCTGATGCTCTGTTTTTTTGCTCGCTGCCATGGCTTGACGAACACGGAAGAGCAGGTCCTGGGAATCTTGTGCCATGGTCACTCGGCCCCGCAAGTCGCCGCGGAGATGAAGCTGGCCGTGTCGACTGTGCGCAGCCATGTGCGCAGCCTGTGCTCCAAGACGCGTTGCAGGGGTGTGCGCCAACTGGTCAACCGCGTGGCGACGCTGCCACCGGTAGCGCCCGCGTTGCGGTACGAGCAGATGCATTGATGCCGTGAAACCCGCCTGCGAAGTTACTCCGGGACGCCGGCGGTGCGCAAGGCCTGCGCGTATTGGGGACCGCCGGCGTATTTGCTGCTGGGCGAGCGCCGGATGAACTGGGAAACCGTGAAATCGGGCTCGTATCGCAGCAGCTGGGCGATGGTTCTTCGTGCAGCCTCGACATCACCGGACAGCGCCTGAGAAATCGCCATGGCCCGATAAGTGGAAGTGTGCGTCCTGTTTCTGCGTAGCGAGCGCTGCGCAAGCTGTATCGCGCCCGCGTAGTTGCCAGCTGACATGGCGGCTGTCGCCGCCAGGGAATCGTAGTAGTACTTCAGCGGATCCAGGGGGGACAGGCGTAGCGCCAACTCTGTATCGTGCACGGCGACGTCTCCCTCGCCCTTGAACGCATGCATGGTGCCCTTGAGCAACCAGGCCAGCGACTCGTTGGGATTGGATTGGATCGCCGCCTCATAGCTCATGTGCGCGGATTCGGGGTCCTGGAATAGGTTGGTATGCACCAGGCCGTCAATCGTGAGGGCCAGTGCGTTGGTGGGATCGTTGTCCAGCGCGCGTTTGGTGCAGTCCAGGGCTGCTTGCGCATCGCGCTTTGGATCGCTGGACCAGCCTTGGGATGACCGCAGCACCCACCAGTGCGCCAGGTAGGCATACGGCAGCGGCTGCCGCTGGCCACGGTCGATCAGGTGCTCCAGCATGCTGCGTGCGTGATCGAAATCGTGCAGCACATTGCTGTGCATCAATGCGATGGCGCCCAGCAGCAGCGTGTAGTTTTCCAGGGTCGGCAGGGCTTGGCTGCGAGCCCGACGCAACTGATGCGTCATCACCGTGGCACTGATGGAGGCAACCAATCGGGCGATCACGCCGTCGTCTGTGCTGAACAAGTCATTGACGTCCGCCTTGAGGCTTTCCGCCCACAAGACGTGCTTGGTCCGGGTGTCGACCAACTCCACAAACAGGGCCAGCCGCGTGCCCATGCTGCGGCAGCTTCCCGCCAGCACATAGCTTGCGCCCAGATGTTCGCGAATATCTTCCATGGCATCGGGGCGATCGCGGAACGCGGTGGTCGACAAGCGGGAGATCACCTCCAGCTCAACGGTCTTGGACAGCGCTGCGATCAGTTCATCCGCCAGCGCCTCTCCAATCATTTCCTGCCCGGGCTCGACGCTGCGCAAGGCAAACGGAATGATCGCGAGCGTGGGCCGCAGCCCCGCGCGCGACACGTTGCTCGGCACCAGCGTTGGGCGCCCTTCCGGTGGGCTGACTCGGTAGGCCCGCACCGGTTTGCTGATGTGCTTGAGAAAGCATTCGCCGAGATCTTCGATCTCCGCATCGAGCTGCGGCACGAGTTGTTCCCGCAGCTCGGCCGACACCACGAGTTCACCGGGCTGTGTCAATGTCGTGAGGCGTACAGCCAGGTTCACATCGGCGCCGTAGATGTCGTGCTGGTCGGTGACAAAGCCTGCGATATGGGCACCCATGCGCAAGTGCATCTGCCGCTCGGGCGCACGCTTGGCATTCATGGCGTGGCTCTCGGCAAGGATGGCAAATGCCGCCTTGACGCAATGCCGCGCATTTCTGAACTCCAGCATCAGGCCGTCCCCGAGGCTCTTGACCAGCCGGCCTTCGGTACCCGGTAGTACCTGCTGTACCACGTGGCCAACCAGTTGCTGCCATCGCTGCACCGCGTCGCGCTCGTCTTCCTCCATCAAGCGGACCGACTCCACCACGTCCATGACCAGCAACACCCTTGTGTGCTGCTGATCACTGCGCCGAGCCGGGGCATCGTGGTTGAAAAACATCCGGCAAATCCTTGCAAAAACAACCTCATTTTGGAGGAGGAACTTTCGAAAGGAAATACCCAGACTGCACATGCGAGGCGGACTCTTCGCAAGGCCACACGGTAGCCAAAGCCTAGGCGACGGATGTGGCAGCCCATTGGGGGCGCTCGTTGTCCATTTTCAGGAGTGCAGCATGAACCAATCGCAATCTGGCACCAGCATCGCTTCGGCCGTCGTACCCGCCTCTTCGCCCGAGCAGGGAAGAATCGTCCTGATGGGCTCGGGAATCATTTCGCCCACCATCAAGGCCCATTTGGCCAAGACCGTCGCGGCGCAGCAGGCGCGCGCTCCCGCCGCCGTGAAGCCCATCGTGCTGACCGGGTCGGGCATCATCTCCCCCACGATCAAGGCCCATCTGGCCAAGCAGTTCCGTTGAGTTCGGGCAGCGATCAAGCGACCTGGCAGCCGTCAATGGACTCCGGCGAAGATCCCACGATGATTTTTCACCGGGCCTATCCGCGGGCCATGCCGCCGATGCGCGCCGACAAGGCGGCCATGGGCACGATGCCGGTCATGGCCTATCGTCATTGCGAACCGCTGCGCATGGCATCGGCGTTCGGCTGGTACGTTTTCCCGCCGGAAGACGTCAGCCTGCGCTGGGACGGCAGCGACGTTCTGGTTTTACAGGATGGGGAATGGCGGCCCCTGACGCAGACCCAGTTGCCCGGCTTTGGGGAATACTGGGATCGCCATGCGCCCGATGGCATGCAAGGCCTCGCGCCACCTTTCCTGTCGCACCTGCCCATGCGCGGCTTTGTTCAGATCTGGTCCGGCCTGCTCTGCAGCGCGCGGGAGGGCTGGAGCGTTCTGGTTCGACCCCTGGCCAATGTCCGCACAAGCCGTCTGTTCTCGTGCTTCGAAGGGCTGGTCGAAACCGACCGATTCAAGCCGTTTCCCCTGTTCGTGAACATCCAGCTCCTGGCTACGGACGTGGTGATCGAAATCCCGCGCATCATGCCGCTGTTTCAGGTGCAACCCCTCGCACGCGCCACCTACAGCGACGCGGCGCATCGCTCAGAAGAGCGGGTGGGGCTTGAACCACAGCCTGACGGACAACCTGCGCTTTCCGCGGATGACTGGGCCGGCTACCGCAGAACCATCCGTGTGGACGTGCCTACCGCGGCACCGTCACCGGGGCTCTACACCGCCGCCACGCGGCAGCGGGGGCGGCACGAGGAGTAACGGGCCATGTTCGCCCTGTTTGGTGCCAGCTTGCTGTCGGCGGCCGCATCGCTGCCGCTGCACTTGCTGCCGCTGCTGATCGTTTCCGTGGTTGCCACCGATCCAGGCCAGACCGCTGCGCACGCGGGCTGGATTGCCAGCGCCTGCCTGCTCGGGCAAATGCTTGTAGCACTGGCGTTGCCGGCCCTGAGATTTTCAAGCCTGCGGCGGCTGCATGCGTTGGCAGCCGTGGCCGTGCTGCTGGCCGCGTTGGCGGCGTCGGGGACCTGGCCTGCGCACACCTTGTGGTTGCCATGGCTGGTGATCGGCGGCGCTTGCGGTGCATTGCAGTTTCTGGGCGCGACCACCGCGGCAGCGTCGTCCGATCCGTCGGCGGCATTCGCGCTGCGCCTGTCGGTCACGCTGCTGGTCGGTGGTCTTGTGATTTTTGGCTTGCAGCATTCCGGGGGATTCCTGGACTACCGCGCGCTGGCCATCGCTTTGAGTATTTTCTTTGCCTTGCTCACAGGGCTTGGGCTCGCGCTGTACCGGCGGCCCGTCCCGGTCTGTCGCCCCCGCCCGACAGATGCGCCGGGCCGCGGGGGCCGGTTGGCGGGCTTGGCCGTGGTCTTCTTGTTGTTCGTGGGACAGCCGGGATTCTGGGCCTTTGCGGTGCAAAGCGTGCAGCAGCGCGGAGTGGTGGTGCAAGACCTGGCTTACGCGATTGCCTTTTGCAAAATGGCGGCGGGCCTGGTGTTGTTTGCACTCACTCTGCTTGGCCCGTCGAACCCAGGCCGGATCGGCCTGATGTGGCCGGGTATCGGCGTGGCCGCTGGTGTCTCCGGGATGGCCTTGGCGCCTGGTGCGGCGCTGTTCCTGGTTGCGATGCTCTTGTGGGAGCTCGGCCTGAATATCTTGTCCGCCAGGCTGCAGGCTGCCGTGGTGCGGGACAACCCCGCATCGGCCGGTGCCTGGTTGACTGGCGCCGCGCTGCTGGGCGCCGCCACCGGGCCGATGCTGCATGGCATGGCCATCGAAGGCGGCATTGCCCAGGCCTTTGTCGCCTATGCCTGCCTCTCTGCGATCCTGCCGTTTGCGTGGGCGTCAGCGCGCCGGCGGGTATGACACGTCGCCGGCGTCGGTGGCGTCGGCCGCAAGCTCCGGCAGGTGCTTCAGCCGGTCGTACACCGGCGTGAAGTCGGGTGCGGTCATTTCGAACAATTGCTTGAAGCTGTCGATGACGAAATAGGTTTGCTGGTAGCTGTCGATCTTGTAGCGCGTGCGCATCGTGCGATCCAGCTGCAATCCGATGCGCTGCGGCTCCTGGTTGCGCACGGCGTACTGCAGCTCGCCCGATGAACTCAAAATGCCTGCGCCATATGCCCGCAGCCCATCGGCCTGCTGAATCAACCCGAACTCAATGGTGTACCAGTACAGGCGGCTCAGTTGCTCGCACGCACCCAGGTCGTAGGCCTTCAGCCCGCCCTGGCCATAGCGTTGAACATAGTCGGCAAACATCGGGTTGAACAGCAGTGGGACATGGCCGAACAGGTCGTGGAACACGTCCGGCTCGACGACGTAATCGAACTCCTGCGGCGTGCGGATCCAGTCGGTCACCGGAAACTTGCGGTTGGCCAGCAAGGTGAAAAACGGCACCTCCGGAATCAACCCTGGCACCGCGACCACTTCCCAGCGCGTGGCTTGGTACAGGCGCTCGTTGATTTCATCGAAGTGCGGAATACGGTCCTTGATGCCGAGCGAGGGCAAGGCCGCGATGAATTCATCACAGGCCAGGCCCGGCAGCAGTGCGGATTGGCGCTCATACAGCCGCCGGTAGGTTTCGTGGTCCGCGTCGGTATAACTCGCGTAGTTCTGCGGGCAGGTGTAGTCTGCCGCCGCGCGCGAATAGTCCCCGCGCGGCGGGCGCTCGCTGGCGCCGTAGGTGGCTGGCTCGACTGCCATGGTCAGGCCTTCTTCGCGTCCAGCACGCCACGGCGCATTTGATCAAGCTCGATCGATTCGAACAGTGCTTTGAAGTTGCCTTCGCCAAAGCCATCGTCGCCCTTGCGCTGGATGAACTCGAAAAAGATCGGCCCCAACTGGTTTTCGCTGAAGATCTGCAGCAAGAGCGCGCCCTTCTTTCCGTCCACCAGAATTTTGCGCTTTTGCAGCTCTGCAACGTTCTCGCCATGGCCGGGGATGCGCTTGTCGATCAGTTCGTAGTAGGTGTCGATCGTGTCCAGGAGCTTCACGCCCTTGGCGCGCAAGGCGTCCACCGTTGCGGGCAGATTGGTCGACCCGAGTGCGATGTGCTGGATACCCTCGCCCTGGTACTTGTCCAGGTACTCCTGGATCTGGCCGGCCTTCTCGTTGCCTTCTTCATTGATCGGGATGCGGATCTTGCCGCAGGGGCTGGTCATGGCCTTGCTCTTCACGCCGGTGACCTGGCCTTCGATGTCGAAGTAGCGGATCTCGCGGAAGTTGAACAGCCGCTCATAGAAGTCAGCCCATTCCTTCATGCGGCCGCGGTGCACGTTGTGTGTCAGGTGGTCGATATAGGTCAGGCCGTGGCCCGCGGGATTGAGCGCTTCGTCCGCATTGCCGCCGGGCAGCGCTTCGAAGTCCACGTCGTAGAAACCGATATTGCCGATGTCGCCGGGCTGGGCGCCGTTCTTGCCGCGCCAACGGTCGACGAGGTAAATCAGGCTGTCGCCGATGCCCTTGATCGCGGGGATGTTGAGCTCGCCCGGGCCGGCCTTGCCAGCGTAGCCCCAGGCGCCGAGCGACGTGGCGCGCTCATAAGCCGCCTTGGCATCCTGCACGCGAAACGCGATGGCGCAGATGCTGGAGCCGTGCTGCCTGGCAAAGCGCTGGGCAAAGGAGTCGGGTTCGGCATTGATGATGAAGTTGATTCCGCCCTGGCGGTACAGCGTGACGTCCTTGTGGCGGTGTTTGGCCACGGGCCGAAAGCCCATGCGCTCGAACAATTCGCCCATCGCTTTGGGGTCCGGCGCCGCGTATTCGATGAATTCGAAGCCATCGGTGCCCATGGGGTTGTCCCACAGGGCGGTGGGCGGGTTGGCGGCTGGGGTGGCGCCGGTCGGCAGGGGTGCGTTCATTCAAAGGTCTCCAAAGCTGATGCAGAGACTGTAGAGGCGAGGGGCGTCATTTTTTCTGCAAAGTTGGGCGCTTCAATTGAATTTTGAGCAGGAAAATTGCAAAATATTCAGCATGGAAGCACTTGATAAGCTAGATAGATCAATTTTGCGCAGCCTGCAAGCGGATGGCCGTGCCACCTACGACCAGATCGCCGAGGCGGTGAGCCTGTCGCCCAGCGCGGTGCTGCGGCGCGTCAAGCGGATGGAAGAGGCGGGCGTGATCGACCGCTATGTTGCGTTGATCAAGCCCGAATCGGTGGGGCTGGGGCTCACCGCCTACCTCAATGTACGTCTGGAAAAGCACACCGAAACGCACAAGCGCAATCCGATGGACCTGTTTCGCGCCAGTGTGCAAACCTGGCCGGAGGTGGTGGAATGCGCCGCCCTCACTGGGGAAATGGACTATTTGCTGAGAGTCGTGGTGCAGGACATGGCGCACTACAGCCGTTTCATCATGGACACCTTGCTCAAGCATCCCAGCGTGGAAGACTGCAAGACCAGCTTTGTGCTGGACCGCGTGAAGGCGACCACGGCAGTTCCCGTTTGAAACTATTTGCAATCAAATTCGTAGCAAGCTATACATACCAGTAAAGGATGACAGCGTAGCCGGGGAGTGTATTTAGGCGAGTGGCCCTAATCGGGCCTCTCGTCTTTGGGTTGGAAAGACTAGGGAAAACCCGTATATTGACCCCATGGTTGAAACCAAAGCACTGATCCAGGCCTCGCTCGATGCGGGGCGCGAGCTGTTTCGTTCGCCCGAGGCGCGCGCGCGTGCCAGCGCAACGCAGCCCTCGCCCATACTCGTGCCGATTCGTTCGCTGGGCCCGTCGCACCGGGAGCGCATCGCGGCGCACCTGCTGGCGCTGGATGGCCATGACCGCTACCTGCGCTTCGGCTATGCCGCCAACGACGAGCAAATCCAGCGCTATGCGGACAGCCTGAATTTCGAGCGCGACGAGATCTTCGGCATTTACAACCGCAGGCTTGAACTGATTGCGATGGCGCACCTGGCGTTCTCCGCCACGCCGGAATGCAAATCCTGCGCCGAATTCGGCGTTTCGGTGCTCAGGCACGCACGCGGGCGCGGCTACGGTGCCAGGTTGTTCGACCGCGCTGTCATGCATGCGCGCAACGAAGGCGTGGACCTGATGTTCATCCATGCCTTGAGCGAGAACACCGCCATGCTCAAGATCGCACGCAGCGCCGGCGCTACGGTGGAGCGCGACGGCTCCGAGTCGGAGGCCTATTTGCGCCTGACGGCCGCCACCCTGGACAGCCGCGTCAGCGAAATCGTCGAAGAGCAATTTGCCCAGACCGACTACCGCCTCAAAGTCCAGGCCAAGCAGTTCTGGGACTTCCTGGCCAGCGTGCAGGAAGTGCGCCGCGGCGTGCGCGAAGGGCGCCACAAGTCCGGAGTCTAGACAGACGGTGACGCGCCGTCACGTCAATCCGCTATCCTAGGGGCTTCGCAACTTTGCACACCCGCTGTGTCAGACCCTCACCCTGAACGCCTTGGCCCGCGCACGTCTCCCGCGCCGCTTGAAAGAGAAGATAAACGCGGATTCCTGCAAAGACTCGCAGAGTTCATCCACCCCGGCCCGGATTCACGCGCCGAGTTGATCGAAACGCTGGCCGATGCCGAGGACAACCAGGTCATTGGTGCGGAGTCGCGCGTCATGCTCGAAGGCGTGCTGCGCATGGCGGACCAGACCGCCGGCGATGTGATGGTGGCCGCGACGCGGATGGACCTCATCAACATCGATGCACCCTACGACGAACTCCTGCATGTGGTGATCGACACCGCGCACTCGCGCTTTCCCGTGTATGAGGGCGAGAAGGAAAACATCATCGGCATCCTGATGGCCAAGGACCTGCTGAAGCTGCAACGCGCACCCGAACTCAGCATCCGCGCCTTGCTGCGCCCGGCAGTCTTCGTGCCCGAAAGCAAAGGGCTGAACGACTTGCTGCGCGAGTTTCGCGGCAACCGCAACCACCTGGCCATCGTGATCGACGAGTTCGGCCGCGTTGCGGGTCTCATCACCATCGAGGACGTGCTGGAACAGATCGTCGGCGAGATCGAAGACGAGTTCGACATTGCCGAAGACGAGGGCGATATCTTCGGCCTGGCCGACCATACCTACCGCGTGAGCGGTGACACTTCGATCGACCGCGTCAACGAAGCGTTTGGCGTGACCATTGGCGCCACCGACGCGGACCAGGAGTTCGACACCATCGGCGGCTTGATCGCGCACGAGATGGGCCATGTGCCAAGGCGCGGCGAGCACCACTCGGCGGCCGGCCTGAGCTTCGTGGTCCTGCACACCAAGGGCGGCGCGGTGCGCTGGTTCAAGGTGGCGCCGGTGCGCGACGAAGACTTCAGCGGTTGATGCGGCCGGCAGCGCGCAGGCTTGCGTTGGCCCTGGCCCTGTTCGCCGGCCTGGCGCAGGCCATGTCGATTGCCGCGCCGTGGAGCGGCCAGCCCTTGTGGTGGTTGCAGATGCTGTCGCTGGGCGTGCTGGCATGGCAAGTGGACCGTGTGGATTCCGTCCGGCGCGCGGCATGGCTGGGTTGGGTGTTTGCCACCGCCTGGCTGGCCGGCACCTTTTGGTGGCTGTTCATTTCCATGCACACCTATGGGGGCTTGCCCGCGCCGCTGGCGGTGCTGGCTGTGCTTGGGCTGGCCGCCTTCCTGGCGCTGTACTACGCCGCCGCGTGCGGCTTGTACATCGCATGGGCACCCGTTTCAAGAGCAGGCCGGGCCGCCCTCTTCGCTGCGCTTTGGACCTTTGCCGAGCTGGCGCGTGGCCACTGGTTCACCGGTTTTCCGTGGGGCGCGGGTGGCTATGCCCACGTGGACGGGCCGCTTGCGGTACTGGCCAAGTTTGTCGGTGTCTATGGCCTGGGCACCATTGCTGCCGTGCTTGCCTGGCTGCTGCTGGACCTTTGCCGCAAGCCCCAGGCGCGCAACCGTTGGCTCGCCTTGGCGTTGGTCGTACCTGTTGTCGGCCTCGCATTGCTGGCGGCCAAGGCCTATAGCGTGGGAACGGCTTCGGTCGAGGTCGCTTTGCTGCAAGGCAACATTCCCCAGGACGAGAAATTCCAGGGCGGCACCGGCGTTCCGGTCGCGCTGGAGTGGTACGGCCAGCAGTTGCGTGGCGCGACCGCCCCACTCGTGATCGCACCCGAAACCGCCATCCCGATGCTTCCCCAGCAACTGCCCGACGGTTATTGGGACGCACTACGCAAACGCTTCACCGCCGGGCCGCAAGCCGCGCTGGTCGGCGTGCCCCTGGGCAGCTACAAGGAAGGCTACACGAACTCGGTCGTAGGCCTGAAGCCCGGCGCAGAAATCTACCAATACGACAAGCACCACCTCGTGCCATTCGGCGAATTCATTCCGCCGTTCTTCCGATGGTTCACCCAGATGATGAACATCCCCCTGGGCGACTTCAACCGCGGCGCGGTGGGCCAGGCGTCGTTCCTGTGGCAAGGCCAGCGCCTGGCACCCAACATCTGCTATGAGGATTTGTTCGGCGAAGAGCTCGGCGCGCGCTTTGCCGACCCGGCCCAGGCACCGACCATCTTCGTCAACGTGAGCAACATCGGCTGGTTCGGCAACACCGTCGCGATCGACCAGCATCTGCAGATCAGCCGCATGCGCGCGCTGGAGTTCGAGCGCCCGATGATCCGCGCCACCAACACCGGCGCCAGCGTCATCATCGACCACCGCGGCCGCGTCACCCATGCGCTGCCGCGCCATACACGCGGCGTGCTGGTGGGCGAGGTCGAAGGCCGCATCGGCACCACGCCCTTTGCCTGGTGGGTCTCGCGCTTCGGCCTGTGGCCGCTGTGGCTGCTGGCGGTTGGCGTGGCGGCATTTGCCGCCTGGGCCAAGCGTTCCAGCCGTTCTACTTTCTAGCCAGCCTGCGGGCTGCGCGCCATGGCCTGGCCAAGGAGGCCGGGCAGCATGTCCAGCATGCGCAAGGCATGTTGGCCGGGCGGGAAGGTGTTGGCGTGGTACACATGCAGCGCCATTGGCGGCAGGTCTTGCAATTCAACGGCCACCATGCTGGCCGGATCAAGGTTGCTGGCCGTGAGGAAGTCGATCACGGTCCAGCCCATGCCCAGCCGCACCAGCTCCAGCGCCAGGCGTGAGGTCTGCACCTGCACGTCCAGCTCCTTGGTCACACCGAGCTGGCGCGCCAGCGCGTCGATGGCCTCGCGCATCGGGTCGTCACCGACCAGACGGATCATCGGCGTGTTGGAGAGAAAGCTCATCGGGTTGTTGCGCCGCACGCGAATCGCGCGCAGCCAGATTTCCCGCGTCACCGCCAGGTACAGCCGCCCGCTGACCAGCACGCGGCTGGTCAACTGAGGGTGGGGATGCTCGTAGAAGCCCAGCGCAAAGTCCACGCCTCGCGTCATCAGTGCAGCCACCATCTGCTCCTGGTGCAGCGTACGCACTTCGACGCTGACCCGTGGGTAGCGCGCGACGTGCCGCTGCAGCACCAGCGGTAAAAACTCGTGAGAAATGGAGGGAATGGCGGCCAACCGCACCTGACCCTGCTCGACCTGGCGCAGGTTCACCGCGATCTTGCGCAACTCTTCCAGCTTGCCGTGAATGCTGGTGGACTCGCCGTGCAGCACCATCGCTTCGGGCGTGGGCGCCAATGCACCCTTGCTGCGGGTGAACAGCTTGTAGCCCAGCTGCAGCTCGGTATGCGCGACGGCCTTGCTGACTGCGGAAGGCGTGATGTTGATCAGCCGCGCGGCCGCGCTCATGTTGCCGGTCTGCATGATGGCCTGAAAAACTTCGAGTTGCCGCAGATTCATAAATGGGACGCGAGCCTGTGAGTTTCATTCATACCCTGCGCCGGATTATTCCGCACACGGCGCGGTGGGCCCACCCAACAATGTGCCACCCGCGAAATGGGCGCGGGAAAAACCCCAACACCCTGGAGATACCTCGCATGCTTTCCCGACTGAAATTCAAGAACCTGCTGGCCGGATTGGCCCTGACTGCCTGGGCCGCGGTAGCCGCCGCGCAAGGCGCCAAGCCGAATGTCGTGGTACTGGCCACCGGTGGCACCATCGCCGGCGCCGGCGCCTCGGCGATCAACAGCGCCAGCTACGCGGCCGCCAAGGTGCCCGTCGACAAGTTGCTGGCCGGCCTGCCCGAACTGGCCGGCGTGGCCAATGTCAAGGGTGAGCAGGTATTCCAGATCGCTTCGGAAAGCTTCACCAACGACAACCTGCTCCGGCTGGGTAAACGCGTTTCGGCGCTGGTCAAGCAAAGCGACGTGGACGGCATCGTCATCACCCACGGAACCGACACCCTGGAAGAGACCGCCTACTTCCTCAATCTCGTGATCCGGACCGAAAAACCCATCATCGTGGTGGGCTCCATGCGCCCGGGCACGGCATTGTCGGCCGACGGTGCCTTGAACCTGCTGAACGCCGTGACGGTGGCCGCCAGCAAGGACGCCGCCGGCAAAGGCGTGCTGGTCACGATGAATGATGAGATCCAGAGCGGGCGCGACGTCAGTAAGTCGGTCAACATCAAGACCGAGGCCTTCAAGAGCCAGTGGGGCCCGCTGGGCATGGTGGTGGAGGGGCGCAACTACTGGTTCCGCGCGCCCGTCAAGCGCCACACGGCCCAGTCGGAGTTCAACATCGATGAGATCGAAACGCTCGCACCGGTGGAAATCGTCTACAGCTACGGCAACATGCCGCGAGCCTTGTTCGATGCCGCAGGCAAG
Source organism: Burkholderiaceae bacterium (assembly GCA_035476635.1). GTDB lineage: Bacteria > Pseudomonadota > Gammaproteobacteria > Burkholderiales > Burkholderiaceae_C > DATILI01. Next base: position 4,322 of record DATILI010000134.1, on the reverse strand, counting down.
ATGGGCATCAAGGCCTTGGTCCACGGCGGCCCCGGCAACGGCTCGGTGGCCGACCGTATCGTGCCGGTGCTGCAGGACCTGCGCGGCCAGGGCGTGCAGATCATTCGTTCGTCGCGCGTGCCGGACGGCTTTGTGCTGCGCAACGCCGAGCAGCCCGACGACAAATACGACTGGGTCGTCGCCCATGACCTGAAGCCACAGAAAGCGCGCATCCTTGCCGCCGTGGCGCTCACGAAGACCAGCGACAGCAAGGAACTGCAGCGCATCTTCTGGATGTACTAACCCCCCCCGAAGCGCCTGCGGCGCCTCCCCCCAGGGGGCGCACCCAGCGGCCCGGCGGAGCCGGTTCCGCGGGTGCACTGGCCTGGGTCGCGACCGTTTCGTGCGGCGTCCTTCAGCGCATGCGCACTAGGCGGCCGGGCCGCGCGTCGGTAATCTGGCCCTCGCGCTGCACGGCCTGTCCGTTGACCCAGGTGCCGATATAGCCCTCGGCCTTTTGCAGGAAGCGCTTGCCGCCCGCGGGCAGATCGTTCACCAGCCGTGGCGTGCCCACGGCCAGCCGCTGGGGATCGACAACGTTGATGTCCGCGCGCATGCCCGGCGCGATCACGCCCCGGTCGCGCAAACCCAGGTACTGCGCATTGCGCCGCGTCAGCATCTCCACGGCGCGCGCCAGCGGCAGCTTGTGGGTGGTGCGGTCACGCACCCAGTGTGTGAGCATGAACGTGGAAAAACTTGCATCGCACACCGTGCCTACGTGCGCACCGGCGTCGCCCAGGCCGAACAGCGCGCGCGGGTGCTCCAGCATCTGGCGCAGCGTTTCGAGCGAGCCGTCGTTGTAGTTGAAGATGGGAAAGTAAATCAGGTTGGTTCCGTCGCCGCCCGCCAAGTGGTCGTACAGCGCCTCCAGCGGCTTCACACCCGCTTGCCTGGCGCGCGCCAGAAAGCTCTGCATCACCGAAGGCTCATAGTCCAGGCGCTGGTCTAGCGGGAACATGCGGCCGCTGATCAAATCGATGCGTTGCAGCAAGATGTCCACCAGCGGTGGGATGGCCGTGCCGTCGCCGGCGAGCCGGTCTGATTTCTCGCCAAGGATACGCGCCCTGCGCGCCGGGTCACGCAAGGCGGCCGCGCGCTGGGCCAGGGGCAGCTGCGCCACTTCCTTGTAGCCGGGAAATCCCATGAACGGATGAAAGCTCGCATCCAGCCCGTTGATCACGCCAATGCCGCGCGCTGCCGTTTGCAGATACAGCGGCATGCCATTGGCCACAGCAGCTTCGGTGCGCGCCTGGATGGCCTTGTATTGCTCGCCACCCGGGTCGCGTTGCAGCCAGGTCATGGACAGCGGACGGCCCGCAGCGCGCGCAAGTTGCTCGACCAGATCGAACTCCGCATCAAAGCGCCCTGGGTCGCGCATCAAGTCGAAGTCGCTGACCATCTGCACCACGCCGTGCTGAAGGCCGGCAAAGGCATGCGCGATTCCCGTCAACTCCATTGCACTGGCTTCAGCAGCCGGCGTCTCCTTGCCCTCGGAGGTGCGGTGGTTGTCGCTGCGGCCGGTGCTGAAGCCCGCGGCACCGGCCAGCAGCGCCTCGCGCAACAGGGCGCGCATGGCGGCAATGTCGTCTGCGGTGGCCGCCTGCTGCGCGACGGCGCGCTCGCCCATCGCGTACATGCGCAGCGGGTCGTGTGGCACCTGCACCAGGTAGTCCAGGCTGCGCGGCGTGGCTTCCAGCGCGTCCATGTACTGCGTGAAGCTTTCCCAGTTCCAGCGCACGCCCTCGTGCAAAGCCGCCCCGGGAATGTCTTCCACGCCTTCCATGAGCTTGATCAGGCCGTCTTCCTGGCCCGGGCGCACCGGCGCGAAGCCGACGCCGCAGTTGCCCATCACGAGTGTGGTCACGCCGTGGTGGATACTGGGCGAGAAGGTGTCGTCCCAGGTGGCCTGGCCGTCGTAGTGCGTGTGAATGTCGATGAAGCCTGGCATCACCCACGCACCCTGCGCGTTCACCGTTTCGCGCGCGGCGCCTGTCAGCGGCATGCTGCTGACTTCCACGATGCGGCCATCCTGCACGCCGATGTCGGCGGTGATGGGCTCGCTGCCCGTTCCGTCGACGACCGTGCCGCCTTTAATGAGCAGATCGAGCATCCTTGCGCCTCCAGAAAAATGCGAGCGACAGGCCGCTCACGATGTGCCACATGCCCCAGAGGCTGGCGATGATGACCATGCCCAGGTCGCTGTTGAACTGTACTGCGATGATGCCCAAAGCCAGGCCGGAGTTCTGCATGCCGCCTTCGATCATCACGGCGCGCCGGTCGCGCTCGGTGACGCGCATGGCGACACTGGTGATCCAGCCGAAGAACAGGCCGCCGGCGTTGTGCAGCACCACGATCAGCAGCATCGGCATCAGGCCCAGGGTGAGCAGCTGGCGTTCCTTGACCAGGCCGATGACGATGAAGGCCAGCAGCGCGACCAGCGAAAAATTGGCCAGCGGTTTCTGGATGCGCCGGGTGAGCCCGGGGAATCGGTAGGCCACGAACAGGCCCAGCGCCATCGGCACCGCGAGCAGCAGCAACAGGCTGATCCAGATGCCCGAGGGGTCGATTTCCAGCTTGCGCAGCCAGCCGGCGGTCGCGGGGTTGCTCGCCACCATCCAGCTGAAGTTGAACGGCGTGGCCACCAGCGCGATCAGGCTGGCCACGGCCGATATGCTGACCGACAGCGCCGTGTTGCCGCGCCCGAAATGCGTGATCACATTGCTCAAGGAACCGCCCGGGCAGGACGCCACCAGAATCATCGCGGCCTCCACGTTGGGCGGCAAGTCCAACAGCAAGGTCGCAACCCAGGTTCCCACCGGCAGCAGGAGGAACTGCGGAATCAGGCCGCAGACCACGGCCCGGGGTGTCTGCGCCACGCGCTTGAAATCGTCGACCTTGAGCTCCAGCGCCACCGAAAACACCATCGTGGCGAGCACCAGGCTCAGGATCAATTGTTGTGCGGTCATCCTCGTCTCCTCCAGTCACGAGGGTAAACGGCGCCAACGCCCGTAAAATCAAGGGTTTACGCGAATTCTGTCGCGTGCCATCCAACCGTTCGGGCCAAGCTCGTCAAGGCCCTTGAAGTCATGCTGACGTTCCAACAAATCATCCTGAAACTGCAGTCCTACTGGGACGCCCAGGGCTGTGCGCTCTTGCAGCCCTACGACATGGAAGTGGGCGCGGGTACCTCGCACACCGCCACGTTCCTGCGCGCACTCGGCCCGGAGCCCTGGAAGGCCGCCTATGTGCAGCCCAGCCGCCGCCCGAAGGACGGCCGCTATGGCGAGAACCCGAACCGAGGTCAGCACTACTACCAGTACCAGGTGGTGCTCAAGCCAGCACCAGCCAACATCCTGGAGCTCTACCTGGGTTCGTTGGAAGCGCTGGGTTTCGACCTTAAAAAGAACGACGTGCGCTTCGTCGAGGACGACTGGGAGAACCCGACACTCGGTGCCTGGGGCTTGGGATGGGAGGTCTGGCTCAACGGCATGGAGGTCACGCAGTTCACCTACTTCCAGCAGGTCGGCGGCATCGACTGCAAACCCATCACCGGCGAAATCACCTACGGCCTGGAGCGTCTGGCCATGTATCTGCAAGGCGTTGAAAACATGTTCGACCTGGTCTGGACCCAAGGCCACGGTGAAGCGCGATTGACCTATGGCGATGTGTTCAAGCAAAACGAGATCGAGCAGTCGACCTACAACTTCGAGCACAGCGACGCCGATTTCCTGTTCACTGCATTCGGCGCGCATGAGAAGCAGGCCAAGCACCTGATGGAGCAGCAACTCGCGCTGCCCGCCTATGAGCAAGTGCTCAAGGCCGCGCACAGCTTCAACCTGCTGGACGCACGCGGTGCCATCAGCGTGACCGAGCGCGCTGCCTACATCGGCCGCATCCGCAACCTTGCGCGCAGCGTTGCGCAAAGCTACTACGAAAGCCGCGAGCGCCTGGGCTTCCCGATGGCGCCGCGCGAGTGGGTGGAACAGATGACGAAGAAGGCTGCCTAAAAGCAGGACGAGAACAAGATGACGACAAAGAACCTTCTGGTTGAACTGTTTGTGGAAGAGCTGCCGCCCAAGGCGCTCAAGAAGCTCGGCGACGCATTTGCCGGCGTGCTGTCGGCGCAACTCACGGCGCAGGGCCTGGCCTCGGCGGATTCCGTGCTGACGGCGTATGCCTCACCGCGCCGCCTCGCTGCACATGTCACTGGCGTGGCCGCGCAGGCCGCCGACAAGGCCCAATCGCAAAAACTCATGCCTGTGAGCGTGGGGCTGGATGCATCG
>DATILI010000133.1:0-18396 GCA_035476635.1 Burkholderiaceae bacterium | reverse complement strand
GTTGGGAAACTAACACGGTGCAAGCACAAGTACCAATCGCGGCGAACCTGTCACTGGTCGCGCCGCCATGTAGAACCACCAAGGCCAAGCGGCCTGAGCTGCGGGCCAAGCTTCCGAAGGAGGCTAAGAACTTTGATGCTGTCGTTGAGTTATTTGCCGACTGCGATGGGGATGGCTGGTGCGACCATGCCCTGGGAGTGCCGTATCCGCATAACTCCAAGATGAACTCATTCAGTATTGAAGAGATCATGTTGCTGGGTCGAGGTAACCGCTGGGCTAAGGCATTGAACGGCAAAAAGGGATATGAGTTTCGATCACCAGTTTCCGAGAATAAGCAAATAACATGGGCCACTTTTCGCGTTGATTTGTCCGAGATCAAGTTGATTTATCACAAGCAAGGCGGTTCCCCTTACGTGGTAGGACTATATGTAGGAGAGGGTGCTTCAGGGCGTAGTGACCCGCTGCGCACAGAATTCATCCCGTGCGGCTAGAGCTACGTAAAGTCCTTCCAAGGTTGGCTCACCGTATATCGCTGGGACGATACCGTCGGAACGTTCAAGGCGGTTGATGAGGCAACGCGGAAAGCCGTCTTGAATTTCGAGTTCAATGAGGCAAAACGGCAAAGTGCAAAATAAGTCAGGAGCGGTACGAACAAGTCCAAGGCGCTGCGGGACGGCACTTGCGACTGACAGCCCCGCACGCAGAGCGTCACGCCGATACGGCAGCATAAGCGTCGACTCCAAGAGCTTGCACGGCGTCTTTGCCAGAGCAAGGCAGAATCTAGGCACCGCCTTTGGCGTTGTCTTGCGCGGCGAACGGTTAATTCATGCAAAAGCTCTTGCGACGACTCCTGCTGACCGGCCTGGTGGCCGCGTTTGTCCTGCCCCTGGTCCTGCTGGCCGTGGTGTTCTTCATGGCGGTGCAAGACCAGCCGCTGATCGAGCGCACGGCCGACATCACGCCGGCCAACATCGAGCGCGCCAAGCGCATCCTGGAGCGCAACGACCCGCGGCAGATGAAGCCGGGCACCTTGCGCACCATCACGGTGGACCAGGAAGACCTGGACCTGGCGGTGAACTATGCGGCCAGGCGCTATGCCAAAGGCGGTGCCGATGTCGTCTTGCGCCAGGGCACGGCGAATCTGCGCGCCACGCTGTCGCTGCCGCCGAATCCGGCCGGGCGCTACCTCAACATCGAAGCCGAATGGCGCGACACGGCCGCGCTGCCGCAGCTGGAGCGCTTACGCGTGGGCCGGCTGCGCGTGCCCAAGCGGGTCGCCGATTGGCTGCTGCAACGCGGCATTGCCTATTTGCAGGGCGGCGCGGACTACCGGGCGGCAACCGACGCCATCAAGCGGGTGAACACCAGCGCCGGCATGGTGCAGGTCATCTACGAATGGAACAACAGCTTGCCGGACCAACTGCGCGCGGCGTTGGTGACGCGCGAGGACCAGGAGCGCATGCAGGCCTACCAGCAGCGCCTGGTCGACTTCACCCGGCATGCCGCCACCCTCACGCACCGCGTGACAGTGAGCGAGCTGCTGCAACCTTTGTTCATGCTGGCGGCGCAGCGCTCCGTTGACGCGGCGCTTGCCACCACGCCAGCCGCCGAAAACCGGGCCGCGCTGGTTGTCCTGGCGTTCTATGTCAATGGCAAGGGGCTCGATGCCATCCATCCCGCCGCTGCGCTGTGGCCCCGGCCCGCACCGCGCCGCGTGACCTTGGCCGGCCGCGGCGACACGGCCCAGCACTTCACGATTTCGGCTGCGCTTGCCGCCACGGCGGGCAGCCCGCTGTCGGACGCGGTGGGCCTGTACAAGGAAATCGAGGATTCCCGGGGCGGCAGCGGCTTTTCATTCAACGACCTCGCGGCCGACCGTGCCGGCACGCGTTTTGGCGAGCTGGCCACGGCCGGCACGGACAGCGCGCAAAAGGTGCAGCGGCAGTTGGCCGCGCGCCTGCGCGATGCGGACTACATGCCGCATGTAAGCGACCTGCCCGAGTTCCTGCAGCAGGCGGACTTCAAGCGCCGCTATGGCGGCGTTGGCAGCCCGGCCTACCTGAGCATGGCAAAAGACATCGAGCGCCGCGTGGCGGCCCTGCCTCTGTATCGCTGAATCGCAACCAGACAACTCACGGAGGATCCATTGATGCCAAGCGCTGTTGAATCGCACGCCGTCGACCCCCACGCCATCAGCACGCCGGAGCAGTTGACTTCGCTGTTTGGCGAAGTCGGTGAGTCCTCCCTCAAGAAGGAGGTCGCGTTCGTGCATCCGCACTACCGGGCGTTGATCGAGGCGTCGCCGTTTGCCATCCTCGCGACCAGCGGCCCCGATGGCCTCGATGCCTCGCCCCGCGGCGATCCGCCGGGCTTCGTCGTGGTCGAGGACGAGAAGACCTTGCTGATGCCCGAGCGCCGGGGCAACAACCGGGTCGACAGCCTGCGCAACATCATTGCGGATCCGCGCGTCGCGCTGCTGTTCCTGATCCCTGGCGTCGGCGAGACGCTGCGTGTCAATGGTCGTGCCACCATCACCACGGCGCCTGCGCTGCTGCAGCGCTTCGCGGTGGAGGGCAAGCTGCCCAAGTGCTTGATCGTCGTGCAGGTCGAGGCGGTTTTCTTCCAGTGCGCGCGGGCCATCCAGCGGTCCAGGCTGTGGCAACCGGTGGCCGTGGAGGTCAGGGGCAAGATGCCAAGCCCGGGGCAGATCCTGGCCGCGCTCACCGACGCCCGGATCGACGGCGAGAAGTACGACCGCGAGCTTCCGGCGCGGCAGCGCGCCACGCTGTACTGATCACTCCTGCACGAACAACAGCGCGGGCGATTCGAGGGTTTCGCGCAGGGCCTGCACGAATTTCGCCGCATCCGCGCCATCGACCACGCGGTGGTCGAACGACGACGACAGGTTCATCATTTGCCGCGCGACCACCGCGCCGTCGCGCAGCATCGGCCGCAAGACGATGCGGTTGATGCCGACGATGGCCACTTCGGGCGCGTTGATGATCGGTGTCGAGACGATGCCGCCCAGGGCGCCGAGGCTGGTAATGGTGATGGTGGAGCCGCTGAGTTCGTCGCGCGTGATCTTGCCGGTGCGCGCGATCGCGGCCAGCCGGGCCACTTCCGCGGCGCAGGACCACAGGTCGTGGGCCTCGGCATGGCGCAGCACTGGCACCATGAGGCCGGCATCGGTCTGCGTGGCAAGCCCCAGGTGCACCGCGCCATGGCGCGTGACCACGCCGGCGTCGTCGTCAAAGCGTGCATTGATCTGCGGAAACGCGCGCACGGCCAGCACCACGGCGCGCGCCAGCAGGGGCAGCAAGGTCAGGTGCCCGCGCGCTTCGCCCCACTTCGCGTTCAGCTGCGCGCGCAGCGCCTCCAACTCGGTGACATCGATCTCTTCCACATAGGTGAAGTGCGGAATACGGCGCTTGGCGTCCTGCATCTTCTGCGCGATACGGCGGCGCAGGCCCACCACCGGCACTTGCTCCTCGTCGTCGCGCTGTGCGGTGGGCGCGCGCACCGCGGCGCCTGCACCGTGCGCGGCAACATGGGCATCGAGATCGGCCTGCAGGATGCGGCCACCCGCGCCGCTGGCGGCCACCTGTTGCAAGTCGATGCCGAGCTCCCAGGCGCGCCGGCGCACGGCGGGCGAGGCGATGGGCTTGTCGCTCCGTCCTCCTTCGGGGGAAGGTTGGGATGGGGGTGGGGCCGCTTGTGTCGCTTGCTCTGCTTGCGGCGGCTGCCCCCACCCCTGCCCTCCCCCGGTGGGGGAGGGAGAAACCGCCTCGACTTCAATGCGCATCAGCTCCGCGCCCACCGCCAGCAACTGGCCGACCTCGCCGCCCAGCGCCTGTACCGTACCGGCCACCGGCGAGGGGATTTCGACCGTTGCCTTGTCGGTCATCACGTCGGCCAGGATCTGGTCCTCGGCCACGGGATCGCCAGGCTTCACGCGCCATGCGACCAGCTCGACTTCGGTGATGCCTTCGCCCAGGTCGGGCACCTTGATGACGTGGATGCCCATCATGTTTCCATTGCGCGCTTGAGCGCCGCGCCCACGCGCGCCGGCCCGGGGAAGTAGGCCCACTCCTGCGCATGTGGGTAGGGCGTGTCCCAGCCTGTCACTCGTTCGATGGGTGCCTCGAGGTGGTAGAAGCAATGCTCCTGCACCAGCGCCGCGAGCTCTGCGCCGAAGCCGCTGGTGCGCGTGGCCTCATGCACCACCACGCAGCGGCCGGTTTTTTTAACCGAGGCCACGACGGTCTGCAGGTCCATTGGCCACAGGCTGCGCAGATCGATGATCTCGGCGTCGATGCCGCATTCCCGCGCCGCTGCCTCCGACACGAAGACCATGGTGCCATAGGTCAGCACCGTCAGCGCGGACCCGGGGCGGAACACTGCGGCCGATTCCAGCGGCACCGTGTAGTACCCTTCCGGTACTTCGCCTTGCGGGTGCCCGGTCCAGGGCACTGCTGGCTTGTCGTAGTGGCCGTCGAACGGGCCGTTGTACAGGCGCTTGGGTTCAAGAAAAATCACCGGATCTTCGTTCTCGATGCAGGAGATCAGCAGCCCCTTGGCGTCATAGGGGTTGGACGGCATCACCGTGCGCAGCCCGCAGACATGGGTGAACAATGATTCCGGGCTTTGGCTGTGCGTTTGCCCGCCGTAGATGCCGCCGCCGCAGGGCATGCGGATGGTGATCGGCGCCGTGAAGTCGCCGGCCGAGCGGTAGCGCAGGCGCGCCGCCTCGGAGACGATCTGGTCATAGGCCGGGTAGACGTAGTCGGCGAACTGGACTTCCACCACCGGGCGCAAACCGTAGGCGGCCATGCCGATCGCCGCGCCGACGATGCCGCCTTCGGAGATCGGCGCGTCGAACACGCGCTGTCGGCCGTACTTGGCCTGCAGGCCATCGGTGCAGCGGAACACGCCGCCGAAGTAGCCGACGTCCTGGCCGAAGACCACCACGTTGTCGTCGCGCCCGAGCATCACGTCCATCGCCGAGCGCAGCGCCTGGATCATGGTCATTTGCATGGGGCCTCCCGCCGGGCCGCCCCAAGGGATGGCCGCGCCCCCTCGGGGGGCTTTTGTTCGGGGTGCGTGCGTTCGGGGTGCGCACACAGGACACCGGGTATCCCCCTCCGCGAATGTCCCCCGCCTTCGGCGTGGTCGCGCCCTGAACAGCACCCTGAACCACGCACTTCACGCACGGCAACGCGACGAATAGAGAGGAAAGGTTTCATCCTAGGCCTTGGCTTTCGAGCAGTTGCTGACGCTGCAGGCGCAAATGCTCGGGCATGTCCTTGTAGACGTCCTCGAACATTCCCGCGTCGGCGGCCAGGTGACCGTCGGCCAGCGATCCGTAGCGCTCGGCCTCCTTCAGGGCGGTGCTGACCTGGGCCTCGAGTTCCTTCTGCACGGCTTCGTGCTCCTCTTCGGACCAGGCGCCGATGCGTATCAGATGGCCCTTGAGCCGCGTGATCGGGTCGCCCAGCGGAAAGCGGGCCCAGTCATCGGCCGGTCGGTAGCGCGCGGGATCGTCCGAGGTCGAGTGCGCCCCGGCGCGGTAGGTCACCCATTCGATCAAGGTCGGCCCGAGGTTGCCGCGTGCGCGTTCTGCCGCCCACAGCGAGGCGGCGTAGACCGCCAGGAAGTCGTTGCCGTCCACGCGCAGGGACGCAATGCCGCAACCGACGCCGCGCGCCGCGAAGGTGGTGGCTTCGCCGCCCGCAATCGCCTGGAAGGTCGAGATCGCCCACTGGTTGTTGACCACGTTGAGGATGACTGGCGCGCGGTACACATGGGCGAAAGTCAGCGCGGTATGGAAGTCGGATTCGGCGGTGGCGCCGTCGCCGATCCAGGCCGAGGCTATCTTGGTGTCGCCCTTGATCGCCGAGGCCATGCCCCAGCCCACGGCCTGGATGAACTGTGTCGCCAGGTTGCCCGAGACCGTGAAGAAGCCAGCGCGCTTGTACGTATGCAATACCGGCAGCTGTCGCCCCTTGAGCGGATCGCGCGCGTTGGACATCGCCTGGCAGATCATCTCGACCATGTCGATGTCGTCGCGCGCCAGCAGCAGGCCCTGCTGCCGGTAGGTGGGAAAGCACATGTCGCCGGGCTGCAGCGCCAACGCATGCGCACAGGCAACGGCCTCTTCGCCCAGGCACTGGATATAGAACGAGATCTTCTTTTGCCGCTGCGCGATCAGCATGCGGGCATCGTAGGCACGCGTCTTCATCATGGCGCGCAGGCCGCGGCGCCACAGTTGCGGCGTTGCTTCGGGCGCCCATGGGCCGACGGCGCGGCCTTCGTCGTCCAGGACCCGCACCAGGCCATAGGCCAGGTCGCTGGTGTCGGCCGGCAAGGCCTCCACCGGCGGGCGCCGCACCGCGCCGGCCGGCGACAGGTGCAGATAGGAAAAGTCGGTCTCGTGGCCCGGCCGCCCGGAGGGCTCAGGAACATGCAGACGGAGAGCTTGTTGGTCTTGGTGCATCCGCACACCTCGCTGCAGCCATCGTAGTCCTGACGGGCGCGGGGTGCAAATCAGGCGTTGCGGGGGGCCTATTGGCAGTTGCCCACGCGTCACTACTTCCCGGCCACTGCCAGCAGCGCCTTGGGGTTGGTGCGTGCAATGGTGAGCAAGGTACGCGCGGCACCGCTTGGCTGTTTGCGGCCTTGTTCCCACCCTTGGAGGGTGCGCACCGAAACGCCGAGCAGCGCGGCGAACTGAGATTGCGACAGACCTGTACGTTCCCGCGCTTCAACGGCGGGGGACGAAACGACCTGCGTCTTCCCGGCTTTCATTTGCCGCACAGACTCAAGCAAGTCTGCAGCGAGGTCACGCTTGGCCTCGTACGCACGCAACTGAGCGTCAGTTAAAGGTTTAGCTTTCGAGGACACGGCGAATCTCCTTTAACTTTGCTCCGGTGATGTTGTCTGTTTTTGCCTTCGCGTACAGCGTCAGAAGCACGACTTCTTCTTCTGCAGTGCGGGAAAAGTAAATAACACGAACGCCACCGGACTTACCAAAACAAGAGAGTCTCGACCACCGTGAGCATGGCGTCACTATACTCCTCGGGCGCATAGTCGTCCAGCGCACACATGCCCGCTCAATGCAAGGCACGGCCCTCGTTACGTCAGCGCATCAGGCCTTTGCGGCAATGCGTCGCAGAATTCAAACCACGGGGCCTTCGATGCCACGTAGATGTGCGCCGATGGACGAACCGCAGGGTCTTCGTCCAGTGTCCCGCATCGAACGGAGACCATGTGCTTGCTCTGTTCTGCCTGGCTGTAGATGGGTGAGCCGCATGCCGAGCAGAAGTAGCGGCGCTTGTCGGGGCTGGACTCGAAGGAGGACAGAAGGTCCTGGCCTGAGACGAACGAGAAGTCCTCGCTGCGCACCATCATGTTGGTGGCAAATGAGGAGCCATTGGCCTTGCGGCATGTGCTGCAGTGGCAGTAGTACATGGCGATCGGCGTTCCGGTGAGTTGGTAGGCGACCTTGCCGCACAGGCATGAACCGTTGAGCATTCTTGGACCTTCGATGGATAAGCTTCAGCGTGTCCATCTAATGTAGCCATGTCGATCAGGCCCGCTCCCTTGGCGTATAGTTGGCGGCTTATGTGCGCGCCCAAGCCTCTTGACACCATGGCGGCCCTACCGGCCGCTGAAGCCGCGCGCGTCTGCATTCTTTTTTCCATCTCCCCACCTGCCGCTCCTCCCCTGGACGTGGTCGCATCCGGCGCCTACCCGCCGCCTGCGCCCTTCCTGGGCTGACCTTCAGCCCGCACGGCTGCTCCTGCTTTTTCTGACTTGCGGCATTGCCGCCTGGTACGCGTGCGCTCGCACGCGAGCGGGAGCCTTCTTGGTCTTTTCGACAGGTGAATCTTCATGTCTTTCGACAAATCCTCGTGGGCCGCCTATGGCCCGACGGCCCTCTTCGTGCTGCTGTGGAGCAGCGGCGCCCTTTTTGCCAAATGGGGGCTGCAGCACGCCAGCGCCTTCGCTTTCCTGGGGCTGCGCTTTGCCCTGGCCTTTGGCGTGCTGCTGCTCCTGGCAACGGCCCGGCGCCGCTGGCTGCCGGCGCCCGGCACGCGCTGGCGCGTGGCGGCCACCGGCCTGCTGCTGATCGGCGGCTACGCCACCTGCTATCTGCTGGCGCTGGACCACGGCTTGACGCCAGGCGTGCTGGCCACGGTGCTGGGTGCGCAGCCGCTGCTGACCCTGGTGCTGATGGAGCGGCGTTTCCCGCTGCGCCGCGTCCTCGGGCTTTGCCTGGCCCTGGCCGGCCTTGTGCTGGTGGTCTACGACAGCCTGGTCCTCACGCGCCTGTCGGCCGGCGGCATCGGCTTTGCCCTGGCCTGCCTGGCTTGCATGACCAGCGGCGCCATGCTGCAAAAAACCGTGAACCAGGCGCCGATGGACGTGCTTCCGCTGCAATACGGCGCCAGCCTGCTGCTGAGCCTGTTGTTCCTGCCCTTTCAGCCGATCGATTGGGAATGGACGCTGGGCTTTTTCGTCCCGCTGCTGTGGATGGGGCTGGTGATCTCGGTCGGTGCCACCTTGCTGCTGTACCGCCTGATCCAGGCCGGCAACCTGGTCAATGTCACCAGCCTGTTCTACCTGGTGCCCGGCGGCACGGCCGTGCTGGACTACCTGGTGTTCGGCAACCGCCTGCCGTTGCCGAGCCTGTTGGGGCTGGGCGCCATCCTGCTGGGCCTGGCGCAGGTGATGCACTCGAAAAAGGGGTAGCTCGCGCTCACACCCGCTGCAAATGCGGGTTCCGCGAAAACAGGTCGGCGGCCCAGTCCACGAAGGCGCGCACCTTGGCGCTCAGATGGCGGTTCGGTGGATAGACCACATGAATGGGCAGGGCCGGCCGGGTCCAGTCGGGCAGGACCTGCACCAGTGCACCGCTTTCCAGATGCTGCGCGGCCACGAACATCGTGGCCTGGGTGATGCCCAGGCCCGCCAGCACCGCGGCCATGTGGGCATTGCTTTCGTTCACCGCCACCTTGTAGCGCCCCGGCAGCTCGATGGTCTCGTTGCCTTTCACGTACTCGTGCGGAAACAATCGGCCGGTGCGGGCCGAAAAGTAATTCACCGCAACATGCTTGTCGCTGTCCAGTTCGTTGGGATGCTGGGGCACGCCATGGCGCTTCAGGTATTCGGGCGAGGCCACGGTCACGAAGTTCAGGTTGCCGATGCGCCGCGCCACCAGGGATTGCTCGACCAGGTCGCCGCCGCGGATCACGCAGTCGACGTTGTCGCTGATCAGGTCCACCGGGCGGTCGCTCACACCCAGGTCCAGCTGGATGTCGGGGAAACGCTTGTAAAAGTCCGGCAGCGCCGGAATGATGACCAGGCTGGCCACGGAAGAGCCGACGTCCACGCGCAGCCGGCCGCTCGGGTTGGCCTGGGCATTGGTCATGCTGGCTTCGATGTCGTCCAGGTCGTTGAGCAGCCGGATCGTGCGCTCATAGTAAGCCGCGCCGTCGGGCGTGACCGTGACGCGGCGTGTCGTCCGATTGAGCAGTTTTACGCGCAGGCGCGCCTCCAGATGCTGGATTTGCTTGGTTACTGTGCCCTTGGGCAAATTCAGCGATTCGGCCGCCTTGGTGAAGGTGCCGGCTTCCACCACACGGGTAAAAACCCGCATGGACAGGATCTGATCCATTGTTTTCCTTTTTCTGAAACGGATGCTCTGATCGAAATATGGCCGCATTGTTCCTCGTTTGGAAACACAGAACTGTCAGCAGGGCTCTTTGTCCGCGTAAGCTGCATGCCTATATTCGTAACACGGCCTGATTCCCAGGCTCCACTACCAATGTCAAAAATCATGGCACCGTCATCCCGACCCGCCGCACCGGCCCCAAGCCTCGTGGAATCCGACACCACGCTGGCTCTGGCCGACGGTGCCAGCGTGCAGGTGCGCATGTACGGCCAGCGCCGCCGCGGCGTGACCTTGCCCCTGGTCGTGCATTTCCACGGCGGTGCCTTTGTCTCCGGCAGCCTGGACGATGGCGCCACCATGGCGCGGCTGCTGGCCGCGGCCGATGCGGTGGTGGTGTCGGTGGGCTACCCGCTGGCACCGGCGCATCCCTTCCCCCAGGCAGTGGAAACCGGCTACGCCGCACTGCAATGGGCATACAAGAACCGCAGCAAGCTGGCCGGCCCCGGTGCCAGCGTCTATGTGGCGGGCGAAGAGGCCGGCGGCAACCTGGCCGCTGCCATCACGCTGGTGGCGCGCGACCGTGCCCACCCACCGCTTGCGGGGCAGATTCTCGTCGCCCCGATGCTTGACCCGACCGTGGGCACCGCCTCGCTGCGCGAATGCCTGGGCTGCGAGATCTATTGCAAATGGGCCCAGGGCTGGCAGCAATACCTGCGCAGCCCGATGGACGCGGAGCATCCCTATGCCGTGCCTGGCCGCACCCAGCGCTTAGGCGGCCTGCCGCCGACGCTGGTGCTGACCGGCAAGGACGATCCGATGCACGACGAGGCGCTGGTCTATGTGAAGCGCCTGCAAGGGGCGGGCATTGCGGTGCGCTCGGCCGTGCTGCCGGTCACCGGCTGGCCGGATTCCCTGTGCCAGGCGCCAGATTGCGAAGGTGCCTGTTCGGAAAGCGTGCAGGCGCATTTCCGCAGCTTCTTCAATGCAGCCACCCCTGCGCCTCCTGCGCTGCCTTCCTAAAACACCCCGCCCCGGCCGCCCGGCTCCACCCACTTGCCAACCCGGTGTATCGCACCGGGAAGGACCGACTCACCCCAAAAAGGACGCAACCATGAACTCCAACTCTCTTTTCTCCGCGCGCCGCCGTCTCTGGACCGCGACGGCCGCCGTGGCTGCGCTGACGGCTGTGGCCGCAGCCGTCTTCGGTTTGCAAGGTGGCAAGGCCCAGGCCAGCGCCGGGCCGGACGGGCCGCGCGCCACGCCGGTCTCGGTTGCCACGGTGGCCGAGAGCGAGATCACCGCGTGGGACGAATTCTCCGGCCGGCTCGAAGCGGTGGAGCGTGTGGACGTGCGTTCGCGCGTGGCCGGTGCCGTGCAGTCGGTGCACTTTCGTGAAGGCGCCCTGGTCAAGCAGGGCGACTTGCTGATCACCATCGACCCGGCCCCCTATGCCGCCGAGGCCGAGCGTGCCGCAGCGCAAGTGGCCGCCGCGCAAGCCCGCGTCACGTACACCAAAAGTGAGCAGGAACGCGCCAAGCGCCTGTGGGACGAGCGCGCCATTGCCCAGCGCGAATATGACGAGCGCCTGAACGCGCAGCGCGAGGCCGACGCCAACCTGCGCGCGGCGCAAGCGTCGCTGCAGACGGCGCAGCTGAGCCTGTCCTACACGCAGGTGCGCGCACCGGTGTCCGGCCGCATCGGCAAGCTGGAGATCACCGTGGGCAACCTGGTGGCCGCTGGCCCCGGCGCACCGGTGCTGACCACGCTGGTGTCGGTGAGCCCGATCTATGCGAGCTTCGATGCCGACGAGCAGATCATCACCCGCGCGCTGAAGGAGCTGCCCGGCGGCACCAGCGCGCGTGCCTTGATCGAGCGCATCCCGGTGCAGATCGGCACCGCCGCCATGACCAACACGCCGTACCAGGGCAAGCTGCAATTGATCGACAACCAGGTCGACGCCAAGAGCGGAACGATCCGCGTGCGCGCCTCGTTCGACAACAAGGACGGCGCTCTCATGCCCGGGCAATTCGCCCGCGTGCGCATGGGCCAGGCGCGCTCAGCCAAGGCGCTGCTGGTCACTGAGCGCGCGATCAACACCGACCAGGACAAGAAGTTCGTGCTGGTGATCGGCGACGACAACAAGGCCGAATACCGCGAAGTCACCCTGGGCGCGCCGTCCAACGGCCTGCGCGTGGTGACCAATGGCCTGAAGCCGGGCGAGCGCATCGTGGTCAATGGCCTGCAGCATGTTCGCCCCGGCGCGCTGGTGCAGCCGCAGCCGGTGAACATGGATTCCAAGGCCGACGCACAGGGAAAGCCTGCTTAAGAAGACCAACATGAACCTATCCAAATTCTTCATCGACCGGCCGATCTTTGCCGGCGTGCTGTCGTTTCTGATCTTCCTGGCCGGGTTGATCGCGCTGCGCGGCCTTCCGATCTCGGAATATCCCGACGTGGTGCCGCCGACCATCGTGGTGCGCGCCAACTACCCCGGCGCCAACCCCAAGGTGATTGCCGAGACCGTGGCCACGCCGCTGGAGGAAGCCATCAATGGTGTCGAAGGCATGCTCTACATGAGCAGCCAGGCCACCACCGACGGCTTGATGACGCTGAACGTCACCTTCAAGCTCGGCACCGACGCCGACAAGGCACAGCAGCTCGTGCAGAACCGCGTGGCGCAAGCCGAACCGCGCCTGCCGGAAGAAGTGCGCCGCCTCGGGCTTTCCACCGTCAAGAGCGCGCCCGACATCACGATGGTGGTGCACCTGGTGTCGCCCAGCGGCCGCTACGGCATGGACTACCTGCGCAACTACGCCGTGCTCAACGTCAAGGACCGGCTGGCGCGCATCCAGGGCGTCGGCCAGGTCGGTATCTGGGGCGGCGGTGAGTATGCGATGCGCATCTGGCTCGATCCGCAGAAGGTCGCGCAGCGCGGCCTCTCGGCCAGCGATGTGGTGCGTTCGGTGCGCGGTGAAAACGTGCAGGCCGCGGCCGGCGTCGTCGGCGCTTCTCCGGGCCTGCCGGGCGTGGACATGCAACTGTCCATCAATGCCCGCGGCCGCCTGCAGAACGAGGAAGAGTTCGGCGACATCATCGCCAAGACCGGCGCCGACGGCGCCGTGACGCGCCTGCGCGACATTGCGCGGCTGGAGCTCGGCGCGGCCGACTATTCGCTGCGTTCGCTGCTGAACAACGACGCGGCGGTTGGCATCGGCGTGTTCCAGGCGCCCGGTTCCAACGCGCTGGACATCTCGGCGCAGGTGCGCGCGACGATGGCGGAGATCCAGAAGACCATGCCCGAGGGCGTGGAGTACCGCATCGCCTATGACCCGACGCAGTTCGTGCGCGCCTCCATCAAGTCGGTGGTGCACACGCTGCTGGAAGCCGTGCTGCTGGTGGTGCTGGTGGTGATCTTGTTCCTGCAGACCTGGCGCGCTTCCATCATTCCGCTGCTGGCGGTGCCGGTATCGGTGGTGGGAACGTTCGCGGTGCTGCACTTGCTGGGCTTCTCCATCAACGCCTTGAGCCTGTTCGGCCTGGTGCTGGCCATCGGCATCGTGGTGGACGACGCGATCGTGGTGGTCGAGAACGTCGAGCGCAACATCGAGGCGGGCCTGAGCCCGCGCGACGCGACCTACCGCGCGATGCGCGAGGTGTCGGGGCCGATCATCGCGATTGCGCTGGTGCTGCTGGCCGTGTTCGTGCCACTGGCCTTCATCAGCGGGCTCACGGGCCAGTTCTACCGGCAGTTCGCGGTGACCATCGCGATCTCGACGGTGATCTCTGCCATCAACTCGCTCACGCTGTCGCCCGCGCTTGCCGCGCTGCTGCTGCGCAGCCACGACGCGCCGAAAGACGCACTGACGCGTTTCATGGACCGCGCCTTCGGCTGGCTGTTCCGTGGCTTCAACCGTGTGTTCAACCGCGGCGCGCAGGCCTATAGCGGCGGCGTGCGCAGTGCGCTCTCGCGCAAGGCGCTGATGCTGGTGGTCTATCTCGTGCTGGTGGGCGCCACCTTCGGCCTGTTCAAGGCGGTGCCAGGCGGCTTCGTGCCGGCGCAGGACAAGCAATACCTGATCGGCTTCGCGCAGCTGCCGGATGGCGCCACGCTGGACCGCACCGAGGCGGTGATCCGCCGCATGGGCGAGATCATGGAGAAGAACCCGAACGTGGAGGGCACGCTGGCGTTTCCCGGCCTGTCGATCAACGGCTTCACCAACAGCTCCAACTCGGGCATCGTGTTCGCCATGCTCAAGCCGTTCGAGGAGCGCACCCGCGCCGATCAAAGCGGTGGCGCCGTGGCCGGCCAGTTGAACCAGGATTTCGCCGGCATCCAGGACGCGTTCATTGCCATGTTCCCGCCGCCGCCGGTGCAGGGCATCGGCACCACCGGCGGCTTCAAGCTGCAGCTGGAAGACCGCGCCTCGCTCGGCTATGGCGCGATGGACGCGGCCGTGAAAGCCTTCATGGCCAAGGCCTACCAGACGCCCGAGCTGGCCGGCATGTTCACCAGCTGGCAGGTCAACGTGCCGCAGCTGTACGCCGACATCGACCGCACCAAGGCGCGCCAGCTCGGCGTGCCGGTGACGGACATCTTCGACACCATGCAGATCTACCTGGGCAGCCTGTACGTGAACGACTTCAACAAGTTCGGCCGCACCTACAGCGTGCGGGTGCAGGCCGACGCGCCGTACCGCGCGCGCGCCGAAGACGTGGGCCTGCTGAAGGTGCGCTCGACCTCGGGCGAGATGGTGCCGCTGTCCGCGCTGATGAAGGTCAATTCGAGCTTCGGCCCCGAGCGCGCCATGCGCTACAACGGCTACCTGGCTGCCGACATCAATGGCGGCCCGGCCCCGGGCTTCTCCTCGGGCCAGGCGCAGGCGGCCATCGAGCGCATCGCGGCCGAGACCCTGCCGGCGGGCATCAGCTATGAGTGGACCGACCTCACCTACCAGGAAATCCTGGCCGGCAACTCGGCGGTATGGGTGTTCCCGCTGGCCATCCTGCTGGTGTTCCTGGTGCTGGCCGCGTTGTACGAAAGCCTGACCCTGCCGCTGTCCATCATCCTGATCGTGCCGATGAGCCTGCTGGCGGCGATGGCCGGCGTCTGGCTGAATGGCGGCGACAACAACGTCTTCACCCAGATCGGGCTGATGGTGCTGGTCGGGCTCTCGGCGAAGAACGCGATCCTGATCGTGGAGTTCGCACGCGAGCTGGAGTTTGCCGGGCGCACGCCGGTGCAGGCCGCGATCGAAGCGAGCCGGCTGCGCTTGCGGCCGATCCTGATGACCTCGCTGGCCTTCATCATGGGCGTCCTGCCCCTGGTGCTGACCACCGGCGCCGGCGCCGAGATGCGCCAGGCCATGGGCGTGGCCGTGTTCGCCGGGATGATCGGCGTGACCGCCTTCGGCCTGTTCCTGACGCCCGTGTTCTATGTGGTTCTGCGCCGCCTGACGGGCAACCGCCCGCTCAAGCTGCATGGCGCCGAACCGCACGTCGAGGCCTTTGCCACGCCGGATGGCTTCGCCGCCGGTGGCGGCGCCTCGGCGCGGCCGGTGCCCGCCGCGCCGCTGAAGGCGCATGAGTAAGACATGAGTCAAGCCCCAAGGAGATCGACCATGAAATTTTTCAACTTCACCGCGCTGCCGCTGGCCGCCGCCCTGCTGTTGGCCGGCTGCGCCACCGCGCTGCCCGAGTTGCCGCAGCAGACGGCGCCGCCGGCCCGCTTCAAGGAAGACGGCAACAACCGCTGGACCACCGCCGCCCCGGCCGAGGCGCAAGACCGCGGCACCTGGTGGAAGGCCTTTGCCGACCCCACGCTGGACGGCCTTGTGGAACGCGCCGGCCTGCACAACACCAGCATCCACGAGGCCGCAGCGCGCTTGGCCCAGGCGCGCGCACTGCTGCGCAATGCCGACGCCGACCGCTTGCCGCAGATTGGCCTGGGCGCCAGCGCCGTGCGCCAGGCCGGTGCCAACACGCAGGGCGGCGCAACCCCCGGCACGCTGACCAGCGCCGGCGCCAACCTGTCCTACGAGCTCGACCTGTTCGGCAAGCTGGCGCGCGCCAGCGATGCCGCGGCGCTGGATGCCCAGGGCCGCGAGGCCTTGCTGCAAAGCACGCGCCTGTTGGTGCAGGCCGATACCGCGCAAACCTATCTGGCCTTGCGGGCACTCGATGCGGAGCGCGCCCTGGTGCGCGAAACCGTGTCCGCCCACGCCAACACACTGCGCCTGACAGAGCGCCGCTACCAGGCCGGGGACATTGCCGAGCTCGACGTGGCGCGCGTGCAGACCGAACTGGCCTCCACCGAGTCCGAGGCCCTGGCGCTGGACCGCCGCCGCGCCGAACTCGAACACGCGCTGGCGGTGCTCGTGGGCGAGGCGGCCTCGAACTTTTCACTGAGCGTGGCGGACTGGACGACGGCCTTGCCCCAGATTCCCGCCGGCATTCCCGGCACGGTGCTGGCGCGCCGGCCCGACGTGGCGGCCGCGCAAAACGCCATGCTGGCGGCGCAGGCACGCGTGGGCGTGGCCAAGACCGCGTGGTTCCCCAGTGTCTCGCTGACGGCGGCTGGCGGCTTTGCGTCGCCCGAGATCAGCGACTTGTTCAAATGGTCGGCGCGCGCCTGGAGCGTGGGGGCACTGCTGTCACTGCCGATCTTCGACGGTGGCCGGCGCGAAGCCGGCGTGCAGGGCGCGCAGGCGCAGCTCGACGCGGCTTTGGCCAGCTACCGCGGCCAGGTGCTCGCGGCATTCCGCGATGTCGAGGACCAGCTTTCCACGCTGCGCCTGCTGCAGGACCAGTCCGAAGCACAAGGCCGCGCGGTCGGTTCCGCCAGCCGTGCCACCGTGCTGTCCGACTCGCGCTACCGCAATGGATTGGTCAGCCAGCTGGAACTGCTGGACGCGCGCCGCAGCGAGTTGCGCAACCGCCGCCAGGCGCTGCAGGTCAAGGCCACGCAGTACCAGGCCACGGTCGGCCTGGTGCGCGCCTTGGGCGGCGGCTGGGACGCTGCAGGCACGAAAGTAGGTGAAAGCACGGAGCCTGCGGACAAGCAGGTCGCCGCGCGCTAACGATCAACGGCCTGGATGGACGGGCGGGTGGCAGGGAAGTTACTGCGATAGGGGAGTGGCTCGCCATGCCCCGCGCTCTTGGCAAAGACGGACGGATGCATTGCGCGGGATCAGGCCGGCAGGCGCTCCGCTACGTTCGTGTCACCCGCCGCGCCTATGGCGCAGGCTCCTTCTTTACCTCTCTTCGCAGAGCGCCTCGCCGGCCTGATCTGGTCGCGCACTGCGTGTTTCGTCGTGGCATGCCGGCTCTGTCTTGTCTCCCTTTTTTGAGATTTCGATTCTCAACGAGAACGGTCACACGCGGGGCAGCATGGGACCGATTGAACCACTGTTTCCGTCCTGCCTGCACCCTGCCGGTGGCTACCCCCACGTACCCGTGCGCGCCAGCACCGGCGACAGCGCGGCCGGCCCCCAGCGCAGGGGCAGGGCGGCCGGCATGCGCCGCACGCCGGTGACGGCCAGGCGCAGCAAGCGCTCGGCGCCTTGGAAGGCGGCCAGCTCGGGGCCGTCCCAGAGGACTTCGCCGCGTACGCTGACCTGCAGCAGGTCGCCCGTCTCGAAGTCGATGAAGAGCAACCCAGCGCGCGGCTCCACGGCGATGTTGCCCAGGGTGTTGAAGAAGAAGTTGCCGAGAAAGTCTGGCACGGTGAGCTGGCCGGGCCCGTCCACGCGCACAAAACCCGGCTTGCCGCCGCGGTGCGATACGTCCATGCCCTGCGCATGCGCGGCCGGGTGGGCCGTGGCGATGTAGAAGGTATCGGCCTGGCGGATCAGCTGCATCGCCGCGCCGTCGAGCTGGTCCGCAATCTGCACGGCGGGCAGTGCGCCACCCGCGTCCACGAACTCGGGCTTGCGCGCCTGGATGTATTGCGGGCAATTGCCGAAGCTCTGGCGTACCTGCACCGAAAAGCCCTGCGCATCGCGCTGGCCGACCACGCCGTTCATGCGGTTGCGCCGGCGCGTGTGCGGCTCGATGCCGAGCAGGCCGATGCCCGCCCCCGGCTTCAGCGCCTGCGCCAGGGGGTCTTGCGCCAGGGGCAGCGCCTGCACGGCCAGCTGCTGGGGATCCGGCGAACTGATGAAGCCGGCCGGCCCGGCCAGCACCGAGGCCCAGGGCTGGCTCGCCGTATCGACGGTGCCGGCGATGAGAAAGGGCAGCTGCGCGAAGAACTGGCGGTGCTGCTCCGGCATGTAGCTGCGGATCACGCGCGGGCCGACCTCGGCCATGCGCTCGCGTACGCCGGCCAGCGTTTGCATGGCGCGCTCGCCTTCGTGGAATGTTTCGTCCGGCATGGTCAGTTCTCCTATTGCGCGGCCAGGCCGACGGCGGACTTGTGCATCGGCACAAAGCCGGGCAGCGCTTCGATGCGTGCCAGCCAGGCGCGGATGGCGGGATAGGGTTGCAGCGTCACATTGCCTTCGGGCGCGTGGGCAATGTAGGCGTAGTTGGCAACGTCGGCCAGCGTGGCGCGCTCACCGGCGAGGAAGGGCCGGGCCTGCAGCTCACGCTCCATCACGTCGAACAGCGCCAGGGCGCGGGCAATGGCGTCGGCGGGGCTGTCCGGCCGCTTGAAGAGTTCGATCACGCGGGCCGTGGCCGGGCCGAAGGCCACGGGCCCGGCCGCAACCGAGAGCCAGCGCTGCACC
>DATILI010000132.1:0-2616 GCA_035476635.1 Burkholderiaceae bacterium | reverse complement strand
CGTGCAATGGCTCATCGTGCCGCGCCATCCGCAGCGGTTCGATGAAGTCGCCGCGCTGATCGCGCAGCATGGTTTTGCCGTTTCGCGCCGCAGCACCTGGGTCGACGCCCCGCCAGAGGACAGGGGCACGCCGCCCGCCATCTGGCTTGGCGACTCGCTCGGCGAGATGGCGCTGTACTACGGCTTGAGCGATGTGGCGCTGCTGGGCGGCAGCTTCGCACCCCTGGGCGGGCAGAACCTGATCGAGGCCGCGGCCTGTGGCTGCCCGGTGGTGATGGGGCCTTCGACCTTCAATTTTGCCGAGGCTGCGGATCTCGCGCAGGAGGCCGGCGCGGCTCGGCGCGTGGCCTCGGTCGAGGAGGCCGTGGGCGTGGCACTGGCCATGGTGGCGGACGGCCAAGGCCTGCGAGAGATGGCCGGCGCCGCGACGGATTTTTCAGCCGCGCACCGCGGCGCTGTGCACAGGACCGTCGATGCGGTCCACGCTCTGCTGAACACTTGAACTTGGTGTCAACATCCCATTGCTCAAATTCAGGCGCTGAGTTGCGCCAGCCAATCGGCGGCGCGCGTGATTTCCATTGGGCCGCGTTGTTCGGGTTGCCGCAGGTCGCGCACCAGTTGCACGGCACGGGCTTGCGGGAATTCGCCGGCGAAACGCAGCAGGGCGCGGTGCGGCGCGTTGTCGGCCCACTTGCATTCGATGAGATCGGTCAAACCGCTGGCGTCGCTCAGTGCAAAGTCCACCTCTGCCCCGTCCTTGGTGCGCAGGTAGTGCAAGCCGCAGTCGCGGCCAAAGGCATCTTGCTGCCACTGGGCGTGCTTGAGAAGGTGGCAGGCCACGAGGTTTTCCAGCTTCAGGCCGGCGCCGCCTTTGACCAGGCCGGTGTCGAAGAAATAGACCTTGGGCTGTTGAAGCACCGAACGGGCAATGTTGCGATGCCAGGGTTGCACCGGGAACACGATGAACAGCGCCTGCAATATGTCCAGATAGCGCTTGAGCGTGGGGGGCGAGAGCGCCAGGTCGCGGGCGATCGAGGCGAGCGACAGGGGCGAGCCCACCCGCTCGCGCAGCAGGTCGACAAACAGGCGCATGGTCGTCACTTCCTGGATGCGCGAGAACTCCAGCACATCCTCGCGCACCAGTCCGTCGATGTACTGGCGGCGCCAGCGGTCTGCCTGCACCGCGTCGGGCGCCAGAAAAGGTTCCGGGAAGCCGCCTCTTTCCAGCAGGCGGGCGAGGGCGTCCTCGGGGGAGGGTCGCTGGTCAACATGCTCCTCGCCCGGCGCAAGCTCGCACCACTCACGCACACTGAGCGGATGCAGCCGCAGCGAAAAATAGCGCCCCGCCAATGAGTCGCCGGTTTGGCGAAAAGTCTCCATACGCGCGCTGCCGGTGACGAGCAACTGCTGTTGTTTCGGCCTGCCGTCCACCACACCCTTGAGCCAGCTTTTCCATTCGGGCATTTTGTGGATTTCGTCCAACACCAGCAATTGGGTACGCGGGCTCCAACTCTGGCGCTCGATGAGCGCGCGGTCTGGCGCCACGTCGTAGTTCAGGTACTGTGCCTCGATTCCTTGCATCAGTAGCTGGCTGAGCGTGGTCTTTCCTACTTGGCGCGGACCGGTGAGGAAGACGAGTTTTTTCTGGAGATCGGCAGCTACACGGGCGTTGATATAACGATGCATGCGACTATTTTATAGTCAATATTCTAAAAGTCGCGACTATTAGAATATTGGCTATAAAATAGTCGAAACGACCTTTACTTCACCAGCAAGGCGTTCACGTTCTGCAGGTCGTCTGCCTTCAGCGTGCCATTGGCCTGGCGCAGCTTGAGGTTGTTCAAGAGCACGTTGTAGCGGGCCTGGGCCAGGTCGCGCTTGGTCTGGAACAGTTGGCTCTGGCTGTTGAGCACATCGATGTTGATGCGCACGCCCACCTGGTAGCCCAGGCGGTTGGCGTCCAGCGCGCTCTGGCTGGAAGCTTCGGCCGCTTCCAGTGCCTTCACCTGGCCAGTACCCGAGACCACGCCGAGGAATGCGGTGCGCGTACCCTGCGTCACAGCACGCCGGGTGGCTTCGAGGTCGGCGCGGGCCTTGTCCTCCAGCGCCAATGTTTCCTTGATGCGGTTTTGCGTGGCAAAGCCGGCGAACAGCGGTATGTTCAGGCTCAGGCCCACGGTAGCGAGGTTGCTGCGCGAGTTCAGGCCCGAGGTGGTGTTGCCATGCTGGTTGCGGGTCACGTTGTAGCTGGCCACGGCGTCCAGCGTCGGCTTGTGGCCGGCCTTGGCCTTCTCGGTCTCGAGCTCCGCCACGTCGACCGCGAGGCGCGCCTGCTGGATGGCCGGATGGTTGCCCTCGGCCTGCTGCACCCACACATTGACGTCATCCGGCAGCAGGGCCGGCAGGCCGACCGGCACGGCCAGCGGATTGGGAATGGTTTCGGCCTTTCCGACCAGTTGGTCCAGCGCGATCTTCTTCACGCGCAGGTCGTTTTCGGCGGCGATCTCTTGCGCAATCACCAGGTCATGGCGCGCCTGGGCTTCGCGCGTGTCGGTGATGGTGGTGGTGCCGACCTCGAAGTTGCGCTTGGCCGAAGCCAGCTGTTCGGCCACAGCG
>DATILI010000131.1:0-14304 GCA_035476635.1 Burkholderiaceae bacterium | reverse complement strand
ATGAACTTCTGCAGGTGCGCGATCTTGTCCTGCTGCTTGGAGAAGGACGATTGCTGCAGCTCCAGCTGCTCGGCACGCATGTCCTCGAACTTGCTGTAGTTGCCGCCGTAGCGCACCAGCTTGGCGTTGTCGATGTGCAAGGTGACGCCGGTCACCGCGTCAAGAAATTCGCGGTCGTGGCTGATCACGACCATGGTGCCTTCGTAGCGCTTGAGCCAGGCCTCCAGCCAGACCAGGGCGTCCAGGTCCAAGTGGTTGGTCGGCTCGTCCAGCAGCAGCAGGTCAGACGGGCACATCAGCGCACGGGCCAATTGCAGCCGCATGCGCCAGCCGCCGGAAAAGCTGTTGACGGGGTTGTCCAACTCGGCAGTCTTGAAGCCCAGGCCCAGGATCAGCGCTTGCGCGCGCGACGGCGCATCGTGCGCACCCGCGTCGTGCAGCGTCATGTAGGCATGTGCCATGCGCTCGCCGTCTTCGGTGGCTTCGGCGGCGGTCACTTCGGCCTGCGCGGCCGTCAAGGTGACGTCACCCTCGATCACGAACGCGGTCGCGCTCTGGTCGGTCTCGGGCATGTCCTGCGCCACTTGCGCCATGCGCCACTGCGCCGGCAGGCTGAAGTCGCCACCGTCTTCGTGCAGCGTGCCGTTGAGCAGGGCAAACAGGGTGGACTTGCCGGCGCCGTTGCGGCCGACGAGGCCGACTTTTTCACCCGGGTTCAGTGTGACGGAAGCGCCGTCCAGCAGCACCTTGGCGCTGCGGCGCAAGGTGACGTTCTTGAGATTAATCATCAGCGAAGTTGTAGCTCGTCGCCGGAAAATTCGACGCCAAGGGGATCAATCAATACACGCTTGGGGCCTTCCTCGACCCGGCCCGCGACCATCGCCGCAAGCCCTAAGCCTTGCGCGATCTCGACCGCGCGCTGGGCTTGGTCGGCCGCCAGGTACAGCGCGAAGCCGGCGCCCATGTTGAGCGTGCCATAGGCCTCGTGGTCGTCGAGTTGGCACTCGCGCTGCAGGTAGGCGAGCACAGGCGTTTTCTCGGGGACGGCGGTGATGCGATAGGTGAGCGTTCTGGGGTGGCGCATGAGCTTGCGCCAGCCATGGCCGGTGACGTTGGCGCTGTAGTGCGGCACGATGCCGGCGGTGGCCAGTGCCTCGGTAACCGGCGAATACAGCACCGTGGGTGCGAGCAAGGCCTCGCCGTAGCTCTGGCCATTTCCGATGTCGGTCAGGTAGCCCTGGGGCAGGCGCTCGGCCAGCTTGCGCGCCAGCGAGAGGCCATTGGCATGGATGCCGCTGGAGGCCAGGAACACGATCGCATCGCCGGCGCCCAGCTTTTCGCCCAGCGACAGCCGGGTCTTGGGGCTGACGATGCCGGTGCAGGAGGCGGCCAGGTCGACGCGCCCGTCGGCCACGATGCCGGCCAGCGCCGGCGTCTCGCCGCCGCCCCAGGCTACGCGGCAGGTGTCGCAGGCCTTCTTCCAGCCGGCCACCAAGGCTTGCGAGCGCTCCTTGTCGTTGAACCAATCGGAGCCGCCGGCCGCCCAGTAGGCCTGCACCACCAGGGGCGTGGCGCCCACGGTGATGAGGTCGTTCACCGCCATGGCGATGGTGTCTTGCGCAATGCCGTCGTAGTAGCTCTTGCCGGTCAGCTTGGCCATGTCGTCAGCCACCAGGGTCTTGGTGCCCAGGCATTCGACGATGGAGGCCAGGTACATCGGGCCGACGTCCACCACATAGGCGGATTCGCCGCGCGACGCCTCGACTTCGCCGAAACCGTGGCTGGCCAGATGGCTGCCGGTAGCGGCGGCCGCGCGCTGGGCCGCGATCTTCAAGGGATCGATCAAGTCGTAGTTGACGCCCGCCTGATCGTAGGTCAGGGGGGCGGATGGCGAGGAAGAACTCATGAAGCTATGGGCCGGCTAGGGGAAACCCGCGATTATCCCCCGAGAGATGCTCTTTAAAGCTGAAGTGCTTCGCGCGTCACCAGCAAAACCTGGTCTTCGCCCGCGCTGGTGGGCAGCCAGAAGACGGGCAGGTCGGGAAAGGCTGCTTCGAAATGACCGCGCTCGTTGCCGATTTCAAGCACCAGCACCGCGTGCTCATTCATGCATGCCGGGGCTCGTTCAAGCAAGCCACGGATGAAATCCATGCCATCGGCGCCGCCGGCCAGCGCCAGCACCGGCTCGGCCTGGTATTCGGCGGGCAGGGCGGCCATGCTTTGGGCGTTGACATAGGGCGGGTTGCACAGGATGAGGTCGTAGGGGCCCGTTGCCTGCGCCAGCCCGTCGGATTGCAGCAGGCGCACGCGGTCTTGCAGCCCGTGCCGGCTGATGTTGATCCGGGCCACTTCAAGCGCATCGGTGGAGATGTCGGCCGCGTCCACCGCCACCTCGGGATAGGCCATGGCCGCGAGCACGGCCAGGCTGCCGTTGCCGGTGCACAGGTCCAGCACCTGGCGCGTGTGCTCGCCCAGCCAGGGGTCGATGCTGCCATCGGCCAGCAACTCGGCAATGAAGCTGCGCGGCACGATGCTGCGCTCGTCCACGTAGAACGGCACCCCTTGCAGCCAGGCCTCCTGGGTGAGGTAGGCGGCGGGTTTGCGCGTGGCGATGCGTGCTTCCAGAAGCGCCGCCACCGGGGCCTGATCGGCGGAGGCTACCGGGCGGTCCGCCACCGCGTCCAGATCGTCCAGCGCAAAGCCCAGCTTCCACAGCACCAGCCAGGCCGCCTCGTCGAAGGCGTTGGTCGTGCCATGGCCATAGGCCACGCCGGCCGTTTCCAGCCGGGCGGCCGCTTGTTCGATCAGTTCAATGACGGTCATCAGGCTTGCAACTGGCGGTCCAGGTTTTCAAGCACCCGGCGATAGATGTTCTTCAGCGGTTCGATGTCGGCCACCACCACATGCTCGTCGATCTTGTGGATGGTGGCGTTGGGCGGGCCGACCTCAATCGTCTGCGGGCAGATCTGCGCGATGAAGCGCCCGTCGCTGGTGCCACCGGTGGTGGAGAGTTCCGTGGAAATGCCGGTCTCCGCCTGGATCGCTGCCTGCACGGCCGCGACCAGGTCGCCCGGGGTGGTGAGAAAAGGCAGGCCGCCAACGGTCCATTGCAGTTCGTAGTCGAGGCCGTGCCTGTCCAGCACCGCATGCACGCGCTGCTGCAAGCCTTGCGGCGTCGACTCGGTGCAAAAACGGAAATTGAAATCGATCACGACTGACCCGGGGATCACATTGCTCGCGCCTGTGCCGCCGTGGATGTTGCTCATCTGCCAGCTCGTGGGCTGGAAGAATTCATTGCCCTTGTCCCACTCGACGGCGACCAGTTCGGACAGCGCGGGCGCAACTTTGTGGATCGGGTTGTCCGCCAACTGCGGATAGGCGATATGGCCCTGGATGCCTTTGACGGTGAGCTTGCCGCCCATGGTGCCGCGTCGGCCGTTCTTGATCATGTCGCCGGTGCGCTGTACCGAAGTCGGCTCGCCGACGATGCAGTAGTCGAGCTTTTCGCCTCGGCTCTTGAGCATCTCGCAGACCACCACCGTGCCGTCCGTGGCCGGCCCTTCCTCGTCGCTGGTGATCAGAAGGGCAATGGAGAGTGCCGGGTCGGGCTTGGCGGCGACAAATTCCTCCACGGCCACGACAAAGGCCGCGATCGAGGTCTTCATGTCGCTGGCGCCGCGGCCAAAAAGCTTGCCGTCGCGGTGCGTGGGCACAAACGGGTCGCTGGTCCATTGCGCCAGCGGGCCGGTCGGCACGACGTCTGTGTGGCCGGCAAAAACGATCGTCCTGGCGGCGCTTGACGGGCCAGCGAGCGTGCCGGGGCGCTTGGCCCACAGGTTGGTGACGCGGAAATTGTCCGGGCCGCTGCAGATGGTTTCGCACTCGAAGCCCAGCACTTGCAGGCGCTGGGCGATGATTTGCTGGCACTGGGCGTCCTCCGGCGTGGTGGAGGCGCGGGAAATCAGTTGCTCGGTCAGGTGCAGCGTTCTTGACATGGTCAGTGGTTCACATCCAGCGTGATTTCGGTGAAGGACGGCCGGTCGTCCACTTCCTCGGGTGCTTCGATCGTGCGGCCGACATTGCCGAAGTCGTTCTGCAGGCGCCACATCAGGTTGGTGGGCGAGTCGGCGTAGATCAGGCCTTCCTTGCGGTCGATGGTGCCCTCCACGATGAGGTGGGCAATGGCTTCCTCGAAGGTCTGCGAACCCTCGGCCATGGACTTTTCCATGGCCTCCTTGACACCGGAGAAGTCGCCCTTTTCAATGAGGTCGGCCACCAGCTTGGTGTTGAGCATGATCTCCACGGCCGGCACACGGCTGCCGGTGGTGGTGCGCAGCAGGCGCTGCGAGATGATGGCTTTCATGGCGGCGCCCAGGTCGCCCAGCATCGTGGCGCGCACTTCCACGGGATAAAAGCTCAGGATGCGGTTCAGCGCCTGGTAGCTGTTGTTGGCGTGCATGGTGGCCAGGCACAGGTGGCCCGATTGCGCATAGGAGATGGCGGCCGTCATGGTTTCGCGGTCGCGGATTTCGCCGATCAGGATCACGTCAGGCGCCTGGCGCAGCGCATTTTTCAGCGCCACCTGCAAGGTCTGCGTATCGCTGCCGACTTCGCGCTGGTTGACCACCGATTTCTTGTTCTTGAACAGGTACTCCACCGGGTCTTCGATGGTCAGGATGTGGCCCGGCGTCGTTTCGTTGCGCATGTCCATCATGGCCGCGAGCGTCGTGCTCTTGCCGGCGCCGGTGGCGCCGACCACCAGCATCAAGCCGCGCTTTTCCATGATCAGTTCGCCCAGGATCATCGGCACCTTGAGCGAGGCAAGCGGCGGGATTTCCGTGGTGATGTAGCGGATCACGGCCGCGTAGGTCCCGCGCTGGCGCATGGCGCTGATGCGAAAGCGGCCCACGCCCGACAGCGGGACCGCCATGTTCAGTTCACCGGTTTCTTCCAGCTCCTCGATGCGGTCCGGCGGGACGATTTCCGCCAGCAGGCTGCGCGGTGCATCCACCGGCAGCGTCTGGTTGTTGATCGGGATGCACTCGCCGTTGATCTTGAGTTGGGCCGGCGCGCCGGCCGACAGATACAGGTCGGAGGCCTTTTTCTCGGCCATCAAACGCAGAATCCTCTCCATCGTGCTCATCGTTCACCTCCCGGTCAGTTTTCGGCCCATCCTCGAAGATCATCCACCTCGTCAGTCGGTCAATCGCGCAGCAGGTCGTTCAGGCTGGTCTTGGCACGGGTTTGCGCATCGACGCGCTTGACGATCACCGCGCAATAAAGGCTGTACTTGCCGTCGGCGCTGGGCAGGTTGCCCGACACCACGACCGAACCGGCCGGGATGCGGCCATAGGTAACCGTACCGGTGGCACGGTCGTAGATCTTGGTGCTCTGGCCGATGTACACGCCCATGGAGATCACCGAGTTCTCCTCGACGATCACGCCTTCGACCACTTCGGAGCGCGCGCCGATGAAGCAGTTGTCCTCGATGATGGTCGGGCCGGCCTGCACGGGTTCGAGAACGCCGCCGATGCCAACGCCACCCGAGAGGTGCACGTTCTTGCCGATCTGGGCACACGAGCCCACGGTGGCCCAGGTGTCGACCATCGTGCTTTCGTCCACATAGGCGCCGATGTTCACGTAGGAAGGCATCAGGATCGCACCCTTGGCGATATAGCTGCCGCGGCGCGCCACGGCCGGCGGCACCACGCGCACGCCGGTGGCCTTCATTTGCTCTTCGTCCAGATGCGCGAACTTGGTCTGCACCTTGTCGTAGAAGCCCAGCTCGCCGGCGCGGATCACCGCGTTGTCCTTCAGGCGGAACGACAGCAGCACTGCTTTCTTGATCCACTGGTGCACCGTCCATTGGCCGACGGACTGTCGCGTGGCCACGCGCAGGTGGCCGTTGTTGAGCTCGTTGATCACATGTTCCACCGCATCGCTGACTTCCTTGGGGGCCGACGCCACCGAAAGATTGGCACGGTTTTCCCAGGCGGTGTCGATGATGTTCTGTAGTTGTTGGGTCATAGGATTACTTCGCTTTGGATGAGACAAACTGAACGATACGCTGCGCGGCCTCCAGGCATTCCGCCGTCTCGGCCACCAGGGCCATGCGGATGCGCTGCGCGCCCGGGTTGAAACCTTGAGCCTCGCGGGCGAGGTAGCTGCCTGGCAGCACGGTGACATTGTATTGAGCCAGCAACTCGCGCGCGAATTCCGTGTCGCTGCATTTCAAGGAATCGGGCACTTTCGCCCAGAGGTAGAACGCCGCATCGGGCAGCGCCACATCCAGGGCGCCGGCCAGCACGGGCGTGACCTCGGCGAACTTCTGGCGATACAGCGCGCGGTTGTCGATGACGTGCTGCTCATCGCCCCAGGCGGCAATGCTGGCCGCCTGCACCACCGGGCTCATGGCGCTGCCGTGGTAGGTGCGGTACAGCAGGTACTGCTTCAGGATGGCCGCATCGCCCGCCACGAAACCGCTGCGCATGCCGGGCACATTGCTGCGCTTCGAAAGGCTGGTGAAGGACACCAGGCGCTTGAAGTCGTTGCGGCCCAGCTTGGCTGCCGCTTCCAGCCCGCCAAGAGGCGGCTCGTCACGGAAGTAGATTTCGCTGTAGCACTCGTCCGAAGCGATGATGAAGCCGTGGCGGTCGCTCAGGGCAAAGAGCTTTTCCCATTCGGCCAAGGGCATCACGGCGCCGGTCGGGTTGCCGGGTGAGCAGACGATGAGCAACTGCGTCCTGGCCCAGACCTCGGCCGGCACGCTGTCCCAGTCCACCCCGAAGTTGCGCGCCGGATCGCTGGGCGCGTAGTACGGCTTGGCGCCGGCCAGCAGGGCCGCGCCTTCATAGATCTGGTAGAACGGATTGGGACAGACCACCACGGCATCGCGCGTGGGGTCGATCACGGTTTGCGTGAAGGAAAACAGCGCCTCGCGCGAGCCGTTGACGGGCAACACCTGCGTGGCCGCATCCAGGCCGAGGCCATAGCGGCGCTCCAGCCAGCCGGTGAAGGACTGGCGCAGCTTCAAATCGCCCGCGGTGGCGGGGTAGGCTGCCAACCCACCGGCATCGCCGGCCATGGCGTCGGTCAGTGCCTGCTTGATGAAGTGCGGCGTTGCATGTTTGGGTTCGCCTATCCCCAGGCTGATGGGGCGGTAGGCTGGATTGGGCGTCACGCCCGCGAAGAGTTGGCGCAGCCGCTCGAAAGGGTAAGGCTGCAGTTGCGAGAGCAGGGGATTCATGCCGGGGATTATCCAGGATGGTCTTTCACTTCTTGTTCTCGGCGCGTGGCCGCATGGACACAGGCGCTTCAATCCCGAGCCCGGCCATTTGCTCCGTGAGCGCGGTGAGCCGGCCCAGCACGTACTGGGCCATCGGCGAATGGCTGCGCCCGCGCAAGGCGACCAGGCCGGTTTCGGCATAGAGGGCGGGCGCGCCATCCAAGGTCACCGGCACCAGCAAGCCGGCAGTGACCTCGGCATGCACGCTGGCGTGGGTGGATGCCAGCACCGTATCGGTGGCCAGCGCAACGCTTTTGAGCGTGCCCACGTCTTCGCATTCCAGTGCAAACGGCAGCGGTGCCTGTGCTTCCAGGCCCAGCAGACGCCGGATGCTGCCCAGCAAGGCCTCCGGCAGGCGCACCGTGGCCAGGCCGAACGGCACCATGTCGCGGGCCTGTACCTTGGCCCGTGCCAATAGCGGGTGGCCGGCGCGCACATAAAAGCCGCCATGCTGCCGCGCCAGGGGCGTCACGGCGAGATCGGGGCCCAGCGGAAGGTCGCGGGTATCGGCAACGAAGAAGTCGAGCTCTTCGCGGCGCAGGTTCTGTGCAAGGTAGTTCCAGTGGTTGACCTGCACGCGTACGCCAACGCCGGGGTACTTCTGGCGCAGCTCCACCAGCAGCGTTGGCAGCAGCGTGTGGGCTGGGAACGGCCCCATGCCAAATGCGAGGTCGCCGATCAGGCTTTGCCGGTACAGGTCGACGTCGCGCGCAAGGCAGCGGCTGTCAAACAGCAGCTTGCGCGCACGCTCGATCACGAAGGCGCCGGCCGCGGTGCAGCTCACCTCGAGATTGCCACGGTCAAACAGCTGCAGGCCCAGCTCGGACTCGGCCGCCTGCACGCTGCGGCTGAAGGCCGACTGGCTCAGGTGCGCCCGCTCGGCCGCCCGGCCAAAGTTGCGCTCGTCGGCCAGTA
Organism: Burkholderiaceae bacterium; assembly: GCA_035476635.1. GTDB lineage: Bacteria > Pseudomonadota > Gammaproteobacteria > Burkholderiales > Burkholderiaceae_C > DATILI01. The sequence continues at coordinate 6,104 of DATILI010000131.1, read as the reverse complement.
CGACGAGGTGGTTGAGTCGCTTGAGGTCCATCGTGGCAATTGCAGTGAATGCATGGATATCGTGATGATTATGCATTGGACAGAAATTGCAGCGGCCGCGATGCTACGACCCGTCTGGCAAAACCTCGAATGGAAACTATGGAATTTGACTATGTGGTGGTCGGCGCCGGCTCGTCCGGTTGCGTGCTTGCGTCGCGCCTCAGCGAGGATCCGAACGTGTCGGTTTGCCTGCTGGAGGCTGGCGGGCCCGACAGCAGCGTGCTCGTCCATGCACCCGCGGGCGTGGTGGCCATGATCCCGACCAGCATCAACAACTACGCCTTCCACACGGAGCCCCAGCCGGGCCTCAACGGGCGCAAGGGGTACCAGCCGCGCGGCAAGACCCTGGGTGGGTCGAGTTCGATCAACGCCATGCTTTACGTGCGGGGCAACCGCTGGGATTACGACCACTGGGCTGCCTTGGGCAACGCCGGCTGGGCCTACGACGATGTGTTGCCGCTATTCAAGCGCGCGGAGCACAACGAACAGTTCGACGGTGCCTTTCACGGGCGGGGCGGCCCGCTGAACGTGACCTACCAGCGCCACGAAAGTCCTCTCAGCAAGCGCTTTCTTGAGGCGGCAGCGGCACAGGGAATTCCTATGAATCCCGACTACAACGGGAGCGAGCAGGAAGGCGCATTCCTGTACCAGGTCACGCACAAGAACGGGGAGCGCTGCAGTGCCGCCAAGGCGTATCTGACGCCCCACCTGTCGCGTCCCAACCTGAAGGTGCTGACCCGCGCCGCCTCGGCCAAGGTCATTCTGGAAGGCCGCAGAGCCTGCGGGGTGTCGTACTTCCAGGGCAATCAGCTGCATGCGGTGCGTGCGCGCCGTGAAGTGATCGTGGCCGCGGGTGCGTTCGGTTCGCCGCAGCTACTGCAGCTTTCGGGCATCGGCGCGGGCGAGGAATTGCGCAAAGTGGGGGTTCCCGTGGTGCATGACCTGCCCGGTGTGGGCCACAACCTGCAAGACCATATCGACTACGTCCAAACCTGGCGCGTGCCCGGCAACACGGAATCCTTCGGCCTCTCGCTGCGTGGTTCGATCAAGGTGGCGCGCGCCATGCTGCAATGGAAAACCAGGCGCGCCGGCATGATCACCAGCACGTTTGCCACAGCGGGTGCCTTCATCCGGTCCTCGCCGCAGATCCCGGCGCCCGACCTGCAACTCGTGTTCGTGATCGCGATCGTTGACGACCATGCGCGCAAGCTGCATCTGGGCCACGGCATTTCCTGCCACGTCGATGTGCTGCGTCCGCATAGCCGCGGCAGCGTGAGACTGGGCAGTGCCGACCCGCGTGAAGCGCCGGTGATCGACCCGAAGTTCCTGTCTGACGAGCGCGATTTGCAGCTGTTGCTCAAAGGTGCGCAGATGCAGCAACGAATCATCGAGGGAAGTCCGTTTGACAGCGTGCGCGGCAAGATGCTTTACCCCACCCGGATCGAAGACCCGGAAGGCATGGTGCGCGATATCCGCGCCCGCGCCGATACGCAGTACCACCCGGTGGGCAGCTGCAAGATGGGCTCCGAAGGCGATCCGCTGGCGGTGGTCGATGCCCGGTTGCGTGTCAGGGGCATTGCCGGCCTGCGCGTGGCCGACGCCTCGATCATGCCGACCCTGATCGGCGGCAACACCAACGCGCCGACCATCATGATTGGCGAGAAGGCCGCGGACATGATCCGCGAGGACGCTCGCCAATCGGTGCGGTCGACGCAAGCCGCCTGAACAACGCCTTGACGCAAACACACACCATGAAGAATGATCTCGCGGCCCCAGCCGCTGCCCCGCCGGAAACGGACACGGGCGCCACGCGCATGCAGGACTTGTTTACCGCGCAGCAACGTGCCTTCGCCGCGCAAGCCTGGCCTCTTGCAAATGAGCGGCGGGCGCATCTCAAAGCGTTGAAGCGCCAGGTCGGGCGCTACCAGGACGTGCTGGCCGCCGCCATGAGCCGGGACTTCGGCTTTCGCGCGCCGGCCGAGTCCAGGATGCTGGACTTGCTTGGCAGCATGCTTGAGCTGAACCATGCCGCGTCGCACCTGCGCTCCTGGATGAAACCCAGCCGCCGGCGCACGGAGTTGCTGTTCCTCACCAACAGCGTCAAGGTCAGCTACCAGCCCAAGGGCGTGGTCGGCGTGATCGTGCCCTGGAACTTTCCGATCTACCTGGCACTTGGCCCGCTGATCGCGGCCCTGGCGGCGGGCAACCGCGTCATGATCAAGATGTCGGAGGTCACACCGGCGACCAACGCGGTACTCAAGGCGATGCTGGCCGAGGTCTTCGACGAGGACCGGGTCGCCGTGGTGGGCGAAGAGCTGCTGCATCCGAACGCCTTCACCGCGCTGCCCTTCAACCACATCGTCTTCACCGGCTCGCCGGCCGTGGGCCGCGCCGTGATGCGCACCGCGGCCGAGAATCTCACGCCCGTGACCCTGGAGCTCGGCGGCAAGTCGCCGGCGGTGCTCACCCGCAACTATTCCGTGCGCGATGCCGCTTCCCGCATCACCCACGGAAAGTCGCTGAACTGCGGGCAGATCTGCGTAGCACCCGACTACGCACTCGTGCCGCGCGAAAGCCTTGCCGAGTTCATCGCCGGGGTGAAAAGCACGTTCTCGCGTTTCTACGGGAAGGACACCACTGGCAACCACGACTACACGGCCCTGGTGCATGATCGCCATCACCAGCGCATGCTGAGCCTGCTCGAAGATGCGCGCGCCAAGGGAGCGACCGTCGAGTCTTGCGCGCCCCAGGCCAGCGGCCGGCAAATGCCCCTGCACATCGTGAGCGGCGTGAAGCCGGACATGGCCATCATGCAGGAAGAGCTGTTCGGCCCCATCCTGCCTGTGGTGCCCTATGACACGGCGGACGACGTCACGGCCTTCATCAACAGTCGGCCGCGCCCGCTGGCGCTGTACTGCTTCAGCCATGACGCAACGGAGCGCGAGACCCTGCTGCGCAGCACGCACTCGGGTGGTGTAACGATCAACGACTGGGGCTGGCACGTGATCAACCACGATGCACCGTTCGGCGGCGTGGGCAATTCGGGCATGGGTACTTACCACGGTGAAGAGGGCTTTCGTGAGCTCTCGCACGCACGAACGGTGTTCAAGCGGCACCGATTCTTTCCCATCGACCTGTTCTACCCGCCCTACGGGAACCTGGCGCAGCGCCTGGTCCTGAAGTTCTTTTTAGGCAAGGCCGATCCCGCGTTGGACGCGCCGAGTGGCAACAAATCCTGAATCAATTCCAAGTGAGAAGAGCATGAAAGAGACAAAAAGCATTGCCGCAGCGCTGTTGATAGCCGCGCTCGCGGCCGGCTGCGGCAAGAACCCTGGCGTCGGCGGCGCGGCCGGTGATGCGACCCCGGTCACGCTGGAGGCCAATGCGCAGTTCGCCAAGGAACTCAAGCTGGAAGACCAGCAGGACTTCGAAGACGCCAAGCGCGGCTTCATCGCACGGCCCACCGGCCAGATCCTGGGCGCGGACGGTGCCGTGCTGCTGGACTTCGACGCCTACAAATTTGTCGATGGCGCTGCGCCGCAAACGGTCAACCCGAGCCTATGGCGGCATGCCGTGCTGAATGCGCAGATTGGCCTGTTCAAGGTCACCGACGGCATCTACCAGTTGCGCGGCTTCGACATTGCCAACATGACCCTGGTCGAAGGCAAGACCGGCTGGATCGTGGTGGACACCTTGACCAGCCGCGAAAGCGCCGCGGCCGCGCTGGCGTTCGCACGCAAGCACCTGGGCGACAAGCCGGTTTCAGCCGTCATCTTCACGCACAGCCACATCGACCACTTTGGCGGTGCCCTGGGCGTGGTCTCGCCCAAGGAAATCGCCGAGCGCAAGATCCCCGTGATCGCCTCCGACGGTTTCATGGAAGAGGCCACCAGCGAGAACGTGATGGTCGGCACCGCGATGGGCCGCCGCTCCATCTACCAGTTCGGGCGCGACCTGGAGCGTTCGCCCAAGGGCAACGTTGACACCGGCCTGGGCAAGAACGTGGTCTATGGCACCTTCGGCATCCTGCCTCCGACCCGGCTGATCACCAAGCCGACCGAAGAGCTGACGCTGGACGGCGTGCGCTTTGTCTTCCACAACGTGCCCGGCGCCGAAGCCCCGGCCGAAATGACCTTCACGATCCCCGAGAAGAAGGCCTACGGCGGCGCCGAAAACCTGGCCCAGACAATGCACAACCTGCTGCCGGTGCGCGGCGCCAAGGTGCGCGATTCATTGCGCTGGGCCGAGTACATGGAACAGGCGCTGGAGCAGACCAGCGGTGCGGAGGTCTACTTCGGCCAGCACAACTGGCCGATCTGGGGCAACGCCCGCATTGCCGACTTCATCAAGAAGCACCGCGACATGTACAAGTACACGCACGACCAGACCGTACGCCTGATCAATGCCGGCTACACCCCGCGCGAAATCGCCGACACGGTGAAGCTGCCCAAGTCACTGTCCGACCACTTCGGCGCCCGTGGCTACTACGGCGACCTGCGCCACAACGTCAAGGCGGTCTACCAGTTCTACCTCGGCGCCTATGACGGCAACCCCGCCAACCTGGACCCGCTGCCGCCGCAGGAATCGGCCAGGCGCTACCTGCAGCTGCTGGGCGGCGCCGACAAGGCTGTCGCGGCAGCCCAGGCCGCCTTCGACAAGGGCGAGTACCGCTGGGCCGCGGAGCTGCTGAACCATGCCGTCTTCGGCCAGCCGGACCACCAGGGCGCCAAGGAACTGCTGGCGCGCACCTATGACCAGATGGGCTACATGGCCGAGGCCGCGACCTGGCGCAACAGCTACCTCACTGCAGCCGCCGAGCTGCGCAATGGCCCGCCCAAGAAGGGCATCAGCCGCGCCGGCTTCATTGAAATGCTGATGCAGACGCCGGTGGAGCGCTTCCTGGAGGCGATGGCTGCGGGCCTGGACGGCAAGGCCGCGGAAGGCAAGGACCTGAAGATCAACCTGGTGCTCTCCGACATCAATGAATCCTATGTCCTGTGGATCGAGAACGCCGTGCTGCACCACAGGAAGGCCGCGCCAGCAGCGGACGCCAACGCGACGCTGACCCTGACCCGGGAGATCTTCATCAAGATGATGGCCGGCACCGCGGGCGTGAAGGACACGCTGCTCAGCGATGACCTGAAAACCAGCGGCAGCAAGATCGACCTGGTGCGCTTCTTCAGCCTGATCGACAAGGCGCCAGGCACGTTCGCCATCGTCACGAAGTAAGCGGCTGTGCGCCGACGGAAACAGATGGGCGCACTTTTCGCGGTTCGGCGCTGCCTTGGGGCTGGGCGGCTCGGGTAACATCCTGCATCGCGCGCTGCGTCCGGCGGCGCGGCGCAAGGATCGGGCTGGGGAGAAAAACCCTTACGAATCAAGTACTTGGATTCGAGGCCGCGGTCCAGAATGCAGGGTCTGTTGTGCGTCTCAATTCCATCAAGCTATCCGGTTTCAAATCGTTCGCCGAACCCACCAACTTCATGCTGCCTGGCCAGCTGGTGGGTGTGGTCGGGCCCAATGGCTGCGGCAAGTCGAACATCATGGACGCCGTGCGCTGGGTGCTGGGCGAGAGCAAGGCCAGCGAGTTGCGCGGCGAATCGATGCAGGACGTGATCTTCAATGGCACGACCAGCCGCAAGCCTTCCTCGCGCTCGTCGGTCGAGCTGGTGTTCGACAATTCCGATCACCGTGCTGGCGGCCAATGGAGCCAGTTCACCGAAATCGCGGTCAAGCGGGTGCTCACGCGCGACGGCACTTCCAGCTACTACATCAACAACCAGCCGGTGCGCCGGCGCGATGTGCAGGACGTGTTTCTGGGCACCGGCCTGGGGCCGCGCGCGTACGCCATCATTGGCCAGGGCACGATTTCGCGCATCATCGAGTCCAAGCCCGAAGAGCTGCGCCTGTTCCTCGAAGAAGCGGCCGGCGTTTCCAAGTACAAGGAGCGCCGGCGCGAGACGGAAAACCGCCTGTCCGACACGCGCGAGAACCTGACGCGAGTGGAAGACATCCTGCGCGAACTCAACGCCAATCTGGAGAAGCTGGAGAAGCAGGCCGAGGTT
>DATILI010000130.1:0-13910 GCA_035476635.1 Burkholderiaceae bacterium | reverse complement strand
CAGCGCGGTGCAGTACGTGCGCGACCAGCTCGGGCTGCAGGTTTGCGCGATTGCGCGGCTGGCCGATTTGCTTCAATATCTGGCACAGCACAGCGGCAGCGGGCTTGGTGCGCACCATGAGCAGGTGCTCGCTTACCGCCGTCGCTACGGTGTGGAATAGAAAAGGACGGATGGTGCCTGGCTTGTCGGGGCGTGCGGTGTTGGGCGGCTGGCTGTGCGCCGGCGCGCTGGCGCAAGCGTCGGCGCAAGGCATCTTCACCTGCGTGGACGCCAGTGGACGCCGCCTCACGGCGGACCGCCCCATCGCCGAATGCACCGACCGCGAGCAGAAGATCCTGAGTTCCGGCGGCCTGGTCAAGGGCAAGATTGGCCCCACCCTCACGGCAGCGGAGCGCGCCGCCGAGGAAGAAAAAAACCGCAAGCTGGTTGAAGAACGCAACCGGCAGCTCGAGGAAAAAAGGCGCGACCGCGCCCTCCTCACCCGCTACCCCGACCGCGCCACCCACGACAAGGAGCGGCAGGTGGCGGTGAACCTGGTCAATGACATCATGGCCGCGGGCGTCAAGCGCACCGCCGAGCTGGCCACCGAGCGCAAGCGCCTGGATGCCGACATCGAGTTCTACAAGGCCGACCCGGTCAAGATGCCGCCGCAGCTGAAACGGCAAATCGAGGAGAACACGAACAACATGGCGGCGCAGAAACGCTTCCTGGCCACGCAGGAGAGCGAGAAACAGCGCGTCAACGCCCGCTTCGATGAGGAGCTGGGCCGGCTGAAGCTGCTGTGGACGCATCGTTCGGCGGCGGTGGGCAAGCCCTGAACGCCTCCGCGCCCGACTTCACGCGCCCAGCTTCTTCTTCAGCATCTCGTTGACCTGCGCCGGATTGGCCTTGCCCTTGCTGGCCTTCATGGCCTGGCCCACCAGGGCGTTGAAGGCCTTGTCCTTGCCGGCCTTGAACTGGGCGACGTTGTCGGGGTTGGCGGCGATCACCTCGTCGATGATCTTCTCCAGCGCGCCGGCGTCGTTCATCTGCTTGAGGCCCTTGGCTTCGATGAGGGCGTCCACGTCGGCGCCCTCGCCACTCCACAGCGCGTCGAACACCTGGCGCGCGGCGTTATTCGAGATGGTGCCGTCGGCGACGCGCCCGATCAGCGACCCCAGCAAGCCGGCATTCACCGGCGCCTGCTCGATCGTCGTCTCGCCCGCGTTCAGGCGGCGAGACAACTCGCCCATGATCCAGTTACTGGCCAGCTTAGGCTGGCCGGAGGCCTTCGCGGCTGCCTCGAAGTAGGCGGCCATGGCCTTGCTCTGGGTCAGCGTGGTCGCGTCGTACTCGGGCAGGCCGTAGTCCTTCACGAAACGCGCGGCCATCACGCGCGGCAGCTCCGCCATCTCCGAGCGCACGCGCTCCACCCACTCCGGCGCCACCACCAGCGGCGGCAGGTCGGGGTCAGGGAAGTAACGGTAGTCGGCAGCGTCTTCCTTGGTGCGCATGGCACGCGTCTCGCCGGTGTCAGGGTTGAACAGCACCGTGGCCTGCTCGATCGTGAGGCCGTCTTCGAGCTGCTCGATCTGCCAGCGGATCTCGTAGTCCATCGCCTGCTGCATGAACTTGAAGCTGTTCAGGTTCTTGATCTCGCGCCGCGTGCCGAGTTTCTCGCCGGGCTTGCGCACCGAGACATTGGCGTCGCAGCGGAAGCTGCCTTCCTGCATGTTGCCGTCGCAAATGCCGATCCAGGTCACGATCTTGTGCAGCTCCTTGGCGTAGGCCACGGCCTCCTCGGAAGAGCGCATATCGGGCTCGGTCACGATCTCCAGCAGGGGCGTGCCGGCGCGGTTCAGGTCGATGCCGCTTTGCCCGATGAAGTCTTCATGCAGCGACTTGCCCGCGTCTTCTTCCAGGTGGGCGCGCACCAGCCGCACGGTTTTTTTCTCGTCGCCCAGGTAGAACTCGACGCTGCCGCCTTGCACCACCGGAATCTCGTACTGGCTGATCTGGTAGCCCTTGGGCAGATCCGGGTAGAAATAGTTCTTGCGCGCAAAAATGCTCCTGGGCGCGATGCGGGCGTTCACGGCCAGGCCGAATTCGATGGCGCGCTGCACGGCGCCCTTGTTCATCACCGGCAGTGTGCCCGGCAGTGCCAGGTCAACGGCGCAGGCTTGCGTGTTGGGCTCGGCGCCGAAGGCGGTCGAGGCGCGGCTGAAGATCTTCGATGCGGTCGCCAATTGCGCGTGCGTCTCGAAGCCGATGATGACCTCGTAGCCACGTACCAGCGGGCCGGTCGGGCGGCCTCGCTGGAGTTCTTCGAATGTGTTCACGGGTTCGCTCATCTCAGAATCCCCCCGGCTTGCGTGTGTGCCAGTCGGTGGCTTGTTGGAAACGGTGGGCCGCGTTCAGCAGCTTCGCTTCGCCGAAGTAGTTGCCAATGAGTTGCAGGCCCACGGGCATCCCGGCTTCGCCAAAACCCGCGGGCACGCTCATGCCCGGCAGGCCGGCGAGCGAGCCGGGCAATGTGAAGATATCGGCCAGATAGTCGGCCAGTGGATCGTTGCCGTGTTCGCCGAGCCTCCAGGCGACGGTCGGCGCAACCGGGCCGGCGATCACGTCGCACTGCTTGAATGCCTGCTGGAAATCGTCGGCGATCATGCGGCGGATTTTTTGCGCCTGCAGGTAGTAGGCGTCGTAGTAGCCGTGCGAAAGCACATAGGTGCCGATCATGATGCGGCGCTTGACCTCGTCGCCAAAGCCTTCGGCGCGCGTCTTCTTGTACATGTCCAGCAGGTCGCCGTGCTCCTTGGCACGGTGGCCGAACTTCACGCCGTCGAAGCGGCTCAGGTTGCTCGAGGCTTCCGCGGGCGCGATGATGTAGTAGACGGGAATCGACAGCTCCGTGCGCGGCAGCGAGATCTCCACCAGCTTCGCACCGAGCTTCTCGTATTCCTTCAGCGCGCCATCGACTGCAGCGCGCACGTCCGTGGACAGACCGGCACCGAAGAACTCCTTGGGCACACCGATGCGCAGGCCTTCGAGCGAGTCGTTCAGCGCGCGCGAGAAATCTTCCGCAGGCAGATCGAGCGAGGTCGAGTCGCGGTCCGGGTCGGGCCCGCACATGGCCGACAGCAGCAGCGCGCAGTCTTCGGCGCTGCGTGCCATCGGGCCGGCCTGGTCCAGGCTGGAGGCGAAGGCGACCATGCCGTAGCGCGAGGCGCGGCCATAGGTCGGCTTGATGCCGGTGATGCCGCAAAACGATGCCGGTTGGCGGATCGAGCCGCCGGTGTCGGTGCCGGTGGCCGCAGGTGTGAGCCGGGCCGCCACCGCCGCGGCACTGCCGCCCGATGAGCCGCCTGGAATGCGCGCGGTATCCCAGGGGTTTTTCGCGGGGCGGTAGGCCGAGTTTTCGTTGGACGAACCCATCGCGAATTCGTCGCAGTTGAGCTTGCCCAGCGCCACAACACCGGCCTCCTGGAGCCTGGCGACCACGGTGGCGTCGAACGGCGAGCGGTAGCCGTTCAGCATCCGCGAGCCGGCCGTAGTCGGGAAGTCCTTGGTGGCGAAGATGTCCTTGTGCGCGATCGGCACGCCCAGCAGGGAGGCCTGGTCACCGGCGGCGATTCGCGCATCGGCCGCCTTCGCGTGCGCGAGCGTGGCGTCTTCGTTCATCGCCAGGAAGGCGCCGAGCGATTCGGCCGCCTTGGCGCGCGAGAGGAAATGCTGCGTGGCCTCGACGGCGGAAACCTCGCGCTTTTTCAGGGAGGCGGCCAGCTGGGCCACCGTCATGTCATGGAGTTGGTGCATGTTCTGGCGCGCCTTACTCGATGACTTTGGGAACCAGGAACAAGCCGCGTTCCACTGCCGGCGCGCTTTGCTGGTTCGCAGCGCGTTGGTTCGGCTCGCTTACCGCGTCTTCGCGCAGGCGCAAGGCGATGTCCTGGATCGCCGCAACCGGGTGCGAAAGCGGCTCGATGCCGGTGGTATCCACAGCCCGCATCTGCTCCACGATGTCGAAGAAGCCATTGATCTGCGTGAGCATGCGCTCGCTTTCGTCAGGGCGAAGTTCGAGCCGGGCCAGATGGGCGATCCGGCCAATGTCTTGGGGAGTCAAAGCCATAGAAGAAGGGGTCAGAAACCGGATGTAAAGCTGAATTTTGGAGTGCGTGACCCCAAGTTATTCACAGGTGATGGAGTATTATCCCGCCTTTGGCGCAACGGGCGCGAAGTCGCTCGCTTCTGTGCCAAAAATGACGATTTCGAACCGAATAAACATGGCGATGGTCCGCCGACGCGCCGACCATGCCCGAGAGGATTTTTGATGTTTGGAGCATTCCGTCGGTACTTCTCCACCGACTTGGCGATCGACCTCGGCACCGCCAATACCCTGATTTTCGCCCGGGAAAAGGGCATTGTTCTGGACGAACCCTCGGTTGTCGCCATTCGCCATGAAGGCGGACCGCACGGCAAGAAGGTGATCCAGGCTGTCGGCAAGGAAGCCAAGGCCATGCTGGGCAAGGTGCCCGGCAACATCGAGGCGATCCGGCCGATGAAGGATGGCGTGATCGCCGACTTCATCGTCACCGAGCAGATGATCAAGCAGTTCATCAAGATGGTGCACCCGCGCTCGATCCTGCGGCCCAGCCCGCGCATCATCATCTGCGTGCCCTGCGGTTCCACCCAGGTGGAGCGCCGCGCCATCAAGGACGCGGCCGAAGCAGCCGGCGCCAGCGCTGTCTACCTGATTGAAGAACCGATGGCTGCCGCGATCGGCGCCGGCCTGCCGGTCTCCGAGCCCAGCGGCTCGATGGTGGTGGACATCGGCGGCGGCACCACCGAAGTGGGCGTGATCTCGCTGGGCGGCATGGTCTACAAGGGCAGCGTACGCGTCGGCGGCGACCGTTTTGACGACGCCATCATCAACTACATCCGCCGCAACTACGGCATGCTGATCGGCGAGCCGACCGCCGAAGCCATCAAGAAAAACATCGGCTCGGCCTTTCCGGGCTCCGAAGTGCGCGAGATGGAAGTCAAGGGCCGCAACCTGTCCGAAGGCGTGCCGCGCAGCTTCACGATTTCTTCCAACGAAATCCTGGAAGCGCTGACCGATCCGCTGAACAACATCGTGGCCGCCGTCAAGAACGCGCTGGAGCAGACGCCGCCCGAACTCGGCGCCGATATCGCCGAGCGCGGCATGATGCTGACCGGCGGCGGCGCGCTGCTGCGCGACCTGGATCGCCTGCTGGCCGAGGAAACCGGCCTGCCGGTGCTGGTGGCCGAAGACCCGCTGACCTGCGTGGTGCGCGGCTGTGGCATTGCGCTGGAACGCATGGATCGCCTCGGCTCTATTTTTACCAGCGAATAAGGCTGCGCGGGGGGACAATTCCCGAGCATCATGCCACTCGGTACCCTAGACAGAGCGCCCCCGCCCTTCTTCAAGCAGGGCCCGTCGGCATCGACCAAACTGATGGTGTTCAGCGCGCTGGCGCTGTTCCTGATGGTGGCGGACGCGCGTTTCAAGGTGACGTTGCCGCTGCGCGCCGTCGTGGCCACGGTGCTCTATCCGGTGCAGTGGCTGGCGATGCAACCGATCCGGCTGGCGCAGGGGGGCGGCGAATACTTCCAGTCCCTGACCAAAGTGCAGGCCGCCGAAGAGGCCGCCCGCAAGAAGCTGGCCGAACAGGGGCTGCGCTCCAACCAGGTTGAGCAGCTCGCGCTGGAAAACACGCGGCTGCGCCAGCTGCTGGATCTGCGCGCACGGATCACCACGCCGGCGCTGGCCGCCGAAGTGCTCTACGACGCCGCCGACCCGTATACGCGCCGGGTCGTCATCGACAAGGGCCAGGCGCATGGCGTGCAGCCGGGTTCGCCCGCGGTGGACGAGCTCGGCGTGCTGGGCCAGGTCACGCGCGTTTATCCGCTGGTCAGCGAAGTGACGCTGGTGATCGACCGCGAGCAGGCCATTCCCGTGCTCAACACACGTACCGGCGCGCGGGGCGTGGCGTTTGGTGAACCGGGCTTTCAAGGCGGCGGGATGGAGCTGCGCTTCATGGCTGGCAACTCGGACGTGCAGGCCGGCGATCTGCTGGTCACCAGCGGGGTCGATGGCGTGTATCCGGCCGGGCTACCCGTGGCCAAGGTCGACAAGGTGGAGCGCCGCGCCGAATCGGCTTTTGCACGCATCCATTGCGTGCCACTGGCCATGGTGAGCGGGGTGCGGCACGTGATGGTGCTGGAGCCCGTGGCGCAAAAGATTCCGCCAATGCCGGCGCCCGCCGTGGCCCCGGCAGCGGCAAAGAAAGGGGCACGCAAGCCATGATCATGCGTCCGGGCCAGCAGCTGTTGCTGCCGGCCAATCCACTGTTCATCTGGGCCAGCTTGATTGTTGCCCTGCTGTTGAACATGGTCCAGAACATGGGGCTGTGGGGGCGTGCCGCCTGGGTGCCTGATTTCGTGGCGCTGCTGCTTGTCTTCTGGAGCGTGCACCAGCCGCTGCGCGTGGGCATCGGCGTGGCCTTCTTCTTCGGCATCTGCATGGATGTGCACCAGGTCGCGTTGCTGGGCCAGCACGCGCTGGCCTATACCGCCTTGAGCTTTTTCGCGATTTCCATCCACCGCCGCCTGCTCTGGTTCAGCGTGCCGTCGCAGGCCATGCAGGTGCTTCCCTTGTTCGTGGCAGCGCACCTGATCGAAGTCAGCCTGCGCATGATCGGGGGCGGCACGTTCCCGGGCCTGAGCCTGATGCTGGCGCCGCTGATCGAGGCGCTGCTCTGGCCGGTGGTCAGCATCATCTTGTTGGCGCCGCAGCGCCGGGCTCCGAACCCGGACGAAAACAGGCCGCTATGACGGAGCTCAGAAACGTCGAAGCGGATCTGGCCCGCTTTCGCGCGCGCCTGCTGGTGATGGGCCTTGTGGTGCTGCTGGCATTCACGCTGCTGGCGTCGCGGCTGGCCTATCTGCAGATCTGGCGGCACGAAGACTTGAAGGAGCAGGCCGAGAACAATCGCACGGCGATTGTCCCGGTGGTGCCCAACCGCGGGCTGATCCTGGACCGCAACGGCGTTGTGCTGGCCACCAACTATTCGGCCTACACCCTGGAAATCACGCCGTCCAAGACCGGCGACCTGGAGCAGACCATCCTTGAACTGTCCCAGGTGCTGGACATCCAGCCGCGCGACCGCCGGCGCTTCAAGAAGCTCCTGGACGAATCCAAGAGCTTCGAGTCGCTGCCGATCCGCACGCGGCTGACCGACGTGGAGGTGGCGCGCTTCACGGCGCAGCGCTACCGTTTTCCCGGCGTGGACATCAAGGCGCGGCTGTTTCGCCAATACCCGTACGGTGCGCTGGCCAGCCACGTGGTGGGCTACATCGGCCGCGTGAACCAGAGCGAAAAGCGCGCGATGGAAGAATGGCCCGACGAAGACCAGGCCAACTACCGTGGCACGGAATACATCGGCAAGCTCGGCGTCGAGCAGAGCTTCGAGAGCCAGCTGCACGGCATTACCGGTGTCGAGGAAATCGAGACCTCCGCCGGTGGCCGCGCCGTGCGCAAGCTCGCCAGCAGCCCGGCCACACCGGGCAACACGGTGCGGCTGTCGATCGACATCAAGCTGCAGAAACTGATCGAGGACCTCTACGGCGACCGCCGCGGCGCACTGGTTGCGCTCGATCCGAAGACCGGCGAGGTGCTCGCGCTCGTCAGCATGCCGACCTTCGACCCCAACCTGTTCGTCGAGGGCATCGACGTGGAAAACTGGCAGGCGCTCAACGAGTCGATCGACAAGCCACTATTGAACCGGGCCCTGCGCGGCACCTACCCGCCGGGCTCCACCTACAAGCCCTTCATGGCCCTGGCGGCCCTGGAAACCGGCAAGCGCACGCCGCAGCAGACCATCGTCGACCCGGGCTTCTTCTTTTTGGGCAACCATCGCTTTCGCGACGACAAGGAAGGCGGACATGGCGTGGTCGACATGTACAAGTCCATCGTGCAGTCCTGCGACACCTACTACTACATCCTCGCCAACGACATGGGTGTGGACCTGATGCACGACGAGTTGCAGAAGTTCGGCTTTGGCGTGCTCACGGGCATCGACATCCACGGCGAGGTGCGCGGCCTGCTGCCGTCCACCGAGTGGAAACGCCGCGCCTACAAGAAGCCCGAGCAGCAGAAATGGTATGCCGGCGAGACCATCTCGCTGGGTATCGGCCAGGGCTACAACAACTTCACCATGCTGCAGCTTGCGCTGGCCACCAGCGTGATCGCAAACAACGGCGTCAAGATGAAGCCGCACCTCGTGAAAGAGGTGGAGGATGTCCTCACACATACCAAGCGGGAGACGCTGCGCGAGATCAAGGCCGAGCTGTCGGCCAAGGCGGAGAACATCGCCATCATCAAGAACGCACTGGTCGGTGTGAACATTGAAGGCACTGGCGCCAATAGTTTCCGCGGCGCAGGCTACGTGGCCGCCGGCAAGACCGGCACGGCCCAGGTGGTGACCATGGGGCAGAACGAGAAATACAACGCCGCCAAGATGGCCGAGCGCCTGCGCGACCATGCCTTGTACATGGCCTTCGCACCCGCGGAAAACCCGCAGATCGCGCTGGCCATGGTGATCGAGAATGCCGGTTTTGGCGGCGTCAATGCCGCGCCGATCGCGCGCCGCATCTTCGATTACTGGCTGTTGCAGCAATACCCGAGCGAGCAAGACCTGGCCGCGGTGCAAAAGGCGCAGGCGCCGATACCAATCGGCACGCCGCGCAAGATATCGGATGTTCCTGGCCTGCCAGCTGCGCCGTCTGCGGTGGCTTCCGCCGCGGGCGCCCCAAGCGCGTCAGCCGCCTCGGCGCCCGCAGCGCCGGCCTCGGTCGCCCGGCGCTAGCGCGCTATCTGAGGAACGCGTCGTAGCCGGTGTTCAGGATCGGCGCACTGACAAAAAGAAAAAGCGCCGACACAGCGGCGCTTTGAAAGAACATCTCATGTGGATGCCTGAAATTTTGGTTTGCTTATAGGGGGGTGTCTCCTCGAGCCCTCGCGGCAACGGGCATCACGGCCCGATTGCGAGTGCCCGAACTTTAGCGGTTGCACCCAAGCAGTGCATTGGGGATTTCCCGTGCCCAAGGATGGTGTTGCATCTGGTAGCAGCTCAGGCCGCGTCTTCGACGATCCATTGCGCCGCTTTTTCCGCAATCATCAGGGTCGGCGAGTTGGTGTTGCCGCTGGTGATGGTCGGCATCACGCCGGCGTCCACCACGCGCAGGCCCGCGATGCCGCGTACCCGCAAGCGCGAATCGACCACGGCCAGGGGGTCATCGGCCCGGCCCATCCTGGTGGTTCCGACCGGGTGAAAAATGGTGGTGGCGATGTCGCCGGCCAGCTTGGCCAGTTCTTCGTCGCTCTGGAATTGCACGCCAGGCTTCCATTCCTGCGGCTGGTACTTGGCCAAGGCAGGCTGGGCCACGATTTTGCGCGTGACGCGCAGCGAGTCGGCCGCGACCTTGCGGTCCGCCTCCGTGCTCAGGTAGTTGGGCGCGATGGCGGGCGCGTCCTCGAAGCGTGCGCTCCTGATCTGTACCGTGCCCCGGCTGGTCGGGTTCAGGTTGCACACGCTTGCCGTGAAGGCCGGAAAACGGTGCAGCGGCTCGCCGAATGCGTCCAGGCTCAGCGGCTGGACGTGGTACTCGATGTTCGGATAAGGCTGCGCCGGATCGCTCTTCGTGAAGGCGCCGAGCTGGCTTGGCGCCATGCTCATCGGGCCGCTGCGCCTGGCGGCATATTCCAGGCCGATCATGGCCTTGCCCCAGAGGCTGCTGGCCAGGGCGTTGAGCGTTTTCACGCCCTGCACCTTGTAGACGGCGCGAATCTGCAAATGGTCTTGCAGGTTGGCGCCGACGCCGGGCAGGTCCACCTGCGTGGCCAGGCCATGCCGTTGCAGCAAGTCGGCCGGGCCGATGCCGGAGAGCTGCAGGATCTGCGGCGTGCCGATGCTGCCCGCGCACAGCAGCACCTCGCGCGCCGCCTTGACCGTGACCATCTCCTGTCCGGTCCAGGCCTGCACGCCCGTGCAGCGCTGGCTGCCGTCGGCCTGTTTTTCAAGCGTCAGCCGCGCGGTCTGGGCGGAGGTCCACATCTCGAAGTTGGGGCGGCCGTAGCAGGTGGGCCGCAAGAACGCCTTGGCCGTATTCCAGCGCCAGCCGGCCTTCTGGTTGACCTCGAAGTAGCCAACGCCTTCGTTGTTGCCGCGGTTGAAGTCCTCGGTGGCCGGCACGCCCGCCTGTTGGGCGGCCTCGGCGAAGGCGTCCAGCACGTCCCATCGCAGTCGCTGCTTCTCGATGCGCCATTCGCCGCCCGCATTGCGATGGCGCAGCATCTTGCGGTAGGCGGTGCGGTCGTCCTTCATCAGGTCGGGTGCGATACCGCGCGCGCCGTGCATGGCGTCGGCGCCCTTGTAGTGGTCTTCGTGCAGCTTGAAGTAGGGAAGGGCGTTGTCCCAGGTCCAGGTGTCGTCACCCGTGAGTTGCGCCCACTGCGCATAGTCGCGCGCCTGGCCGCGCATGTAGATCATGCCGTTGATGCTGGAGCAGCCGCCAAGCGTCTTGCCGCGCGGGTAGCGCAGCTGGCGGCCGTTCAGGCCGGCGTCGGGCTCGGTGCTGTAGAGCCAATCGGTGCGCGGGTTGCCGATGCAATAGAGGTAGCCGACCGGGATGTGGATCCAGTGGTAGTCGTCCTTGCGCCCGGCCTCGATCAGGAGCACGCGCTTGGAAGCGTCGGCCGAGAGGCGGTTGGCCAGCAGGCAGCCTGCGGTTCCGCCGCCGATGATGATGTAGTCGAAAGTGGGGTCGCTCATGGGCGAACATTGCCTTGTAGTAGCGAGGGGAAGGTCATTTCGCCGTCGGCATTGCAAACTCGGCGCCTTTGCCAATGCTTTCCGGCCAGCGCTGCATGATGGATTTTTGCTTGGTGTAGAAGCGCACGCCTTCCTCGCCGTAGGCGTGCATGTCGCCGAACAGGCTCTTCTTCCAGCCACCGAAGCCGTGCCAGGCCATGGGCACCGGAATCGGCACGTTGATGCCGACCATGCCGACCTGAATCCGACGAGAGAACTCACGCGCCACATTGCCGTCGCGGGTGAAGCAGGCCACGCCGTTTCCGAATTCATGTGCATTGACCAGCTCAACGGCCTCGGCGAAGTCCTTGACACGCACACAGGCCAGTACTGGGCCGAAAATCTCTTCTTTGTATATGCGCATCTCCGGCGTGACCCTGTCGAACAAAGTACCGCCCGTGAAGAAACCGTCTTCGTGTCCCGGGACTTTTAGGCCCCGGCCATCGACCACAAGTTCGGCTCCCTCTTCAACCCCAACGCCGATGTACCCCTCGATTCGTTCGAGCGCTTGCCTCGTCACGATAGGACCCATCTCCGCGTCAGGCTCCATACCGTTCTTGATGACCAGAAGCCTAGCTCGTTCAGCCAATTTCGGGATCACCCTGTCTGCGACGTCACCCACTAGAACAGCGACGGAAATGGCCATGCAACGTTCGCCCGCAGACCCGTAACCCGCGCCGACGAGCGCGTCGACCGCCTGGTCGACATCCGCATCCGGCATCACGACCATGTGGTTCTTGGCGCCCCCTAGCGCCTGGACCCGCTTGCCGTGCCTTGCGCCCGTCTCGTAGATGTAGTTGGCAATTGGGGTTGATCCGACGAAACTCACTGCCTTCACGTCGGGGTGTTCGAGCAGTGTGTCGACGGCCACCTTGTCGCCCTGAATCACATTGAAGACGCCGTCGGGCAGGCCTGCGTCCTTCAGCAACTGCGCCATAAACAGTGATGCCGAAGGATCACGTTCACTCGGCTTCAGGATGAAGCAATTCCCTGCAGCGATCGCGACGGGGAACATCCAGCACGGCACCATGACTGGGAAATTGAAAGGCGTAATGCCCGCAACGACGCCCAGCGGTTGCCGCATCGTCCAATTGTCGATGCCCGTGGAGACCTGGTCGGTGTAGTCCCCCTTGAGCAGTTGCGGAATGCCGCATGCGAATTCGATGATGTCGATGCCCCGGCTGACTTCACCTTGCGCATCGGAGAACACTTTGCCGTGTTCCGCCGTGATGATGGCTGCGAGTTCGTCTTTGCGCTGATTGATGAGTTGAAGGAACTTCAGCATCACTCGCGCCCGCCGGATCGGCGGAGTGTCGGCCCACTTGGGAAAGGCGGACATTGCGCTGCGCACCGCGGCCTCGACGTCGGACTTCTCCGCCAATCGCACCTTGCGCGCTTCAATACCGGCTGCGGGGTTAAATACGGCTTGCGTGCGGCTGCCGTCGCCCTGGAAGTTTCTGCCGTGAATGAAGTGCGCGACTTCAACGTTGCTTTTAAATGGTGGTTGCATTCGATACCTCAGTAATTGGAGGGGAGAACAGAGAGAGAGAGAGAGGATGGCGAAGTCTAGGCAGCGCATCGTTCACTGAACAGCCCTAGGACTTGAAATCACTGTTCGTATCGGTGAACAATAGGGGATGGAACGACATCAATCCGAAACGCTGTGGACGAACCTGCACTGGCTCACAGTGCTAAGCATCCAAGGCAGCTTCACGTCAGCCGCGAACCGGCTGGGCGTCAGCAAGGCAGCGATGAGCCAGCGCATCGCCGAACTGGAACGTGCGGCGGGCGTCGCCCTGGTGCGCAGGACAACTCGCAGCGTTCATTTAACGGAAGCTGGAGAGCGGCTCGTCGAGAGCACGCGAGGTGCCTTCGAGCAGATTGCGAACAGTTTCACGGGGGTGCGCGACCTGGCGCATACGCCAGGCGGGCTTCTGCGAGTCACGGCCCCAGTCGCTTTTTCTCGGCAGCAACTCGTCGATCGCATTCCAGAATTCCTGCGAGCGTTCCCCGATGTCCGCATGGAGTTGGAGATGTCCGATGAACTGCGCTCGCTTTCCAAAGACGGTTTCGACCTGGCGCTCCGGCACACCGCAAGTCCGCCGGAGACACACGTCGCATGGACTCTGGCCCCGACCCGGTCAGTGCTTGTGGCCAGCCAGGCACATATGAAGAATGCCGGCCAGCTTCACTCACCCGAGGACCTGGAGGCGCATGACTGTCTCTATTACCCACGTCCGCAAGGGACACCGGCATGGACATTGGTAACAGCGAAGCAGCGCGGTCGTTCCCCGGATAAAAAGCGAGTCACGGTTCGTGTGTCGGGTCCTTTTGCCGCCAACAACAGCGAAGCGCTTCGCGACGCGGCCCTCGCCGGACTTGGAATTGCGCTGCTGCCCGATTTCAGTGTGCAATCGGAGTTGCGTTCGGGACGGCTAGTCGAAGTGCTTACCGATTGGAGACCCGTTGAATCGTTCGGTGAGTACTTGTACGCGGTGAGGCCCTATGCAGCTCACGTGCCCCGAGCGGTGGCGGCGTTCGTCGATTTCCTCAAACGGCAGTATGCGAATGGATTTGCGCCCTGAGTCTGCCTGCCAAGCTTGGCATGGCCAAACGCCGGCTAGAGACGTTGGACTGCGCAAAACCTCATGCCGGTCTAGCTCACAGCATGAGTGACGCTGGGCTGCGGTTGGCGGACATGGTGTGTGACATGTACGCCAGCACACGGCCAGTGGGCATTTGTCAGGCACGAATCCCACTCCGCGCCTGTGCACTTGAGTGCGGACAGATTCACAATGAATTGGTTGGGCCTGCCTATTGCGTTATCTGTCAGACCGTCGATTCCGTCGCGGAAACCGACCAACGGTTCAGCGGAATCGAACCAGCGACCACGCACCGGCCGGAGAAAGGAACGCTTCAGTACGAAGAAGTTGGTCGTACTACGCCGTAGTACGACTGGGGCGGAATCGAAAGAACCTCCCCAGACTGCGCGCGAGCTCGCTTTCTTCCTCCGCGCCTGTCCTCGGGGTACACGCGCGG
>DATILI010000129.1:0-3715 GCA_035476635.1 Burkholderiaceae bacterium | reverse complement strand
CTTCATCGATCTGCGCAAACAGGCGCCCCGCCGTTTCCGATGCGCCAAGAATCACCGAGCCGCAGCCCAGGATGCCGGCGGCAACCGCGCCCTGCATCGCATCGGGCGCGGCGGCCAGGGTCATGCGGCTGGCCTGCACGCTGGGCACCAGGCCGTGCTCGGCAATCGCCACCAAGGTGGCGTTGAGCACGGTGCTGGTCGGCGCATCGGCGCGCCGGCCGGTCAACAAGAAGAAGAAATAGTCCGCGAAGCCGATCTGGCCGATCAGTTCGTTCGCGAGGTCCGCGCCACGCACGACGATGGTGTGTTCATCCGAGGTGCAGATGGCGGAATGGGGCACGGTGGCCTTGCCGATTTTCAAGTGAATCTCCTGGTGATGCGGCCGCTCAGGCCGCAGGCACGAGCTTGAAGTCGTAGCCGGTGGTGTAGAACGGCTGTTCCAGCTTGCGGCCATCGGGCGCGGTGCCGGCGGGGTGCCTGGCATAGTCCACGATCAGGCTGTTGCGCACGCCGAACACGGCATCCGAATCGAGGTAGGGGCTGTCGCTCACGAACAGGTGCGTGGTCAGCCGCTGGTAGCCGGGCGCGTAGACCATCATGTGGATGTGGCCCGGTCGGTTCGGATGGCGCCCCATGCCGCGCAGCATGTCGCCTACCGGGCCGTCGTCCGGCACGGGGTAGAAGGTTGGCTTGATCGACCAGAAGCGGTAGTTGCCTTGCGCGTCGGTATGAAAGCGGGCGCGCAGCCGCATGCCGGCTTCTTCGCCCATTTGCATGTCGTACACGCCGTCGCCATCACCCGACCAGACGTCGAGGCAGCAGTTCGCAATCGGCTTGCCGGCGGTGTCGGTGACACGGCCGCTGTAGTAGGCCGGCTCGCCCGGCACGTCCTGGCCGATGTCGCTTCCCAGGGACAGTTCGGGCGAACCCTCCCAGTAGAACGGGCCCTGCACCGTGGCCTCGGTCGGCCGCGCAGCACCGCCTTGGACTTGCGCCTGCGCGGCACGCGCGCCCTTCATCTGGTCGACCGCCACCACCAGCATGGAGATGCCCAGGGTATCGGACAACAGGATGAACTCCTGGCGCTTGTCGTCGCATTTCTTGCCGGTGGAGGTCAGGAACTGGATGCCGGCCATCCACTCCTCGGGACTGAGCTCGACTTCTTGCACAAAGGCGTGCGCATGCTTCACCAGGGCGGCCATCACCTGCTTGAACCGGGGGTTCGGGCTGTCTGCCATGCGGGCTATGACGGCCTGGGCCAGGTCGTTTGCTTCGAGTTGCGCCATGTCTTGTCTCCTTTAGCGAACGTCAGTCTAGAAGGTACTCAACCAATACGGAAGTGATTAATTTGCACCGTTATGATCGACGCCATCGATTGTTAGTTTGCGAGGCCCTGCGATGGAATTGCGCCATGTCCGGTACTTCGATGCCGTTGCCGAGACCCTGAACTTCACGCGCGCCGCCGAGCGCCTGCACGTCACGCAATCCACGCTCTCGCACCAGATCAAGCAACTGGAAGACGAGCTCGGCCTGGCGCTGTTCGACCGCAGCGCCAAGAAGGTGCGCATGACCGAGGCCGGCGAAATCCTGCGCGGCTACATGACGCCCGCGCTGCAGCAGATCGACCGCGGCGTGCAGGCCCTGCGCGCCGACACCATGACGCTGACCGGCAGCGTGCGCCTGGGCACGACGCCGAGTTTCAACACGCGCATGGTGCCGCTGTGCGTCTCCAGTTTTCTCAGCCACAACCCGGGCATCCAGGTCAGCGTGGAAGAACTCAACGCCGGCATGATCGCGCGGCGCCTTGACTCTGGCCATCTGGACCTGGCCGTGTCGTACAAGCCCGAGGGCACGGATCTCTGGTTCGAACCGCTGTACAACGAGGAGCTGCGCCTGGTGGTGGCCGCCTCGCACCCGCTCGCGCGGCGCCGCAGGGTGCGCATGGTAGAGCTGCACCATCTGCGCATGGTGCTGCTGCCCGCGCAGTTCCTGACGCGCAAGCTGCTGGACGATTGCTTCGAAGCGGCGGGCGCGGAGCCGCTGGTGGTGGCCCAGCTCAACTCCATCGCGCCCATGATCGAGCTGATCCGCCAGACGCATCTGGCCGGCATCATTGCCGAGACGGCGGTCACGCCGTCGGCGGACCTGTGCGTGATTCCGCTGGAAGACCCGACACCGATCCGCACGCCGGGCATGCTCTGGAAAAAGGGCGCCACCCGCTCGCCGCTGATCAAGCATTTCGCCTCCATCATCCGGCGCGCGGCGGGTCCCTGACATGGCCATCCTCAGCCGATGCGGGCCTTGAGCTGCTGCAGCGACACCAGCAGCTCGCCGATGAACTTGCGCGAGGGCTCGTCGGTCAACTCGCCCTCGGCATTGAACTTGCCGGCGCAGTGGTTGATGAACACTTCGGGCTTGTTGACGGTGAAGGTGTTCATGAACACCAGCACCTGGCGCAGGTGATACTGCACGCGCGCGGTGCCGACCGGCCCGGGGCTTGCGCCCATGATGGCCACGGGCTTGCCGTCAAAGGGCGGCGTGGGCGGGCGCGACATCCAGTCCAGCGTGTTCTTCAGCACGCCGGGAATCGAGAAGTTGTACTCCGGCGTGACCAGCAGCACGGCATCGGCCACGCGCACCTGTTCCTTCAGCGTGGCCACCGCCTCCGGCAGACCCGCCGCATGCACATCGCCGTTGTAAAGCGGTATTTGCGAGATGTCGGCGATATTGATGACCATGCCTTGCGGCACGAGTTGCTGGGCGGCGCGCAAGGCCCAGGTGTTGTACGAATCCTTGCGCAGGCTGCCTGAAATTCCCAATACGTTCATTGTCAATACTCCAGTTATTCCGGTTTGATGTCGAGTTCGCGGACCAGCTTGGACCAGCGCTCGACATCATTTTTCACCAATGCGCGCGTTTCCGCCGGCGAAAGGTTCAAGGGCTTGCCGCCAGCCTTGCGGAAGATGTCGACGACCTCGGGCGACGCGACGACGCGCGCAAGTTCTGCGCGCAGCCGCTCCTGGATGGCGGGCGGCGTCCTGGCCGGCGCAAACAGGCCGAACCAGGATTCAAGCTCGAGCTTGGCCACGCCGGTTTCGGTGATGGTCGGCAGTGACGGATAGTTCGCCAGGCGGGTGCTGCCCGAAACGGCGATCGGCTTCACCGTGCCGGCGTCGATCTGCACGCGCGCCGTCGAGGACAGATCGAAGAACAGGTCGACCCGTCCACCGATCAAGTCCTGGTACGCCGGTTGCGCGCCGCGGTAGGGAATGTGCGATATCTCCACGCCCGCCAGGTGCCACAGCGCCGCCGCAATCACATGCTGGCCCGAGCCATTGCCGGCCGAGGCGTAGGTGAGTGCGCGCGGGTTGGCCTTGGCATAGGCAATCAATTCCTTGAGCGAGCCGTAGGGCAAGTCCTTGCGGCCCATGAGCGTGTAGCTGTACGACACCGCCAGACCCAGCGGCTCGAAGTCGCGCAGGCTGTCGTAAGGCAGGTTGCGGTACAGGCCCATGTTCAGCGCCAGGTTCGAGATCGAGCCCGTGAGCAGGGTGTAGCCGTCGGGCGCGGCCTTGGCGGCCAGGTCGGTGCCCACCAGGGTGCCGGAGCCGGGGCGGTTTTCCACCACCACGCTCTGGCCCAGCTGCTTGCCCAGGCGCTCGGCCAGCACGCGCGTGACGAAGTCGAAGCCGCCGCCGGGCGGCTGCGGCACGAT
>DATILI010000128.1:0-19211 GCA_035476635.1 Burkholderiaceae bacterium | reverse complement strand
CATGCAGATCCTCTCCGACGACCTGTGCCGCAAGCTCAGCGGCCGCGCCATCAACATTCACCACAGCTTTTTGCCCAGCTTCAAGGGGGCCAAGCCCTACTACCAGGCGCATGACCGCGGCGTGAAGCTGATCGGCGCCACGGCGCACTACGTGACAGCCGATCTCGACGAAGGTCCGATCATCGAGCAGGATGTGGCACGCGTGGAGCACAGCAAAACCGTGGAAGACCTGACCGCGATGGGCCGCGACACGGAAAGCCAGGTGCTGGCGCGCGCCGTCAAGTGGCATGGCGAGCACCGCGTGCTGCTCAATGGCCACAAGACGGTGATCTTCAAGTGAGTCCGCGATGAGCACCGCCGGGCCGCCCCAAGGTGCGAAGGCCCCCTCGGGGGGCAGCGCAGCGGGCTCGCCCGCAAGCGTGGGGGCCCAAAGAATTCCGCCCATCCAGTGCCTGCTGACGTTTGAAGCACTGGCGCGCCTGCGCAGCGTGACGCAAGCGGCCGAAGAGCTTTGCGTGACGCCCAGCGCGGTCAGTCACCGGGTCAAGCAGCTCGAACAGATCATCGGCACCAAGCTCTTCGGGCGTGCCGATTTTTCACTGACCACCGATGGCAGCGAGTACCTGGCCCATGTGCGCGAGGGGCTCGCCATCCTGGAGCGCTTTCCGGGGCGCGATACGACCGGCGCCAAGCGCAAGCTGCGCGTGGCCGTGACGCCGACGTTTTCCCGCTCGGTGCTGATGCCGCGGCTGCGCGGCTTCATCGAGGCCTACCCTGAAATCGATCTCACCTTGCAGGTCTCGATTCCGCTGCTGGACGTGGTGGCCGAAGACGCCGACCTGATGATCCGCTTCGGCACCGGCCGCTATGCCGATGTCGAGCACCTGTGCCTGATGACCGACGAGATCACGCCGCTGGCCTCGCCCGCCTACATCCGCGAAAACGGCCCCTTCGAAACCATCGAAGAGCTGCAGAACGCCAAGCTCATCAAGAGCCCGCTGGAGCCCTGGCGCACCTGGTTCCTGGCGCACGGCGTGGATGCCGGCGAACCGGGCGAGGGATCTTCGTTCAACGATATCGGTCTGATGTGCGATGCCGCGGCGCAAGGCCTGGGCATCGCGCTGGTGCGCTTGAAACTGGGCGCGCCCTGGCTGGAAAACGGAACGCTGGAGCGCATCTCCGAGCGCAATGTGCCCAGCCCGCATGCCCACTACCTGTGCTGGCGCACCGGCACGATGGACCGCTGGGAATGCTCGGCCTTTGCCGAGTGGCTCAGGAAATCGCTGGTCTGACTTACCGGGCCAACGCCTGGCCGAAATCCGCAATCAAATCCTGAGCATCCTCGATGCCAACAGAGATACGGATCAGCGAATCGGCAATGCCTTGCGCCGCCCGCTTCTCGGCCCCCATCTCGAAGTAGATGGTGTGCGCCACGGCAATACCCAAGCTGCGGTTGTCGCCCAGGTGCGTGGACGACACGACCAGGTCGAGCCGGTTGAGAAAATCAAAGCAATCGATGCCAGCGGCCAGTTCGAACGACAGCAAGCCGCCGTAGCGGCCGCCGAACAACTGCGTGGCGCGCGCATGCTGCGGATGGCTGGCCAGGCCCGGGTAGTCGACGCTCACCACTTGCGGCTGCTGCTGCAGCCAGCTCGCCAGCGCCAGCGCGTTCGCGCAGATGCGCTCCATGCGCAAGCCCAGTGTTTCGGCCCCCACGGCGATATGGTGGGCCGACTCGGGCGCCATGGTGCCGCCCATGTCCCGCAACCCTTTCTTGCGGATCTGCGTCAGGCCCCACTGGGCCGGCTTGGCGCTCTTGTAGACGTCATGGATGTTGGGAAAACGGGTCCAGTCGAACAGGCCGGTATCGGTGATGGCACCGCCCAGAGCGTTGCCGTGCCCGCCGATGTACTTGGTCAGCGAATTCATCACCAGGCCGGCACCGACCTGCTTGGGGTTGAACAGCACGGGCGTGGTCATGGTGTTGTCCACCATGTAGAGAATGCCGCGCAGCGAGCAGAGTTCGCCGATGCCTGCCAGGTCGGCCACCTGGGTGCGCGGATTGGCGACGGTTTCAAGAAACACCACCCGGGTTTCCGGGCGCAGCGCGGCCTCGACGTTGGCCACGTCGGTCACATCCACTTCGGTAAACACGATGCCGTGCAGCGCCATGGTGTTGAAGAGGCTGGTGGTATTGCCAAACAGGAAGCGACTGGCCACCACGTGGTCACCCGCACGCAGCAGCGACAACAAGGTGTGGCCGATGGCCGCCATTCCGGTGGCAAAGCAAATCGAGCCCGTGCCCTGCTCCAACAGGCTGATCTTGGCCTCCAGCGCGGCCGAGGTCGGGCTGCCCGAGCGGCCGTAGGTGTAGCCCGGCTTGGTGCCCTGGAATGCGGCAGCAAGGTCGCGCGCATCGTCATAGCCGAAGGCCACCGATGGGTGGATCGGCTTGTGCAGCACCCCGTGCTCGGCGCCCAGGCGGCGGTCCGAATGCAGCAGGGTGGTGGTGAGTCCGTTCTTGCGGCTGGCAGTCATGTGCATCTCCGATCCTGAAAAGCAAAAAGCCCGTACCGCAAAGGCGAAACGGGCTTTTCACGTTCGCTTTAGCGGAATTTATAAGGCGCCCGCAAGCTGTAGCTCAAATCGGCGCCGGAAAGAGTCGTTATTGTAGGCCCGTTTTTTTCACGGGCACTTGCAAGAATCTTCAAGCCGAGGTGCGCTGGATCGCCTAGAGTGAAGGCATGAACGCTCCCATTTCCGCCAGCGCGCAGGAATCGCTGCAAAGAGCCGGGCAACAAGCACGCGTTGTGCAAGCGCTGCAAACTGTTTTGCCGGTCCACGCCCTGCTTTGGAACAAGGAAGACACGACGCCCTATGAGTGCGACGGTCTCACCGCCTACCGGCAGCGGCCACTCGTCGTCGCCTTGCCCGAAACAACGAGCCAGGTACAAGCCGTGCTAAAAACCTGCCACGCGCTGGGCGTGCCGGTGGTGGCGCGCGGTGCGGGCACGGGGCTGTCGGGCGGCGCGATGCCGCACAAGATGGGCGTTACCTTGTCGCTGGCCAAGTTCAACCGGATTCTCGGCATCGACACGAAAAGCCGCACGGCCCGTGTGCAATGCGGCGTGCGCAACCTCGCGATCAGCGAAGCGGCCGCGCCCTACGGCATGTACTACGCGCCGGACCCGTCAAGCCAGATCGCCTGCACCATCGGCGGCAACGTGGCTGAAAACTCCGGCGGCGTGCATTGCCTGAAGTACGGCCTGACCCTGCACAACGTGCTCAAGATCGAAGGCTTCACTATTGACGGGGAGCCAGTGACCTTCGGTGGCGATGCGCTGGATGCACCGGGGCTCGACTTGCTGCCCATCGTGGTCGGCTCCGAAGGCATGCTGGCCGTGACCACCGAGGTCACCGTCAAGCTCATCCCCAAGCCCTTGCTGGCGCGCTGCATCATGGCCAGCTTCGACGACATCCGCAAAGCCGGCGACGCCGTGGCCGCGGTGATCGCCGCCGGCATCATCCCTGCTGGCCTGGAAATGATGGACAAGCCCATGACCGCCGCTGTCGAGGACTTCGTGCACGCCGGTTACGACCTCACTGCCGAAGCCATCCTGCTGTGTGAGAGCGATGGCACAC
Source organism: Burkholderiaceae bacterium (assembly GCA_035476635.1). Taxonomy (GTDB): domain Bacteria; phylum Pseudomonadota; class Gammaproteobacteria; order Burkholderiales; family Burkholderiaceae_C; genus DATILI01. Next base: position 15,569 of record DATILI010000128.1, on the reverse strand, counting down.
CGGAGGAAGTGGAAGAAGAAATCGGCCGCATGCAAGAGGTGCTGCACAGGGCCGGCGCCACCGCCATCGCGGTAAGCCGCGACGAGGCCGAGCGCCTGAAATTCTGGAGCGGGCGCAAGAACGCCTTTCCCGCCTCGGGCCGCATCAGCCCCGACTACATGTGCATGGACTCCACCATCCCGCGCAAGCGCCTGGCCGATATCCTGCTCGCGATCCAGGAGATGGAAAAAAGATACGAACTGCGCTGCGCCAATGTATTCCACGCGGGCGACGGCAACCTGCACCCGCTGATCCTGTTCGATGCCAACGATCCCGACCAGTTGCACCGGGCCGAACTGTTCGGCGCGGACATCCTGGAGACCAGCGTGGCCATGGGCGGAACAGTCACCGGCGAGCACGGCGTGGGCGTGGAAAAGCTCAACAGCATGTGCGTGCAGTTCTCCGCTGCGGAAAACGAGCAGATGTTCGGCGTCAAGCGCGCCTTCGACCCCCAGGGCCTGCTCAACCCCGGCAAGGTGATCCCGACGCTGAACCGCTGCGCCGAGTACGGCAAGATGCTGGTGCGCGGCGGGCAGATCGCCCATCCGGATCTGCCGCGTTTCTAGCTTCCAGGGCTGGCGAAACGATCAAGCCGCCAGGCGCGCATACAGGCCGGTGACCTTGTCCATCACCGAAAGGATGTTCTCGCTGGACAGAAAGACGTTCGTACTCCGTTCGGACGCTGCGGTATCGGCGCCGCGCTGCGCGAGCGCAGCCTCGTAGAACACCCATTGGTTGCGCGCCAGCTCGATTTCCTGCTTGATCTGCACGCTGGCCTCGGGCGCATTGGCCAGTACCTCCAGCGCCGCAACGAATTCGGCGCGCGCCTTGTCGAGTTCCATCTGCGCGTTCGGCACCGATGCCTTCCATGCCTGCGCCAGGTAGAACTTCGCAACGCGCTGCGACAGCATGCGTTGCCGGCCGGCAATATTGACCAGCCGACCCACCGGCTTGCCCGACAACTGCTCCAACTGCAACGTGCCCTTGTTGGCCAGCGCCAGCACCTTGCCGTCCAGCTCGATCAGTGCCGGTGCGCTCTCACGCACGGGCGCCTGGCCCACCAAAACCGCCTTGTAGTCGCTCCACACGACCTCCAATTGTCCGTAGGTGCCCTTGACTTCGGGGGTGGGCGCGAATGCCTTGAGCTCGGCCAACTGGCGATCGAACAGCGCCATGGAAGCGCCGAGGATGTCCTGGCCGCGCTGCGTCACAACACGCTGGCCGACTGCGAGATAAGCCTTGGCCATGCGTTGCGACAACATGCGCTGCCGCCCGGCCTTGTTGATGGCATCGTTCAGATCGGCGACCTGCGCGAAACTGTTGCCGGCAGCCAAGAGCGCAAGGCTTCCCATCCATCCAATTGCGACGCGGCGCTGCATTCGAGACTCCATAGGAAAATGTCGGGGATGAGGCATTGACAAGCAGGATTCGTACCAGAATTCTGGTCTCAAAACACATTCCATTTGCTTTGCGCACGCTTACACTGGCGGCGGGCGCGAAGGAACACGTTGGCGCGTCTATTTCTATAACAACCAGGACTTCTTCAGGATTCATTGACTGTGAGTCATCCACCGTCAAGACCGGCAGCGCAGGACACAAGCGCCGCCGCCCGCAGCCCGCTGCAAGGGACCGCCGGCACCTTTGCGCTGGTCGCCACGATCGTCTTTGCCGCGGCGCTTTTCGGCATTCTCACCCGGCCTTCTGGTTTCCTCGCCGCTTTCTGGCCAGTGAATGCGCTGGTGATCGGCATATTCGCCCGCAGGCGGCGGCTGGCCTCATGGGCTGGTTGGCTGGGTGTGCTGGCCGGCTTCCTGGCCGCCGACCTGGCAAGCGGCAACAGCCTCATCCCGACCCTGCGGCTGACCACAATCAATCTCGCGGAGATCGCGACTGGCTATTTCCTTTTCATCCGCCTCAGAAAAGTAGACCAGACCCTCAGCGCTCCGATTTCCGTGCTGTACCTGTTTGCCATCTGCGCAGTCGCCGCCTTGGCGGCAGCCAGCGTCGCGAGCGGGCTGGGCTACCTGCAGACGGGCACGCTCACGACACGGCGATGGGTCATCTGGTTCGTCTCGGAAATCGCCAGCCTCGCGGTGACACTCCCGGTGGTGCTGACCGCACCATCCTTGCGCACCTGGGCTTTCAAGCCGCGTCGGGACGAGATCAGCGAGCACTTGAAGAACTCACTGCCCTTCGTCGCGCTGCTGGCTTCCGGCATCGCAGGCACCCTGATGGGCGGACCGGGCGTGCTGGCCTACCCCATTCCCGCGCTATTGTGGTGCGCGCTGAACTACAACCTGTTCTTCGTTACCGTGCTGACCGCGCTGTTCAGCATCGGTGAAATCATGGCCGTCTCTTCCGGCCTGCTGACCTTGCATGCACCGGGCGAGGCGCAAAGCACCATGATCTCGATCCGGCTTGGCGTCACCTTCCTGACCCTGGGCCCGCTGACGGTGGCGACCATCAATTCGGTGCGCAACAAGCTCCTGCGCAGCCTGGAGCACGCTGCCAGCCACGACTTTCTGACCAATGCCCTGGCGCGTGGAGCCTTCGTGACGCGTAGCTCCGAAACGCTGGCCCGCGTCGTCGCGAAGCGGCAGTCCGCCGCCTTGCTGATGCTGGACATCGACCATTTCAAGCCCATCAATGACCGCTACGGCCACGCCGTGGGTGACCAGATGCTGGCCACATTCGCGCGCACGGTCGCAGCTACCATGCGCGAAAGCGATGTGTTCGGCCGCATCGGCGGCGAGGAATTTGCCGTGTTCCTGCCCAATACCACGCTGCCCGACGCGATGGAAATTGCGCAGCGCATCCGCACCAGCGTCGAAGGCGTGGCCACGCCGTTGGACAACGGCGCCACGCTGCGCATCACGGTCAGCATTGGTTTGGCAGATGTCCGCCAGCCAGTGGACACTACGCTCGACCAGCTGATGCGGCTGGCCGACAAGGCCCTGTACACAGCCAAGGAAGCAGGCCGAAACCGGGTTGCCCAGCTTGGCTTCGACACCGCCGGATCGGCAGCCAGCGGGCCTGCGAGCCAGTTCGCCGTCTGACTTGTCACCAGGGGGCTGGGCCCGATTTCTTCGGGCACTTTTCCCCCGCGCCGTACCCTGATTGAATCCCTAGCTCATCAAGCCGCGCTGGCGCGCGATGAAGATGGCCTGGCTGCGGTTGTGTACGCCCAGCTTCGTGTAGATGTGCGCCAGGTGCCACTTGACGGTGTTCACAGAAAGCGCCAGAGCGCAAGCAACGTCTTTGTTCGTGCGCCCCTTTGCAATCAACGCGAGCACCTTCGCCTCCTGCTCGGAAAAAACCGCACCTGCAAGCGGCTTGCGGTCTGGCGGTTCGGCCTCAGCGGCCTTGAGAAGGCCAGCGAGGTAGCGCGCCGCAGGGGGCGACAGATCCGCATGGTGCCGGCTGTTGGCAAAGGCGCGCAGGCGGCCCACAAAGGCCGGGCCTTCGTCCAGGAATGTGCGCACCAGCCCCATGCATGCGCCAAGCTCCAGCGCAGAGGTAATTTCTTCCGTCGCCTCCGCGGCATTTCCCTCCTTCTCCAGGGCAATGGCCCGCAGTATCCGCAGCTTGGCCTCTCTCCATTTCCTCTTGCGCACAACCGCATCAGCCAGCAACGCGTCTACCAGCGCGCGCCCCTGCCGGAGCAACCCCAAAAAGAGCATCAAGCGAGCTTGCGCGATTTCCGCCCCTTCGGTTTCTTCGCTGGGGCGAATGGCGCGGTACGTCGGCAAGGATCCGGGATGTTCAAGCAACTGAGCCCGATAGGCATCTGCCTTTTCAGGTTGATCGCTCACCACGGCGTAGCGCGCAAGCTCAAGCTCCAATGCATGGACCACGCGGGGAAAGCCGCCTTCCCTTGCCACTGCGAGCCGCATTTCCATCAGCGCGAAAGCCTGGGCCTTGCGTCCCTGGAGCAATGCCAGCCGAAAACCCACCAGCGCTGCGCAAAGCATGGAGTCCGACGCTGTTGACAGCGCAGAAGCACAGCGGTCGCGCTCTACCCACAATGCAGCTTGATCGAAATCGTTCAACTCATAGTAAAGCGCGGCAAAGAACCCGCCCGACATGGCGAACAGGTAACCCGGAGGTGTTCGTGCCTGATTTCCCCGGGCCAGCAACGACACCGTTTCAAGATGGCTGAGCGCCTCCTTCAGCATTCCTTGGGCCGCCGCGCCAATCGCTTCCAGGTAGTGTGCATTTGCCAGGCCGAAGAGACGCTTTTCCTCTCGGAATACCCGCTTGGAGATCAGGATGCTTTTCTCCGCAGCGGCATAGTTGCCCAGCGCCAAATGGACATACGCCAACAAGTGGGCGAAGTTGCCGCGTTCGAATGGAGCGCCTGCGTGAACCGCCTCTTGCAACAGAGGCTCCGCGCTTTCCAACTGCTCCGGCGTTCCGCGCGCGACCAACTCGTACAGTCGAATGAGTTGCACCGCACCCGCATACAAGGCGTCAGCCCCGTCCGTTCCGGCCTGCTCGGCGCAGCGACTAGACCAAAGCGCCGCTTGGTCGCGGCAATTGCAGATGGCAAGGCAAATGGCGTAGGTCGAGCAAAGTATCGCGCTCGATTGGACCGTCTCCACCGAAAGGCACTCGCACCAGCGAATCACCACGGCGTACTGGGCATCGGCCAGAAGCGGGCGAACCAATTGCTCCATGCGGCCCACCGCATCGCCCGCGTTGCCGGTAGCCAGAAGCGTTTCCACGGCATCGATGGGGCGGCCATCAGCTGCCAGCCATGCGGCGGCGAGACGGCCATTGGCTGAGAACCGCCCAGGATTGCGTTTTCTCGCGAGGTCTCGCAAGTGGCCCGCCAACAGCGGGTGCAACTGGTACCAGCCTGCCTCGAGCTGCTGCGCAGGAATACCTGCATCGAAGAATTGCTCGATCAGCGCCGCACTGTCATGCGATGCGGCGAGGTGCCCGGCGAGTGGCGCGGAGAACCGGTTAACCACGGCCACAGCCAGCAAGAACTTCTGCAGCGCCGCGGATTGCGGCTCGAACACCTCACCGGTCAAGAAGGCGGCCATGCTTGCCAGCTGCGCGAGCAAGCCCTCCATCGCGACATTGCTGGCAATGCCTCTCTGGCGCAGCGCTGCGCAGGCCATTTGCAGCGCCGCCGGCCAGCCTTGCGTTTGGCGGTACAGGGAGTCGACCAGCATTTCGCTGGCGCTGCTTTCAAGCTGGCCTTCAAGATAGGTTCGCGTCTCCGCCAGACTGAGTGCCAAGTCCGCGCGATCGATTTCAACCAGCTTGCCCTTGTTTCTCAAAGCCCGCAGCTGCGGCAGATTGCTGTTTCTGCTGCCCATGACAAACCGCAACGGCGGATCAAGCGTTTCGACGATGAACTTGTGCAGAACTCCCGCAGACTCTTCGGTCAGGATATGCAGGTCGTCGATGAACACGGTGCACCGGCTCTCATCCGCCGCCGGAATCGCCTCCGATGCATCCCATTCCTCCTGACAAAATGCGCGCGCAAGAGCCGCACGCAGAACCAGTTGAAGCCTCGCCGGATCGTTGTCCGAGCTGTCAAGCGTGAGCCATGCCGCCCTCTCCTTGTGCGCGACAAGGGTTGCGTGGCACTTGCTCATCAACGAGGTCTTGCCATAGCCTGCCGGGGCAGACAGCAAAACATAGCGATGCGTCTGCAGGCGCAGCAACTTTTCAAGCAGAGCGGGCCTCTCAAGCGGCGAGTAGCCTGGCTTCGGCGGTGCAAGCTTGCGGCCCAGCAAGCGAGGCAGTACGTCGGGATGTGGGGGATTGCGCATCGGCAAGAGAAGCAGCTTAGCCGCGGGTGCTCGCCGGCAACTGGCCGGACAGCACTTTTCGACTACCTCGGGCCATCGATGCACTCAGTGAATGCGCGCAATACGCCCGTCTTAGAAGCCGGGTTGCAGTCTTGTCCAAAGGTGGGCGGCACGCCGCGCCGCTTCATGCCACGCACGCCTGCGGAGGCATCTCCTGGTGCCGCCGGCACTGCCGTCGCTTCCGGAAAAAGCAACGCGGGATACCGGTCCGGCAAGGATTTTTCTTCGAGACAATGGAGGACGAAATCGTGCACCCGCATGGCGTAGGCGCCCAACCCCATGCGCAAAGGTGCCCACACCTCTCGAAACTCAGCAGCTTGCGCATCCTCGGACAAGGCATAGAACTTGGGCGGAAGAATGCGCTCGCGCTGCCACCGTTCGCCCGGCTCGAATGTGTAGTCCCGCTCCAGCAGGTTGACCCGAAGCTGCGCCACCTCTTCCCAGCAGTCGTACTCGCTGAAGTCGAACGACTCGACTCCGTAGACTGCGCTCAGATCCGAGAAAGACAGCTTGATGAAACGCACGCAGAAATGGTTCATGACTCAACTTTCCATCCATCGAAACAGGTGAAGTCATGGTAGCTACGAAGCGCCAGCAAGAAAGATAACAATTGTCAAATCGAGCTGGACGCCAAGGCATCGCAGTCGACAAGAAGTGCATCAGCCCATACCTTTGGGTGGGTGGTGGTACGGTAGCATCCGCGTCCGTGCTGCGCTTGTTGGCATGTGGGCCGGGCACCCCAATGGCGGAGAGGAGATCGTGATGAGAATCGGGATTTTGGACGATGATCCGGTGCAGCTTCAGCTTCTGGCGCACGTCGCCCGCGCGATGGGCCATGGCGTCAACGAGTACGCCTTGGGCGATGCATTGATGCGCGCGCTGGCCCGAGAGAGCTATGACATGCTGATACTCGACTGGCAACTGCCCGATTCAACAGGAATCAAGGTCGTCGAGTGGGTGCGCCGCAATGTCAGCGAGCGCATTCCTGTGCTGTTCGTGACCAGCCGCGACGATGAACGGGACATCGTCGAAGCGCTCACCGCGGGTGCCGATGACTACATGGTCAAGCCGGTGCGAGTCAGCGAACTCACGGCGCGCATCCGCTCCCTGCTGCGCCGGGGCTATCCGGAGGCCGTCGGCATTCAGACCTTCGGTGCTTACCAGGTCAATCCGGAAAACAAAACCGTCGCGCTGCGTGGCGCGGCACTGGAACTGACATCGCGTGAATTCGATCTGGCCTACTTCATGTTCCGCAACGCGGGGCGGCTGGTCTCGCGGTGCCATCTGCAGGAAGCCGTCTGGCGCACCAAGGGCGACGTCCAGTCCCGCAGCCTGGACACCCACATGTCCCGCCTTCGCAGCAAGCTCCTTCTGCGCCAGGAAAACGGCTACAGACTGAGTTCCATCTACAGCCAGGGGTACCGGCTGGAAGCCAATCCAACCTCGGTCGAGGAGGCCGGCGAACCCGATTGAAAACAAGAGGTAGGCACTCGCATGCACAGAGCCCGTTTTTCACATTTCCACCATTTCCATTCACCCGCGCTCAAACCTTGGTCGGCGTGGATTGTTGCCGCGGCTCTGGCTTGCTTACCCCCATGCGTGAACGCGCAGCCCGAAGTGCCGCGGGCGCATTCCGTTCGGCCGGGCGACACGCTGTATGGCTTGTCGAAAAAGTACCTGAAAGATCCAGCCTTGTGGCCATTGATCGCGCGCAGCAATCCGGCGCTTGTCCCCCGGCGCCTGCTTCCCGGGCAAACCGTGCATCTGCCAGGCCCATCCGGACCGGCGCTGGTGGCGGTCGTCCTGCACGTCAATGGCCAGGTCCTGCTCACACCCCCAGATAGCGCGCCAGTACCGCTGGTCAAAGGGCGCGCGCTGGCGCAAGGCGACGCGCTTCAAGTGCCGCACGGCGGCCATGCCACGCTGCTGCTGGAGGACGGCTCTGTGGTGCATGTACGCGAAGACACGGTACTGGCACTGGAGCCATTGAGAACGCGCGATGTCCGCTCCGCACAAAAGTCCTCCGTCGGCATCTACCTGACACAAGGCCGGATCGACTCGGACGTGAAGCCTCGCGCCAAGGGCTCGCGCTTTGAAGTGCGCACGCCGCTGGCCGCAGCCGGTGTGCGCGGCACGCAGTTCGGCGTCAGTTTCGACCCGAAGCAAGCGGGCATGGCGGTCGATGTCACGCAGGGAAGCGTGCTCGTGACGGCAGCTTCCAGCAAGAACTCGGCCTTGCTCGCGGCGCTGCAAGGCACGCACCTCGCGCCTGGCCAGACTGCCCTGGCGCGGGACGCCCTGCTCGCGGCGCCCGACCTGTCCACTATGCCGGCCACGACGGACGGCGGCCCCACGACGATCGCCTTTGAGCGCGTCCCCCGGGCTGCGGCCTACCAGGCCGTACTGGCGCGAGACGCGGCATTGCAGGAGGTCGTGGAAATCCAAACGCACACCGAGCCCTCCCTGCGCGTGATGGCGCTCGAAACCGGCGACTACTACCTGTCGGTGCGCGCGGTCGACCGCAACGGCCTGCACGGCGCTCCGGCCCGCACCCGCGTGGCCGTGCAGGCGCTGCCGCCACCTGCGCCGCCTTACCTGCGCTCGCCGCAACGTGCAGAAAAAGTCCGCACGTCGCCTTCGCTCGGATTGACCTGCACGGAGGTGCGAATTGCGGCGGCCTACAAGTTCCAACTAGGCCGCGACGCCGAATTCCGCACGCTGCTGCTGGACGAACAAGTGCCGGGCCAATGCGCGCTCCGGATGGCCAAGCCGCTGGCACCTGGGGTGTACTACTGGCGCGTGGCGTCGATCGCCAGGCGAATTGATGGACGTGAGGTGCAGGGGCCCTTCGGAGAAACCGGCAGCTTCGAGATCGTGATGGAACCTGCGGAGCGCAACCTGGTGGTCGCTTCCGAGGCGGGCCGCGTCTCGCTGCGCTGGGCAGGCAGTCCAGGCTTGACGTATCACATGCAAGTCAGCCGCAGCCCGGCATTCGAGACCGTCAGCCAGGACCTGCGGCTCAACGCGCCCCAAGTGGAACTCAGGGGGCTGGCGCCAGGTGACTACTTTGTTCGCCTCAAGGCCATCGATGCCAGCGGCCTCGAAAGCGGGTTCTCCACGACGCGGAGTTTCCGCCTGGACAGCTATCTGCACAGCAGCGACGGCCAGCCCGTGCGCGACACTTCTGGCTCGGGCGTGGAGATGCCTCCTTGAACCTGTGGCAGCCATCCTCCCGGTGGACACTGGTCTTCGGCGGCCTGCTGCTGCTGGCCTTCGACCTTGGCAGCCTGGTGGGGCTGGGCCGGATCGACTACGCGCTGACTGACCAGTTGCGCCTGCTGGACGGGCGCAAGGCCGGTGCCAACATCGTCATCATTGGCATCGACGACAAGAGCATTGCCGAGCTTGGCCGCTGGCCCTGGCGACGCGATACCCATGCGCGACTGCTCGAACAGTTGGCGCCCGCCGGCACGCGCGCCATCGGCCTGGACATCATCTTCAGCGAGCCCGACACCGTGCATCCTGAGGATGATCGACTGCTCGCGCAACGCGTGGCCAGCGCCGGCAACGTGGTGCTGCCCGTCGTCATGCAGCATGTGCCCGGTCGCGCCCCCCTGCAATCCCTGCCACTGGAGCCGCTCGTTGCGGCGGCGCGCGCCGTCGGCCATATCCACCTGGAACTGGACACCGACGGCCTGGCCCGCAGCATCTTCCTGCAAGAAGGCGTACGCGGCAGCCAATGGGATCACTTTGCCTTGGCGATGTACAAAGCCGGCGGCCAAGATTTTCCGCAGGCGCAGCTCCCCGGCGCGCGCGCGCCCAATCCCGGCGGCCGCGAGGGAGACGCCGACGCATGGCAACGCGACCATTGGATCCAGATCCCCTACACCAATCCGGCGACCGGGTACAAGCACTACTCCTACGTCGATATCCTGAAGGGCCGAGTGCCGGCCAGTGAGCTGCGTGGCAAGTACGTGCTGATCGGTGCGACTACCGTTGGCTTGGGCGACTCCTATCCCACCCCTGTGTCGGGCCATGCAACGCTGACGCCGGGCGTCGACATCTCCGCCAATGTGCTCGACGCCCTGGAGCGCGGCGACTACCTGGAGCGGGCCACGCTGTGGCAGAACGGAATTTTCAGCGCGCTGCCCGTGATACTGGCATTGCTGTCGCTGGCGTTGCTTGGCGCGCGAAAGGGATTGATCGCGGTGGGGTGCCTGGTGTTGCTGGTGCCCCTGGCCACCGCGCTGGCGCAGCGGTACGCCGGCCTGCAACTGTATCCGGCAGCCGGCCTGCTTTGCCTGCTGGCAACCTACCCCCTGTGGAGTTGGCGAAGGCTTGAAACCGTGCTGGCCTACCTCTCGGCCGAAGCCGAACGATTCCGCGTTGAGCATAGCGGCCGCCCCGACAACTTCAAACCCATGATCGCCGACGAAATGGAGCGGCGCATGGACAACCTTCACTACGCCATAGAACAGTCCAGAAAGCTGCAACGCCTCGTCAGCGATAGCCTGGACAGCTTGCCCGACCCAACCTTCATCGCCGACCGGAATGGGAATATCACCCGCGCCAATGTGAATGCGCTGCGCCATCTAGGTGGCGGGAAATACGCGAGCCTGGTCGGCGAACCGTTGGCGGATGTTCTCGCGGGGTTCTTGACACCCGAGTCGGCAGCCCGCTTGCCCGACCTCCCCCAAGCGCCCGAGCCGGAAATCACCACGCTCGAACTCACCAGCCAACGCGGAACCGACTACCTGCTCAAATGCGTGCCGCGGGTCGCCCCGTCCGGCATGCTGACCGGCTGGATCGTGAGCCTGATCGACGTGCATCTCGTGCACGAAGCGCTGCGCCAACGCGATGAGGCCCTGCGCTTCATCTCGCACGACATGCGCGCGCCGCAAAGCTCCATCCTGAGCCTGATCGAGCTCAGGCGCCAGGGCGTCGATGTGGGCGAGACCGACGCGTTGCTGCAACGCATCGAAACCTATTCGCGCCGAACCCTCGGCATCGCGGAAGACTTCATCCAGCTAGCCAAGGCCGAATCCGGCAAGTGCAAGCTGCAACTGGACGACCTGCAATCCGTCCTCAGCGATGCGGTGGACCTGGTCCGGGCCAAGGCGCAGGCACGCGGCATCCGGATCGAAACCGCCCCGGGCGAGGCGCTGGCGCTGGCGCAAGTCGACTACTCATTGATGTCGCGCGCCGTCATGAACCTGTTAGACAACGCCATCAAGTTCTCGCCCGATGGCACCACAGTGCGCTGCGGTGTTACCGACGCGGGCCAGCACTGGCAGCTGTGGATTCGTGACCAGGGGCCCGGCATTCCGCCGGACGAACTCGAGTTTCTGTTTCGCAAATTCTGGCGCTCCAGGGGCACGCGGCAATCTGGAGTGCCCGGCGTCGGCCTGGGCCTGGCCTTCGTCAAGCTGGTGGTGGCAGCGCACAGCGGAGAAGTTGGCGTATGCAACCTTGCCGCCGGCGGCGCGCAGTTCCAGATCACCTTGCGCAAAGCCGACCCGCAAACGCATGACGACGATGACGAACCAACTGACGCTTCAAACGCCCAACTGCAAACAACTGTCAATTCAAGTGTGAACAAAGCTTGAATCGCTTTCCGTGGCGGAGGGACTTGGGCACAGTCCGCCTGTCCCTTGGCGCTTTTGCCATCGTTTGCAGCTTATGGCATCTATTTATCTCATCGTCGACAGCGACCGCTTCTCGCGCTTGGTCTTGCAAGGCTTCTACGAGTACCTGCGCCCGGATTGGCAGGTATTTCACGCGGCCAGCAGCGAAGAGGCCCTGCTCATCGCTGCCAGCACCAAGCTGGACCTGGTTTCAATCGACTTCAACATGCAAGGCCTCAACGGGATCGCCGCCGCCATGGCGTTGCGACAGGTTCAACCAGATGCACGCATTGCGGTCTTGACTGCCCATTCGCAGGCGACCCTGCAATCGCGCTGGCGCTGCTCGGGCATGCGCTTTGTCTACAAACCCATCACGCTGGCATCGGCCAGGGAGATTGCCAGTCTTGCCGAGAATGCCCATGGCCAGGCTTGACGCGCCGCAGCGCGATGCGTTGCGATGGGCATTCCACGCGGGCATTGGCGAAGCAGACGCGGTCATGAGCAAGCTATTGGGCGAGGAGGTTGCGCTGTCAGTCCCGCGCCTGAACCTCATGTCGTCGGCCGAAGCGGCGCGGCATCTGGGCTCCACGAACGCAGGCCTGTACCGTGTTCGGCAACCCTTCAGGAAGGGTGCGTTCAACGGCGACGCTCTCTTCGTCTTTCCCGGCTTCCGAAGCCTGGACATCGTTCGCACGGCCGTAGACCGGCTGGTCGAGGAGGGCACGCTTTCGAGTATGGAGCAGGATGCAATGGCCGTCGTCGGCCACATCATTCTGAATTCCTGCATCTCCACTGTTTCGCAACTCGTCTGCAAAGACGTCAGCCGGGGGTTTCTCTCGCTGGAGTTGGGAGATGGAGAAAAAATTCTCGGTACAACCATCCGAGGCCATTGGGCCCTGTTCCTGCGAACCACGTTCTCGCTCCAAAGCGGCCCGATCGAAAGTTTCGTGGTGTTCGTGCTGAACACGGCGTCGCTTGATGCCTTGTGCGCGGCCCTCAGCAACCGCACCAACGACGTTCCGTTGTCATCCCACTTCAGCTCGGCAAAGGCAAACAATTGCGAACTCTTCAAGAGATTCGACGCTTTTCGCTAACGAAGGAATAGACTGCGCCTCGCCAGCCCGCTCTCCGTTTTCCTTTCCTGAACAGGGCTGGTCTTCAGGCTCCGGTGCACCAGCACCGGAGCCCTTTTTCTTGGTAGCAAAGACGCGAGCTGCCCCGCGCATCAAGCTCGACAAATGGTCAAGTTTTGTTAACTCGCTGGCGTGTCGCCATGCCTTTGACTACGCTTGGTTCATGCCCTTCTCTGTCTCATCACCAACTCGACGGCCCGATGGGGCACGCGACGCCCCTTGCGCAATGACTGACGAGCCTATGACGGTGAAACTGGGCTGCGGCCTGCGCCTTCCGTGGGCCGTTCCGCCCGATGGTGGCCGCGCTATCGGAACAGTACGGCAGGGGCTGGAGTTCGGCCACCTCGTGCGCTTGCCCGGTGGCCGGTATGCGCAAGTCAACGGCGACGTCGTGCAGCACTTGAACCCGTTTCGCGTTCGGGTCGCCATACGCAACGCCGTTGCGCTACAGGATGCGGCAACCACAGCCGCACCACGCAAAAAGGCCGGGCCTCAACCCATTGTGATCGTGCGCAAAAAGCGGCGCACCATGCTGCGCGACGAGGCCCCCGTCTGATTGCGGTAAAAACCTAGCCACCCTCAACTTTGGTTTCGGCTCCGCGGCCGTTCAATTCCGCTTGCAGTGCTTCACACGACGGGCTGCACGCGAGATAGGGCCGCCCCGCCACGCGCCTGGTCATCAGCAACGAGCGCGACCGGTGCTGGCCGCACTTGATGCAAGACATCGTGGCGCCGCTACCGCTGAACGTCGAGCCGGACGTTTTGGATTTGTAGCGCAGTCCATCCTTGGCGACCACGTTTGCCATATTGGCATCTGAGTTGGACATATTTCGGCTTTCCTAATAGTGCAAAGGGAGATGAGCTGCGAGAAATGCAATGCGTTGATGCAAAAGAGGATCGCAAACAATAGCGTCAATCCGGACGGATTCCGGGCAATCCGCCCACTACAGAAGCAGAATTAACAATTGTTTGACTTTGAGCACCGTCGGCCGAGACTAGGCATTGTCCCCAAGACGAACATGATGAAATTTTTATGATCCTTTGCCTGGACGCACAGGGCTTTCCCATGAGGGAGGACCAAATTCTTTTGGATCTGCCACCCAAGGAACGCGCGGTGCTGGCCCTGCTCATTCGCCAACAGTCCAAGGTGGTCAGCAAGCAAGCCTTTGCCGACAGCGCATGGCGCGACAAGGCCATGTCCGATGAAAGCCTGGCGCGTTGTATCAGCAGCATTCGCGGCGTCGTGGCCGATCTGCCAGGCATTCGCATCGAGTCGGTCTATGGCACCGGCTACCGCCTGCAGATCGATTCACCAGGCGAGGCCCGGTATGCGCGGCTGCTGAATGCCGCGCAGGCGCCGCCGCAGGCGGTGGAAGCCTTCTTGCATGCCCGTCAACTCTCGCAACAACGCACGCCAGCGGCATTGGATCGCGCGCTCACGCTGCTGCGCGAAGTCAGCCTGCAGCACCCACGCTATGCCGCAGCGCGTATTGCCCTGGCCGAAGTACTTGGCGCTGCCGCCAGCTGGGGGCTGAATGCCGACACGACATTTGTCGACGAAGGATTGCGCCACCTCGACGAGGCGCAACGCCTGGATGCGGCGAGCCCGGGGCTGGCCACCGCGCGGGCCTTTCTGCTCGATTCTGCGTGGCGCTTCGACGAGGCGCGTGGCGCGTGGCAGAGGGCTATCGAACAGGCCAGCACCGACCCGGAAACGCTGTTTCTTCACGGCCGGTTCTTGCTCGTGACCGGGGATGCGCGCGGGGCGATCGAACGCCTGCGCGCCGCGGTGCGTCTGCACCCCTACTCCGCCCTGCTGCGCGTCACGCTGGCGCGGGCGCTTGCGCATGCCGGGGACGTGCCAGGCGCCTGCGCCGAAGCCGCGTCAACCTGCGCGGACCACCCCGAAAGCGCCATCGCAGGCATCTACCACCTGGGCCTGCTGGCATGGTCGCAGCCAGAGCCATCCCTCGCCGACGCGGCCTGGGGCTGGGCCGAGCGCCGCGATGCCTCGCCGCTCGCGCTGTCCGTCTTCGCATATGCCTTGGCGCGCACAGGCCGTGCGGGCGAAGCCCTGGAAACGGTCGCCGCCTGCCTGGGATGCCCCACCACTTCCCCTTGCGTTGCCGCGCTCCATGTCCCTACCCTGGTGGAATTGGGCGACCTCGACCGTGCCTTGGCACTCCTGGCCGCGGCGGAACAGGCGCGCTGCGGCGTCTTGCCAATGGCCTTGCGCGACCCCGGCAATATCGCCCTACGGAGCCTGCCCGCCTACGCGCAACTGATGGACCGCGTGTTTGGCGCAGGGCTCGTATCATCCGGCCATGGCAGCACTGGTTCCCCTCTTTGAAACGACGCGCGGCGACACGCTGGAGAACCAGCACTTCGGCGCCGTCGCCGTGGTCAATGCCCAAGGCAAGCTCCTGGCGCAGGCCGGCGATGCCCATTGGCTGACCTTTACGCGCTCCACCATCAAGGCGCTACAGGCCTTGCCCTTCATGCGAACGGGAGGGCACAAACAGTTCGGCCTGTCATCCGAACAGCTCGCCATGCTGTGCGCCAGCCATAGCGGCGAGCCGATGCATGTCGAACAGGTGCAAGGTATTCTGGACAAAGCCGGCATCAAGCGCGGCGCACTGAAGTGCGGCTGCCATGCGCCCATCTTCACCGAGATGGGCATCGCCGCGCCGCCCGACCTCGTGGTCGACGAGCGCCACAACAACTGCAGCGGCAAGCATGCGGGCTTTCTCGCGTACTGCGTGCAGCACGGATTGGCGCAAGACAGTTATCTCGACCCGGGGCATCCCTTGCAGCAAGCGATTCGCCGCGACGTGGCAGGCGCCGCGCGGCTACCCGAGCAGGACTTGAAGATGGGCATCGACGGGTGCTCCGCGCCCAACTACGCGATGCCGCTCTCGCGCCTGGCGCTGGCCTATGCCCGCCTGGCC
>DATILI010000127.1:0-4774 GCA_035476635.1 Burkholderiaceae bacterium | reverse complement strand
CGCAGATCAACCACTGCTCTGAACGATCACGTCGATGGTGTGCTCTGCGCAGCGAAATAAAGGTGGAGGCCGCAGGCCGGGGGACATTCGCGGAGCAGAGCACGCCGTCGGCGTGGTCGCGCCCTGAACAGCACCCTGAACAGCACCCTGAACCACGCACTTCACGCACAGAAACGCGACGGATAGAGAGGAACGGTTTCATTTTTTTAAGCGCATGCGATTGGGCAGTGGCACGGAACGCTGCAACACCCCCTCGCCCAGCCACACGGCAGAGCGGTGCGCGCGTTGCGCGACCGTGTCCAGCGGCAATTGCTGGTAGTCGTCGTTGAAGACCTCGAAGCTGTAGTCGCCGCGGTAGCCAAGCTGGTACAGGCGCGTCACCAGGGCGGCCAGCTGCGTGCTGTGCACGCCCTCGCCCGGAAAGACACGGAAGTGCCGCGCCGTGCTGATGCGCTCCTCGATCGAGCGGATTTCCTGCCACATGAAGTCGGCCAGTTGCACCAGGAAGATCTTGTCCGGGTCCAGCATCTCCAGGTCATCCAGCGCCGTGTTGGCCGCGAACATGTGGAACGAATCGAAGCCCAGGCCCAGGTTCGGCGCGTCGGCCCGGCACACCACATCCCATGCGGTGGTGAATTCGTTGACGGTGCGGCCCCAGGACAGGCCCTCGTAGGCCACGCGGATGCCCAGCGGCACCGCCAGCATGGCCAGCTTGCGCAGGTCGCGCGCGATCAGGTCCAGGTCCTCCGTGGCGTGGGTCGAGGTGGACGAACACACCAGCAGTACCTTGGCACCCACCGCCGCGCACATCTCCAGCATGGACTTGGCGATGTCGATCTTGTATTCGTGCAGATGGCCCGAGAGGCCCTCGAAATCGCGCAGCACCTGAAAGCCCGTGACCTTCAAGCCGCTGTCGCGCACCGCGCGCACCGCGGCCTCGATGCCATCTGCGTGCCCCACGATGTCGCGTGCGGACAACATGATCTGCGAAAACCCCGCCGCACGCACCGCTCGCAGCTTGGCCTCCAGCGGGCCAGCCAGCGAGATCGTGTCCATGCCGAAGTCGTCGATATTGCCTTGCGAGTGGTTCATGGCCATGCCTTTCGATGCGCTGCGGTCAGCCGGCGTCATGGACCAGCTCGAACATCACCGAGCCAAGATAGCTGCGCGTGATCGCGCCGCGGTCTTCGGAGTGCACGCCACGGGATTCGACAAACTCCACCCCGCGGCTTTTCAGCTCGGTCACCGCGGCCAGCACGTCCGGTGCGCCCAGGCCGATGCGCTGCAACTGCTCGTCGTCTTCCACATCGAGGATGCCGGGCTCGGGCTCGATCAGCTGCAGGTAGAAGCTGTTGCAGGGGCTTTTTAAGATGCGTCCCTTGGGCAGCACGCCAAAGCGCTGGCCATCGGGCAACTGCGTGAAGCCCAGCAGCTCGCTGTAGAACTCGGTCCAGTCCTCGGTGCGGTCGTTGCCGATGTACTGCACGATGCCGAAGAAATGCATGCCGGCCAGCGCCTTCGGGTAAGGGTCCACCGTCGGGATCGGCGTGAAGTCGACGTCGTAGATCGACAGCTCCCGATAGCGGTCGACGAAGTAGATGCGGCTCATGCCGACGCCGTGGATCGCGGGGATGTTGAGTTCCATCACCTCGACCCTGCTCGGCACGGCCCAGGCGCCACGCTCCAGCGCGCGCTGGTAGGCGGCAGCCGCATCGCGCACGCGCAGGGCGATGGCCGCGATCACCGGCTTCTCGCCTGGCGCAATGCTGTGCGGCAACCCTGAATCATGGGCGTTGACGACGATGTTGAGCCCGCCCTGGCGGTACAGGATGATCTCGCGCGAGCGGTGCCGCGCGACCGGGCGAAAGCCCATCGACTCCAGCACCTGGCCCAGGGCCTGCGGCTTGGTCGTGGCGTACTCGATGAACTCAATGCCATCCAGCCCAAGCGGGTTGGGCACGCTGGCGATGGCTTCACGGTCTTGGATTTCCATGTCTTCTTCTCCTTCAGGCGGTGGCGGAAGCTGGCGGCGAGGCGGACGCAGCGGATGCAGCGGCGTGTGCCCCGCCCAGGAACAGTCGTTCGATGTTCGGGTCGGCGAGCAATTCCGATGCCGGCTTGTGCAGCACCAGGCGGCCCGACTCGAGGGCGATGGCGTCGTCGGAAACCTTCAGGGCGCTCTTCACGTTCTGCTCGACCATCAGCACCGTCGTGCCCTGGTCGGCCAGCTTGCGCAGCAACTTGAACACGTCCTGCACCACGATCGGCGAGAGGCCGATCGAGGGTTCGTCGATCAACAGGACGCTGGGCCGCAGCAGCAAGGCGCGGCCGATCTCCAACTGCTTTTGCTCGCCGCCGGAGAGCGCGGATGCCTGGCTGTTGATGCGCTCCTTCACGCGCGGGAAGAACGCCAGCACCTCGGGGATGCGCGCGTGCGTGGTCTTGGTGCCCAGGGTGATGCCGCCCAGCTCCAGGTTTTGCCAGACGGTGAGTTGCCCGAACAGGTTGCGCCCCTGCGGCACGAACGCGATGCCGCGCGCCAGCAATTCCTTTTGCGAGGCGCCGGTGATGTCGGCACCGTCCAGCAACACCCTGCCCTGGCGCGGTTTGAGCAGCCCGAACAAGGTCTTGAGCACGGTCGACTTGCCGGCGCCGTTGGGCCCCAGCAGCAGGGTGATGGAGCCCTTGCGCGCCTTGAAGCTCAGGTTGTTCAGGATCATGAAATCCTTGTAGCCGGCCACCACGTCGTCGAACTCAATGCAGATGTCTTTGTCGCTTTGGGTCGTCATGCTCATGCTCCCAGGTAGGCGTCCAGCACCTGCTTGTTGCCGCGGATTTCGGCCGGTGTGCCGATGGCCATGACCTGGCCCTCGACCATCACCATGATGCGGTGGCACAGGTCCATCACGAAATCCATGTTGTGTTCGATCACGACGAAGCTTCCCTTGCGCTTCTGGTTGAGCTCCTTGAGCAAGGTGGAGATGCCGCCGACCAGCGAGGGGTTGACGCCCGCGCAGGGCTCGTCCAGCAGCACCAGGTCGGGCTCGCTCATGAAGGCCATGGCGATGTCCACGAGTTTTTGCTGGCCATAGCTCAAGGTGCCGGCCGGCTTGTCGGCCACATGGCCGATGCGGAACTGGTTGATCAGCGCATCGGCCCTGGCACCCAGGCCCGAATCACCGGGCGCGAACATGCGGCTGAACAGGCTGCCCTGGTGCTCCTGCGCGGCAACGATCAGGTTGTCGCGCACACTCATCTTGCCGAACACCTGCAAGGTCTGGAACGTACGGCCGACACCGCGGCGGTTCAGCTCCAGCGGCCCGAGCCGCGTCACGTCCTTGCCGTTGAGCTCGATCGTGCCGGCGTCCGGTGTGATCTGGCCCAGCATGCTGTTGAACAGCGTGGTCTTGCCGGAACCGTTGGGGCCGATCACGCCGAAGATCTCGCCGGGGCGCACCTCGAAGCTCACGCCGCCGACGGCCTGGATGGCACCGTAGGATTTCTTCAGGCCCTGGACCTTCAATACCGGCGCGTTCATGGCAGCACCTGCGCGCTGCGCGCCGCGGCCTGTCCGGCGGCCGTGCGCGCCGCCGATGCCTCGCGCGCCTGGCGCCGCGCCTTGATGCGGTCCGGCAGGCTCAGCAGACCGTCGGGCAGCCAGATCATCAGCGCCACCACGGCCGCGCCGAACAGCGGCAAATACCAGTTGGCCACGCCGGGCACGTCGCGAATCCATTCGGGCACCACCACGCCCATGGCAGCACCCAGCACCGGGCCGAAGAAATAGCCCGGGCCGCCCACCACCACCATCAGGTACATCATGATGGACGCACCGACTGCGAAGGGCGCGGGCTCGATGAACTGCACCAGCGAGGCAAACAGTGCGCCCGCCACGCCGGCATACGCCGCACCGATGGCAAAGCTCAGCAGCGTGTAGCTGCGGATGTCCACGCCCAGGCTCTCGGCGCGGATGGGGTTGTCGCGCAGCGCGGTGAAGGCCTTGCCCCAGGGGCTCTTCAGCAAACCCCGCAGCAGCAACGCCAGCAGCACGACCATGCCGAGCACGAAGTAGTAATAGGCCAGGTTGCCGTCCAGCGAAAGGCCGAAGAAACCCGGGCGCGCGATGTTGTTGATGCCGAAGGTGCCGCCGGTGAGCCACTCCTCGTTGCGCATCAAAAGCCATGCCGCGGTATTGAAGCCCAGGGTGGCGAACGCGAGGTAGATGGTCTGCACCCGCAGCGCCGGAAAGCCGACGACCAGCCCCACGACGAAGCACAACGCTGCCGCTGCCGGCAGGCCGATCCACCAGCTGATGCCGGCCTTGAGCAGGATGGCCACGGTATAGGCACCGATGCCGAAGAAGGCCGCATGGCCCAGCGACTTCTGCCCCGCATAGCCCACCGTGAGGTTCAGGCCCATGACGGCAAGCACGAAGATGAGCCAGTAGGTCAGCAGGTAGATGCCGTAGTTCTTGAGGAACAGCGGCACGGTGAGCAGCAGTACCGCTGAGATGACGGCAACGATGAGTGCGGTTTTTTGGTTCTTCATGTCAGGTGCTCTTTTCTTTGTGTGCGAGCGTCTGGGGTGGCAAAGGCGCGTGCGGGCAGGCGGCTTTGCAGTGACGGTTGTGGCTGTTCGGCGAAAACACCTCCGGCCTCGATCTCGCGGCAGGCGGTGCCCGCTGGGGGCGCACTGTGGGGCGGCGAGAAGCGCAGGCCTGGGGTCGGCGCGCAAAGCGCGCTTCGTAAACTGACTCGTCGCAACTGTTTGAACG
>DATILI010000126.1:0-3479 GCA_035476635.1 Burkholderiaceae bacterium | reverse complement strand
CGGCTATGCCTTCGTGCTGCTGGAGATGCTGGAGCGCAACGGGCTCAAGCTGGATCGCGACTACAAGACGGAACGCGCTGGCGGCGTCTACCAGCGCTACCAGGCGCTGCTGGAGCGCAAGCATGCGGCCACCATCCTGGTAACGCCATTCGACATCACCGCCCAAGCCAAGGGTTTTCAGCGCCTGGGCAATGCCGCCGACGTGCTTGGCCATTACCAGGGTGTGGTCGGCGCCACCCGCCAGAGCTGGGCTCGTGCCAACCCTGAAAGGGTGAGTGGCTACATCCGCGCCATCGCCCATTCCGTCGATTGGCTCTACGACCCGCGCAACAAGGAGGAGGCCCTTCGGATCTTCCTGGCGAATATGCCGCCCGATACGACGCAGCAGGTAGCGGAATCGGCTTATCGCGTCCTCCTTGCGGACAAGGATGGATTCCAGCGCAAGGCGCAGATCGACCTGGCGGGCGTGGAGACGGTGGTGATGCTGCGCGCCAAGTACGGCCGCGCCGGCGTGCCGCTGCGCGAAGCGGCCCACTACTACGACGCCAGCTTTTACGAAGCGGCCATGGGCACGCGCGCACGCCGCTGACGACATAAGTTTCCTAGCAGCGCACGTTCTCTTGTACGGAGGCTTCCATGGATCGTCGACAACTTCTTCAAGGCGCCGCCGGCGTCGCCGCAGCCATGTGGCTGCATCTCGCCTCGCCCGATGCACATGCCGACGATGCCATCGTCGTGGGCCGTACTCTGGCGCTGAGCGGTCCTTTGCGGCTCTACGGTGAGGCCAAGCGCGATGGCGCGGACGCCTTGATCGCATCCGTCAACGCCGCAGGCGGCATCAACGGCCGGCGGATCGAGGTGGTGACACTGGATGACGCCTACACACCGGCTTCCACGGTGGCCAACCTGCGCAAGCTCGCCGCGGAGCAGCGGCCCACGGCATTCCTGGGGCTTTTCGGCGTGCCGACCATTGCGGCGGCCTTGCCGGTGCTGCAGGAGCTGCAAATACCGGCCGTCGGGCTGACCTCCGGAACCGAGGCCGTGCGCAAGCCCTACAACCGCTATGCATTTCCGGTGCGCGCCAGCTATGCCGACGAAGCCCGCAAGCTGGTCAGCCACCTGAAATCGATCGGCATCACGCGCACGAGCGTCATCTTCATGGACAACCCCTTCGGCGAAAGCCTGAAGAATGCATTGTTGCTGGCGATGAAAGGCTCCGGGATAGATGCCAGGAGCTTCCCGCTCGACGTGGCAGGTGCCTCGGCCGTTGCCGTCGCCAGGCAGGCGACTGCGCCCGAGCCGCAAGCCATCTTCATCATCACGGTCGCGCATGTCGCCGTGCCCGTTTTTGGCGCGTTGAAGAAGAGCGGCTACCGAGGCGCGACCTACGGTTTCTCGACGCTCGATGCGTCCGTGATCACGAAACTGTTGGGTGCCGAGGTGGTCGGGCTGGGCCTGACGCAAGTGTTCCCTATCCCCCGCGGTGTGCGCCTGAAGATCGTCGAAGAATACGTGCGGGCAACCCAGGCGCTGGGCCGCGCCACGCCTGGTTTTCAAGGGCTGGAAGGCTACATCGAGGCCAAGGTGCTGGTCGAGGGATTGCGGCGCGCGGGCAAGAACCCGAGCCCGGCGTCGCTCGTGCGTGCGCTGGAATCGTTCGACGACCTGGACCTGGGGGGCTATCGCGTGAGCTACTCGCCGACCCTGCACAAGGGCAGTTCTTTTGTGGACGTCAACGTCATCACCGCGAGCGGTGACATCATGCGCTGAAGAAGCAAGGTCAGGCGCAAGTCCCTGACCCGCAATGCGGGCCTCCGCCACCCGAGAAGCATCACTCGCACCTATAGCGATCAATAATTGAATAGGTATGGATTTGGTGCCGCGGGTCCCGCAGAATCACATGGCTACAAGGAGACAAGCATGGGCCACTTCATGCAATACGCGATTTCCATTCCCCAACTTTCAACGCTCAGCATCGCGGGCCGCGAAGAGCGCTTCCCGGTCAACCGCATTTTCTGCGTGGGCCGCAACTACGCCGCCCATGCGCGCGAGATGGGCAAGGACCCCGACCGCGATCCGCCGTTCTTCTTCATGAAGCCTGCGAACGCAGCCGTGGACGCCGCGCAAGCGACCACCGTGCCTTACCCGACCAAGACTGCCAACTACCACCACGAAATCGAGCTGGTGGTGGCGATTGGCAAGGGCGGGCGCGACATCGCCGCCGCCGATGCGCTCCAGCACGTGTACGGCTATGCCGTCGGCCTGGACATGACCCGCCGCGACCTGCAACTGGAGGCGCGGAACACGGGGCGGCCCTGGGAGTTCGGCAAGTCCTTCGCGCTGTCGGCGCCGATCGGGACTATCCACCGCGCGCAGGAGATCGGTCATTTGCGCGAAGCCGCCATCAGCCTGAACGTCAACGGCCAGCCGCGCCAGGCATCGGACATCGCCAAGCTGATCTGGTCGGTGTCCGAATGCATCGCCTATCTCTCGGAATACGAAGCGCTGGAACCGGGCGACCTGATCATGACGGGCACGCCGGAAGGCGTGAACGCGGTGGTGGCCGGCGATGAAATGCGCGGCGCGATCGACGGGCTGGGCGAGATCGTGGTGAAGGTGACCGCGCCTGCCGAAGTGAGAACGCGATGAGCGTTACGCTATTGCTCGCCCAGCTGCTGAATGGCCTGCAGTACGGCGTGCTGCTGTTCCTGCTGGCGGCGGGCCTGACCCTGGTGTTCGGGATCATGAGCTTCGTGAACCTGGCCCACGGTTCGCTGTACATGATGGGCGCCTACGCGGCGGCCCTGGCCTACGGCGCCAGCGGTTCGTTCACGCTCGCGGTGCTGGCCGCGGCGGTCTCGGCGCTGGTGCTGGGCCTCGCGCTTGAATTCCTGGTGGTCTCGCGGCTGTACCGGCGCGACCACCTGGACCATGTGCTCGCCACCTTCGGCCTGGTGCTTTTTTTCAACGAGCTGGTGCGCATCGTCTGGGGGCCGCAGCCTTACTTCGTGCAGGTGCCTGAAGCGCTGTCCGGTACGGTCGATCTGCTCGGTTTCAGCTACCCCTCGTATCGCTTTGCCATCATCGCGGCCGGCTTGTTGGTGGCCGTGGGCTCGTACCTGCTGATCCACAAGACGCGCATCGGCATGCTGATTCGCGCCGGTGCCCAGAACCCGCTGATGGTCGCCGCTCTGGGCGTGAACATCCGCCTGCTCAGCGCCATGCTGTTTGCGGTGGGCGCGATGCTGGCCGGTCTGGCCGGTGCGATCGCGGCGCCCATCCTGTCCGTGCAGTCCGGCATGGGCGAGCCGGTGCTGATCACCACCCTGGTGGTGATTGTCATCGGCGGCATCGGTTCGGTGAGCGGCGCCTTCTATGCGGCGCTGATCGTGGGCCTGGTGGACACGCTGGGCCGCGCCTACCTGCCCTTGCTGCTGCGCCAGGTGGCCGAGCGGTCCACGGCGGACGCGGCCGGGCCG
>DATILI010000125.1:0-2646 GCA_035476635.1 Burkholderiaceae bacterium | reverse complement strand
TGTCGCTGTCTCCCGTGGTGCAGCAGCGCAGCTTCACGGCGAGCTACGCGCACCGCCTGACACCGCAGACTTCGCTCAATGTGATCGCGACGCACCAGAGGACGAACGGTGCAACGGGCTTGCAGGGCAGTACCCTGAAGTCCTACAACGTCAGCGTGTCCAGCCGGCTGGGCCTCAAGGTCACCGGTTCGGTCGGCGCACGCCACGTGACATTCAGCGGCAGTGCCGCGCCATACACCGAAAACGCCGTTACCGGCAGCCTGAATGTGCAGTTCTGACCCATGTATGAATCGTTCTACGGGTTGACCTGCAAACCGTTTCAGCTCAACCCTGACCCCAGCTTCTATTTCAGCAGCAAACAGCACCGCCGTGCCAAGGCGTACCTGGACTATGGCGTCCTGCGCAACGAAGGCTTCATCGTCATCACGGGCGAAGTCGGAGCCGGCAAAACCACCATCGTGCGAGGCCTGCTCGACAGCCTGAATCCGAGCAAGGTGGTTGCCGCGCACCTGGTCAGCACCCAACTGGACGCTGAAGACACCTTGCGTATGGTTGGCGCAGCGTTCGGCGTGCGCAGCAAGGAGGTGTCCAAGTCCGATCTCCTGATGGCGCTGGAAGCGTTTCTCGTCAACCAGACGGCCCAGGGCAAGCGCTGCCTGCTGATCGTGGACGAGGCCCAGAACCTGACGCCGCGCGCGGTGGAAGAGTTGCGCATGCTGTCCAACTTCCAGTTTGGCAAGCAGGCCTTGCTGCAGAGCTTCCTCGTCGGGCAACCGGAATTTCGCGCCATCCTGCAAAACCCCAACATGCAGCAGTTGCGCCAGCGCGTGATTGCCGCCTGCCACATCGGGCCGCTGGACCTGGAAGAAACGCAGGGCTACATCGACCACCGCCTCAAGTGTGCCGGTGCCACTGGCCGCCCGAAGTTCGAGCCGGCCGCGTTCGAAGCCATCTTCAAGGCCAGCGGCGGCATTCCGCGCCGTGTCAATTCGATTTGCGACCGCTTGCTGCTGCTGGGTTTCCTGGCCAACAAGGACGTATTGACGCTCGAAGACGTCAATGAAGTCGCGCTGGAGATTCTCGATGAGTCCGGCGGCGGCCACCATCCGGCGCCCGTCGGTGGCTATGATGCCGGCGCGCATGGCAACCTGAGTGCCGCGGACATCGAACTGGCCCGGCTGCAATTCGACCCCCATGTGGCCGACGGAATTGCCAGCCAGATCGAAAGCCTGGGAGCCGAGCAGCATGGCGACCGCCTGCAGCGCCTGGAGCGCAGCCTGTTGCGCCTGGAGCGCATCAACCTGGAAATCCTGTCGATGCTGCAAAAGCTCGTGACCTCGGCCAGAAAACCGGTCGAAGAGAACAGTCCATGAACGAACAGACAAATCTGGGTCCGATCGTATGCGTCGTGGGTGCCCGGCCCAACTTCATGAAAATGGCGCCGATCCTGCGTGCCCTGGCCGCGCATGTGCCGCCCTTGCCCATGCTGCTCGTGCACACCGGCCAGCACTACGACAAGGACATGAGCGACCGCCTGTTCGAAGACCTGCGCCTGCCCCGGCCCGACATCAACCTGGAAGTCGGATCGGCCACGCATGCGGTTCAGACGGCGGAGGTGATGCGCCGCTTCGAGCCCATCGTGGACGAGCACAAGCCTTCGTGCATCGTGGTCGTGGGTGACGTGAATTCGACCATCGCCTGTGCCCTCGTGGCGGCCAAGAAGGGCGTTCCCGTGGCGCACGTGGAAGCCGGCCTGCGCAGCTACGACCGGGCGATGCCCGAGGAAATCAACCGCATCCTGACCGATCAGATATCCGACCGCCTCTACACCACCGAGCGCACCGCTGAAGACAATCTGCGCGCCGAAGGCATCGCCTCGGAACGCGTGTGCTTTGCCGGCAACGTGATGATCGACTCGCTGCTGGACAGCCGCGCCAACGCCCGCAAGGCCGCCGACACCTTGCGCGCCTGCAATGTCGATCCGGCCATACTGGCGGACCCCAAAGGATACGGCGTGGTGACCCTGCACCGGCCCTCCAACGTCGACGACCCCGACACGCTCAAGGCACTGATGGGCGTGTTGCGCGAAGTCGGCACGCGGCTGCCGCTGGTGTTCGCCTTGCACCCGCGTACGCGCGGCAACATCGAGCGCTTCGGCCTGCTCTCGATGATCGACCCTGCGCGCATGGTGCTGCTGCCGCCCCAGGGCTACCTGGAGATGGTCGGCTTGATGTCCGATGCCGCGGTCGTGCTGACCGACTCCGGCGGGCTGCAGGAAGAAACCACGGCGCTGGGCGTGCCGTGCCTGACCTTGCGCGAGAACACTGAGCGCCCGATCACCATCGAGCAAGGCACGAATACCCTCGTCGGCCGGGACCGTGATGCAATCCTGCGCGGCGTCGATGAAGTCCTTGCTGGCAAAGGCAAGCACGGCCGCGTGCCGGAGCTGTGGGACGGCCGGGCCGCCGAACGCATCGCGGCCGATCTCTGGCAATGGCTGGGCACGCGCCAGGCCGCGGCGCAAAAAGCTTGAGAGCCGAAGGCACCGCCATGTCCGCGCCATCGATCCTGTCCGCGTCACCCATCGCCAACGCGATGACCATCGACGTGGAAGACTACTTCCAGGTGTCCGCGTTCGCGCCCTAT
>DATILI010000124.1:0-44862 GCA_035476635.1 Burkholderiaceae bacterium | reverse complement strand
CTGCTGCCTCCGATGATCAGGAGCGGCAGCGTGTAGGTGCCCGTCGAGCGCAGCGCCAGCGAACACACCATCACGCCGGCCGAGCCCGCAAGAAACGACAGCGACAGCCAGATCCCGCTGACCCGTCCCACGGCATGCGGCGGGAAGACCTTGGCCGCATAGCTCATCAACGTCACGTTGACAAACGGATTCGAGAGCCCAGCCGCCAGCAAAACCGCGCCGAGGACGAAGCTGTTGCCATAGATCGGGGCGAACAGGACCGCGGTGTAGCACACCGCACCCAGTGCCCACCCAATCGCGATGAGCGGCCTGCTGCGTCCGTCGAAAAGCTTGTCGATCAGGTAGCCACCCAACGGCGGACCCACGATCCCGGCCACCGTGAAGAGGAGCATGAGACCGCCCGCGCCTTGCGGCCCGTAGCCAGCACCGACCGGCGGATCCACAGCCAGGTAGCCTGGGCCGAGGCTGTTGAAGGAAAGCCCAACCCAGTAGCACAGGCAAAGCGCGACTAGGCCGAACCAGAACACCGGCATGCGCATGAATTCGCGGGCCGATACCACCTCGGCCGGCCTGTCAAACCCCGTCGAGACGGGTCGATTGCTGCGCGACTTGATGGCGATGGGAACGGTGATCAGCAGTGCGATCAAGGGCACCACGGAAAGCACCCCGATCCCCCATTGCCAACCTCCAAGCGCCGGCGACAGCACCGGCCCCATGTTCAGTCCCGACATGATGCCCAGGGCCATGCCGATCGCCTGCAAGCCCATGGCGCGTCCCATCTCCTGGCGTGGGAACCACAGGGCCATTGCGGGTGAGATCGAGGCCGTCAGGGCCGCGCTGCCCAGGCCCTGCAGCACCCGGATGGCGATGAGCAACTCCAGTTGGTCGCCTGCGAACGGAATTGCCGCATTGGACAGGAGAATGACTGCCTGGCCGATGAGCAAAGGCGGAAAGATCCCGACCCTGTCGACCCAGAAACCCAGCAGGCCGATGGCGGCCGCAGACACGAACATCGTGATGCCGATGAGGCCGAAAGACGCTGTGCCCAAATCGACGTTGAGGCTTTTCGCGACGTCCCCGATCAGCGGCGCGAATGACATCAGAATCATTCCCGAGCACATCGACGACGCGGCGATGGCGAGAAGAATCCACCACCTGAAATGCCCTCGGCCCTGTGGCTCGTCCGGCAAGTTCTTAAACTGCGATTCATTCATCAAATATTTCCAAAAATGAGAGGGCGGCTAGCGCTCGAGGAAGTGAATCTTTTGCGACTTTCCGTCCCATTCGCGGGCGTTTGCAGGCACATCACCTTTGGCAATGATCACTGGCCAGTGTTTTGCCAGCTCCGCATTCAGCGCGGCGAAATGTGCCTGGTCCGCCGGAAGGTGCTCGGCTTGAAATATCGCGTTGGCCGGGCACTCAGGTTCGCAAACGGCGCAGTCGATGCACTCTGCGGGATCAATGACCAGGAAGTTGGGCCCCTCGTGGAAGCAATCCACGGGGCAAACCTCCACGCAATCCTGATACTTGCACAAAATGCAGTTTTCAGTGACTACGAACGCCATTGGACCTCCCCATCGCGGGACCTACCCGAAAGTCTGGACATGTTCATGCAACCGGATCCGAAGCACACTTCAGAACTCGATGTTCGCGACCAGGCCGAATGTGCGTGGCGCCGCCAGGGTGTTGTAGCCCAGGAAGTAACCGGTCTTGACGGCCACGTCATTCACGTTCTTGACGTAACCAGTGAGCGACCAGTTCGCGTCTGCCGGGCGATAGCTGACTGACACATCGCCCGTCCAGTACGCCTTCTGGAATGAAAGCGGCTGCTGGTTCGGAGCGACGTATTGCGAGCCGACATGGCGGACGTCGAAACGCGCGCTCACCGAGGCGCCGCTTTCGAAGTAGAACTGGCGGGCATAGCGCGCGGCCACCGTGAGCTTGGGCGAGTGAGGCAGCGTTCTTCCCTGGATATCGACCGCTGGCGAGCCAATGGGATCGGGGTGCAAGACCAGGCTGCTGTCAAAGGTGGCATGCACGTAGCTCATCGAGAGTCCGAGCGTATCGACGTCGCTCGCACGCCAAGTCGCCTCCATCTCACCGCCGTAGTTGGTCGCCTTCTCAACGTTGTAGAACGCCAGTACGGGGAAAGGCGAGCCCGGCGGAAAGAACAAGTCCGAAATCTGGTAGTTCTTGTACTTGTAGTAGTACAGCGAGGCGTTCAGCCGCAGACGGTTGTCGAAGAACTGGTTCTTGGAGCCGACTTCCAATGAGGTCAGCGTTTCCGGCTTGATCGGATCGTACGGAGGGGCGAGGGACCAGCCGCCGGGTCGATACCCGGTGGACACAGTTGCGTACATCAGGGATTGCGGCCCGGTATCGACCTCAAGCCCGATCTTGCCGTCAGTGCGACTGAAGCTCCCCGCAGAATCCTGAACCGGGAAGAACATGTTGTGCTTGACCGACTTCTTGTCGGACGAATAGCGCAGGCCGCCGATGGCACGCATTCCCGCCGCCAACGGAACCGAGACGTTGCCGAACAGGGCGTTCGAATCGGCGGTCGTGTCCTGGACAGTCAGTGTGGTTCCGGCAGGAGATCCGGTCGGCACCGTGGACACCACCAGGTGATTGCTGTAGTTGTAGTAGCCGACAAGCCACTTCAGAGCACTCTCCGGCTGCGACGCGAGCCGCAGTTCGAAGGAATTTTGCCGCAGGCTCTTGGGGTCCTGACCCTCGACCACGTTGGGTCCCGTGGGGAAGAGCTCCTCGTTCTTGGCGCTTGCGGTCGATGCGAGGGCGGTCAGGCGGCCGATTCCCACGTTGGTATCGACCTGCGCCCAGTACTTCTGGCCTTGGTACTTGTCACGCTGGCCAGGCGCCGGCGGCGCCTCGTAGGGATCGGCCGGTTCAGTAGCGTATGCCGGGACAGTCCCAACTCCCCTGCCGTTCAAGCGGATGGCTTCCGTCCCAAGCAGGACCGAGAAATCCTCCTTGGGCTTATAGAGCACCTTGAGGCGCCCTGCGAAGGTCTTGGCGTCGGTGGTGCCATTCGACATGTACCCGTCGCGGTTCTGACTCGTCAACGCTCCCCGGATGGAAAGGGTTTCGCTCAAGGGTTGGTTCAAGACGAGCTCGCTCCGGAGCAGGCCGTAGCTGCCCACCTCGAAGGTGGCATGGCCTTCCCGCTTGAACGTGGGGTCATTCGTGATGACGTTGACGACGCCCGCGGGACCCGAGCGGCCGTAGAGCGTCGATTGCGGTCCGCGCAACACCTCGATCCGGGAAACATCGAACATCGACTGGGAGCCTTCCGGCCGCACGTTGTAGACCCCGTCGTAGTTCGTTGCGACAGCCCCGTCACCCACTCCGGGCGGCAGATCCGCACCCAAGCCGCGAATGGTGGGCGTAGACCCCCGCGACTGCTCCTGCATGACAACGCCGGGCACCGACTTCAACGCGTCCTGCAGGCCGTTTTGGCCTTGTTCGTTGATCGACGCGCCATCGACCGCCGTGATCGAAAGCGCGGCCTTCTGTGCGCTCTCCTTGCGCTTTTGGCCCGTCACCACCACGGCCTCCAGCTCCGACCGGGTGGCTTCGGCGGGAGCAGCCTGGGCGGTCGCGCCGCTTGCTGCCGGCACGGGTGGCGTCGCCGTTTGGGCGGGCGCCATTGCCGGCGCGTAGATGGCGGCGATCAATACCGCAAGTGCTGTCGGTCCCGTCTTCATCGAGTGTCTCCTCTTGGTTGTTTCGAAAGGTATTGCGTGATGGTCATCTCTCGCAAGATCCACGTAAATCAAAGACTATTGACATCTTGCGTTGACGGCATCAATTCAGCGCCTGGCCGCCTTCGCGCGCCGACCAAGCGTGTATCGCACTGAGGCAGGGAATTTAGCGAAGGCTTGCCGTGAACGGAAATCGATTCGCGTGATGCGCGGCATCGGTTTGTCGCATGCGCGTAAACCCCAATGCGCGGCGGCCACGACGGACCCCAAGCCGCCGCGAGATTCGATGCTGTGGATGACTGCCATTGACAGAAACGCAGCCGCTGCGGCCGGTCTTTTTTTAGACTACTGCAGCTCATCGCGCCGGCTCGGCCGTATCTGCGCAGGCCACTAACCCCTAGTTCTGGAGAATTGATCAATGAGTGCTTACAGCACCGAGCGCGTCGTCAGCGTGCACCACTGGAATGAATCCCTGTTCACTTTTCGCACCACGCGCGACGCCTCCCTGCGTTTTCAGAGCGGCCAGTTCGTCATGATTGGCTTGATGGTCGACGGCAAGCCGCTGATGCGCGCCTACAGCGTCGCGAGTGCGCACTACGAAGAAGAGTTGGAGTTCTTCAGCATCAAGGTGGCCGACGGTCCGCTGACCTCGCGACTCCAGCACCTGAACGTGGGTGATGAGGTTCTCGTCGGGCGCAAGGCGCACGGGACGCTGGTTTTGCACGACCTGCTGCCGGGGCGGCACGCCTATCTGTTCGGGACAGGGACAGGCCTCGCGCCATTTCTCAGTTTGGTCAAGGACCCCGAGATCTATGAGCGCTTTGACAAAGTCGTTCTCGTTCACGGCGTGCGAATGAAGAATGAATTGGCCTATGCGCAGATGATCGAAGAGGAGCTTCCCTCCAACGAGTTCTTCGGGGAGGACGTAAGGTCCAAGCTGATCTACTACCCCACCGTAACACGCGAACCCTTTCGCAACGCTGGCCGGCTAACCGACCTGATGAACAGCGGCAAGCTGTCCGCGGACGTTGGTTTGCCGCCAATCAATCCCGCGGACGACCGCGCCATGATTTGCGGTAGTCCCTCCATGCTGAAGGATACCTGTGCGCTGCTCGAGTCGCGCGGCCTGGCGGTGTCGCCCCGGCTTGGCGAGCCCGGGCACTATGTCTTCGAACGCGCCTTTGTCGAACGCTGAAATTGGTGCCAAAATCGAGCATGCGCCTTGGCCATTTCGATCTGAATCTCCTCGTGACGCTTGACGCGTTGCTGGAAACCAAAAGTGTCACCCGCGCCAGCGAGCGCCTGTGCATTGGCGCTTCGGCCACTAGCAGTGCGCTCGGTCGGCTGCGTGAACACTTTGCAGATGAACTGCTGCAGCAGATCGGTCGCCGCATGGAATTGACGCCGCTCGCGCAAAGTCTTGTGCAGCCGGTGAGGGACATTATTCTGCGCACGCAGATCACTGTCGGCAGGAGGCCTCAGTTCGACCCTCTAACTGAGAAGCGGCACTTTGTCTTCAACGCATCCGACTACATTGCCACGGTCTTCATGCCGAAACTGCTGGAGCTTCTTCAGCGCGACGCACCCGGCATCACCGTCGATCTGTTGAGCCTCGCTGACAATGCCCTCGAGCGTTTGGAGCGCGGAGAGGTCGATTTCGCCATCTTCCCTGAACGCAATTCGAGCGCCAGCCATTCGAGTGCCCGGCTCTTCGACGAAAACTACTCCTGCGTCGTGTGGGCGGACAATCCGGTGGTGGGCGACTCGTTGAGCTTTGATCAATACATGGAGCTGGGCCACGTGGCTGCCCGATTTGGCGCCACAAGAGTTGCCAGCTTTGAAACCTGGTTTCTTGAAAAGCAGGAGATGCACCGCCGCGTCGAAGTCACCGCGAGCAGTTTCAACGTACTGCCAGGGCTTGTGATTGGCACGAGCCGCATCGCTACGGTGCATTCGCGCCTGGCGCATTGGTTCGCGCAGCAATTGCCCTTGCGCGTCCTGCCTCCTCCCTTCGAAATCCCGACGCTGCACATGGTCGCGCAATGGCACAAATACCGCGACGAAGATCCAAGTCACGTCTGGATGCGCCAGCAACTGGCAACGGTAGCGGCCCAGCTGGGCGCCGCGGGGCCTGCCTACCGGGAATGACGCGCCTTACTCGGGGTGGGCCTCGACCCCGATCATCAGCTTGACCTCGTCGGAGATCGCGGGAACGCCGAACTTCAGGCCGAAATCGGTGCGCTTGATGCTGCCCTGCAGGTCGGCGCCGCACATCGGCTTCTTGGTAAAGGGATGCGGGCCGCATTTGAACGACGTGACCTGAAACTTCAGCGGCTTGGTGACACCGAGCATCGTGAGGTTGCCTTCGACGCTCTCCACGTCGTCGCCCTTGAAATTGAACTTGGTCGACTTGAACACGATCTCCGGAAACTCGGCGACGTTGAAAAAGTCGGCGGTGCGCAGGTGCTCGTCGCGCGAACGCGGGCCGTAGGTCTTCGCGGCGGAGCTGCCCGCTTCGTGTTTCGCGTCGCCTGTGTTCACGGTGGCCGCTTTGATCTTGATCTCCACACCGCCGGTTTTGGCTGCGGGATCGAACACGACCTTGCCGTTCATCTCGTCAAAGCGCCCGTAGATCGTCGCCATGCCCAGGTGCGCGACGCTGAAGTTGGGGAAGGAATGCACCGGATCGACGTTGTACGTCTGCGGTGCGGCGAAAACGGCCAGGGGCGCGGCGCAGGCAAGCGCGGCGAGAGTACGGTGGATGGACATCTGAGTCTCCTTTGGGTTGACGAATCTATGCGCCTGCGTGGCCTGCCGTAAACCAGGCAATGGCCACTGCGGCGGCAGCGGGAACGAGCGCGGAAAGGGAACTGAGCGCCGCGCGCTGCCACGCGAGACGCACGGCACGAATGGCTACCGTCGCGAGCCAGGGGATGAGCGGGACCGGCAAGAGGCAGTACCACGCCAGCGAACCGGTCATGACGGCAAGCAAGCCCAGGACGCCGGCCGCAAGATGGGCCGCCAGCCCGAGCGTTGAACCCCCTGGCGCCCGCGCGCCGGCCATCATCAGCACAAGCAACACCGCGCCCGCACCCGCGCCAAGCGCGATGCCGAGTTGCGCGAGCTGCGCTGAGGCGCCCAGCAGCGCAAGTGCACCGCAGGCCAGTCCGATCACAAGCGACGACGAAGCGGCTGCCACCGGTTCGTGCCCCGCGTGGTCGGCGCCCCAGAGCAATGCAAAACAATAGCTGATAGACACGGCACCGGTGAGGACCGCGCTGGCCGGCGTGGCCTGCATGAGGAGGCGCTGAAGAACCCAGATCACGGCCAACACCGTGAACGCAGCCACCGCGCCGAGAAATGCGCGGCGATTGCGAATGGCCAGTGGCTCCAGCACCGCCGCCACCACGGCACTGACACCGGCAACCAGCACGAGCTTGCGGACGGAAGTGAGCGACTCGAAGCCAAAGCCCACCGTGAGTCCCGCGGCGCAGAGAAAGCCTGCGATGATCGCCGCACCCAACAGGCGCGTCCTGAACAAGACGGCACTCAGCGCCAGCGCTACCACGAAGGGCAGCACGGCCGACTGGACCGCGGGATGCTGGAGAACTTCTTCCATCACGACCTTCGGTAGCGCAGTTGGCCATCGACGTTCATGCCACCCAGTCCTCGCGAAAGGGTTCGACGAGCTCGATGAGGTTGCCCGCACAGTCCCGAATGAATACGGCCAGCGCCCCGTCCACCTCTACTTCGAACGCGATGTCGCCACCCGCGGCTCTGAGGGCAGACGTCGCGGCCGCGACGCTCGCCACCTCGAAGCACATGTGCTTGTTGCCATGTGTCTTGAGGTCGAGATTGGGCACGCGCCGCTCTGGCGGCAGGGAAGCCGCACCGCCGACCTGGAAAATTTCGATCCTGAAATCGCCGCAGCGCATGAAGGCCAGATCGGCGGGAATGGGCGCGATGTGCTGGCGCCTTTCTAGCTCGAAGCCGAGAAAGTGGCGATACCACTCAATTGCGGCATCGAGATCGGGTACGCTGACACCAAAATGATGGGCACGGATGTGGTCTACAACTGGATGACTCATATCCGGGCTACCAAGAGGTCGCGCCGCCGTCGATCTGGAAGTCGGCAGCGGTGACCCAGCTCGCCTCGTCCGAGCACAGGTAGACGGCAGCCCAGGCGATGTCGCTGGGCTGCCCGAGCCGCTTGACCATCAATTTGGCCATGACTTGTTCGCGAAAACCCGGAACGTTGTCGAGCGGGTACCGGGTCGCGGCAGTTTCAACCAGTCCCGGCGAGATCGTGTTTGCCCGGATTCCGTGACGCGCCCCTTCGGCGGCAATCTGGCGCGTCATGGCCAACACGCCACCCTTTCCCGCACAGTGGGCCAGCGCGGGCGAAGTCTCCAAGGCCACGTAGGCGTTGGCCGATGCGAAGTTGAGAATTGCCCCGCCGCCGCGCTTGACCAGGTGAGGCCACGCCGCCTGGCAAGCGAGAAACACGATGTCCAGTTCACCCGTCAATGTCTTGCGCCAGCCGGTTTCGTAGTCCATCGACTCGAGCGGGGCGAAGACACCGAAAGCGGCCGCGTTCACAAGAATGTCAAAGCCGCCGTGCCGCTCGACAGCCTGATCGATGAAGCTCTTGACCTGCGCAGGCGCCGTCAGATCACACGGATGCAGGCTTTCAAGCGTCAGGCCCTGTTCGACCGCCTCTTTCACCGTCGCAGCGGCTCCGGCGGCGTCGATGTCGCAGCCGAATACCTTGGCGCCCTGTTGTGCGAAGAGCATGGCGCAGCCCTTCCCGATGCCAGCGGCTATCCCGGTCACCAGGGCGACCTTGCCTGCGAGCCTGGCGCCGGTATTGCCTTGAAGTGCAGGCTGGAGAGGGGAGTTCATAGTGTGATCCTTGGGTGCAGCAACATTGGCGGGGCAGCCACCCTCGAGCGAGTGGCTGTTCTTGCTGGTGCCTATGCTATTCACCCACCTCCCGGCGACAAATCAGTTTGTGTCGATGCCTGGATTCGATGCGGGCGCATGCTGCCGGATTTCGCCCTCGTCTCACCTCACGAAGCGTCCGTCGTGGCCGACTTGCACCAACTCGACAAAGCGCGAGCCGTTGAATTGGCCGCCGGTGAAATCGATATGCATACCGCCGATTCGTGCACTGAAGCTGCGCAGCACGGCCTGCAGCCGCGGGCGCGTCAGATCCTTGCCGCAGCGTTTGAGCGCCTCGATCATCACCTGCGCGCTCAGGAACCCCTCGACACTCAGATAGTCGACCGGAACTTTCGCCGCGGTGGCCAAGACGCGATAACGCCTGATCAGCGGGTCTGCCTCGCCCCAAGGCGATGGCGCGACCTGCACGATAGTGATGGTGCGTGACTTGTTGCCCAGTATCTTCGCCACCAGATCGCCAGGAACGACGGAAAGCCCGTAAAAGCTGGGCCCGGCGCCCATATTCCAGATGGACTGCATCAGCTGCGGGGCCTGAGGACCGGCGAGCGCCATGATCACCACTTGCGGATTGCCCGCCAACAATGTTCGCGTCACGTCCGGAAGATTGGTTCCATCGAGCTTGACCGCGGCCACGGCCTGCGCCTTGAGTTTGTGGCGCGTGAACGCCTGCTCGAAAATCGCAGCGAGTTCAGGCCCTGTCATGGGCTGGTCGATATAGGCCAAGGCAATGCGCGACACGCCGATGGTCGCCAGATGCTGAACCAGAGCATCGGATTCTCGGGCCAACGTTGCGCGCGTGAAGTAGGCCGTGCCAGCAGTTTTCTCTCGCGCCGAATCCAACACGGCGAAGGGCGCAAAGAGCGCCGCCCCCTCCTCGCGCAAGACCTTGGACGCGGCGACTGTCGTGTCCGTACCCGTGGTGCAAAAAAAGGTGAACGCACGGTGCTCGTCAAGTAGCGCCCGGCAGTTGGCGGCGGCCTTCTCGGCGTTCAGTTCGTCATTGAGTGTGACCAGCCTGAGCTTGCGCCCCCAGATGCCACCCTGACGGTCCGACTCGTCGAACGCCAACTGCGCGCCGGCCATGAAAGTCTTGGTGAGCGTGCTTAGCGGACCTGTGACCGCCAGGGTCTGCCCAATGACGATCTCTCTGTCTGAGACCGCCGGAGCGGCCGCCCGTCCCAACAATGGCGCCGCCGCTGCGGCCGCCACTGCGCTGATGAAGACACGCCGCGTCATGATTGAACCCTTTGCTTCATTTCTCGTCTCCTTGCATGTGTGCGCCATCGCCCGGACTTGGGCTTGGCCGCAAAAGCCTGCTCGAAATTCGCGTCGATACTCAATCGACCTTGAAGGTGAAGTCCTGCGTTGCGACGACTTCGGTGTCGCCCGAGGCGCACTCGTAGCGCAGCATCGCGGCACGTACGCCGGCATGAAAGACGCGTGGGCCCGACAGAATCTTGACGTCGACAACTCTGCCCGACCGTACGTGCACCTCGGCCTTCACGGTTCCCGAGATGCCATCGTCCAAGGCGCGCTGCGGCATTTCAGGCCTTACCTGCTTGGGGCAGACGATTGCGATGTCGGCCTTCGCCGGCGCGGCCGGCGCCGGGGCTGCCGGTGGCGGGGCGACCGGCTGGGCGGTCTGCACCGCCGCGATCGCCGGCGCCGGGTTCACCACGGCCGGTTGGATGTCGGGCGGCGGCACATAGGTCGGCGGTGGCGGTGACTCGGCTTTTGGCGCTGGCTTGACCTTCTCGATCATGGGAGGAGGGGGCGGCGGCGGCGGCGGGGGCAGCTTGACCTCCTGGATGATGGTCGCGTCCAGGGGCTTCTTGACGATCTCGAAAGCCTGGCGCGCCAGGCCGGTCGCCAATGCATAGCCAATCAGCAGGTGCGCCGCCACCATCACGCTCAGCCCGATGGGGCCGAAATAGCTCTTCGGTTGAAACTTCCTGGCACCGCCAGGCGCACGCAAAACCGGTTTGCCTGACGCTTGGGTCATTGTGGCGTTCATAACGATGGCGCTCATTGAATGAATTGCTCGGAACCGACAACGCCGATCTTGGTCAGCCCGGTGCGCTGAGCCGAGGCCAGGACACCCGCCACAATCTCGTAGCGCGCCTTGCGATCGGGGCGCAGATGGACCTCGGGCTGAGGCGTCCGCACGGCCTGCTCGGTCATGCGGCGCTCCAGCTCATCGCGCTGGGCGACCGGCTCGCCGTTCCAGCTCACCACACTGCCCGCGTCGATGTCGATGCGCAGCACCTCCGGCTTGACCTCCAGCGGCGGCGGGTTGCCGGTGGGCATGTTCAGGTTGACAGAGTGCAGCTGCACCGGGATCGTGATGATCAGCATGATCAGCAGCACCAGCATCACGTCGATCAGCGGCGTGGTGTTGATGTCGATCATGGGCTGGTCCATCGGCGTCGCACGCCGGCCCTTTTTTTCCTGCTTCATCAGTAATTCCTTAGAGCGCACGAGCCGGGGGCTCGGTGATGAAACCGATCTTCACGATGCCCGCGCGCTGGCAGGCATAGATGATCTTGCCCACCGGCTCGTAGTCGCTTTTCCAGTCGCCGCGGATGTGCACTTCGGGTTGCGGGTTCATCGCCGCGATCTTCTTGAGCCGGTCGACCAGCGCCTCGGTGCCGTTCACCTTGGCGTCCAGCCAGTAGATGCCGCCCCTGGCATCGACCGAGATGACGATGTCCTGCGGCTTGCTTTCGCGCACTTCGTTGCGCTCCTTGGGCAAGTCCACTGGCACCGAATAATTGACCACCGGGATGGTGATCAGGAAGATGATCAAAAGCACCAGCATCACGTCCACCAGCGGTGTGGTGTTGATGGTGGAGACCGCCTGCTCTTCTCCACCCCCGTCGCCGGGAATAACCATGGCCATGGCACGCTCCTCGCGGGTTTGGGGTCAGGCCGCCTGGCTGCCGAGCAGCACCGCGTGCAGTTCGCCCGAGAAGTCGCGCACGTCGTCCATCACGGTGATGTTCCGGCGCAGCAGCCAGTTGTAGCCCAGCACGGCGGGCACGGCCACGGCCAGGCCGATGGCGGTCATGATCAGCGCCTCGCCCACCGGGCCGGCGACCTTGTCGATCGAGGCCTGGCCGGCGATGCCGATGGCCGTGAGCGCGTGGTAGATGCCCCAGACGGTGCCGAACAGCCCGACGAAGGGGCTGGTGGAGCCGACGGTGGCCAGCAAGCTCATGCCGTTGGACATGCGGCGTTGCACGCGTTCGGTCGCGCGGTGAATCGACAGGTCCACCCAATCGGCAAAGTCGACCTTGGCGTGCAGGCCGCCGTGCTTCTTGCTGGCGTCCAGGCCGGCTTCGGCGATGAAGCGGAACGGGCTGGTCTCGGCAAGCTTGTCGGAGCCGGCCTTGACGCTGCCGGCCGACCAGAACTCGCTCTCGGCCTTGCGGGCCTGGCGCCCCATGCGTCCCTGTTCCAGCAGCTTGGTGACGATCACGTACCAGCTGCCTGCGCTCATCAAACCCAGGATCACCAGCACGGTCTTGGCCACCGCGTCACCCTGCGCCCACA
The DNA here is from genome assembly GCA_035476635.1 of Burkholderiaceae bacterium. Classification (GTDB taxonomy): domain Bacteria; phylum Pseudomonadota; class Gammaproteobacteria; order Burkholderiales; family Burkholderiaceae_C; genus DATILI01. The sequence continues at coordinate 32,626 of DATILI010000124.1, read as the reverse complement.
GCGCGTCCAGGCCGTAGGGGTTGTCGATCTTCGCGGGCGCCGGCTTGGCGCTGCGCGCCACGGGAGCTACCGGCTGGACCGCCGCCTCCTGGGCGGGCGGAGGCGGCGCACTGGGCGTCTGCGCCGTGGCAAAACCAGGGCCAGACAGCGCCACGGCCATCAAGAGTGTGCCGATCCAGCGGCGGGGACTGCGTTGCGAGTTCATGGAGTGTCTCCTGAGTAATAGTTGAGGGAAGCGCTTAATCGCGCAGGCTTTGGCGGTCGCGACGCAGCGCGACCGGTCGGAAATGTTCGACGTTGGGCAGCTCGGCCACGAATCCACTCAGCAATTCGTGCCAGCGCACGAACTCCGCGGACTTGGTAAATCCAAGCGTGTGGTCTTCCAGGGACCGCCATTCGACCAGCAGCACGTAGTGGTCATCGCGCTCGACGGAACGCTGCAGCTCATGCGAGACATATCCGTTGATGCCGTGCAGCAGGCGCTCCGCCTTTTCGAAGGCGGCCTCGAACAGCGGCACCTGGTCGCGCCGGATCAGGAGCGATGCGATCTGGAGTATCACGACGTTCCCACGCGAAATCTGGAATGCCAATGCGACAGCGGCAGTCCCGCCACCGGCGAGCGGAAGTACGGCACCGTGGTGCCCATCAGGCTGCCCAGGTACACCGTGCGCAGGTCTGGCCCGCCGAAGGTGACGCTGGCCATCCAGGGAGCAATTTCGCCCTTGCACGTCGCCATGATCTCGGGCGTCATAGTGCCGGCATGAAAGTGGCGGTCGAAGTTGGCGATGGCCTGCGGCGACCCGTCGTCCAGCAGGGTCAGCAGTTCACCCTCGGGCGTCAGCACCACAAGCCGCTCGGCCATGATGAGCGTGATCCACAGGTTGCCGAAGGAGTCGAAGGCAAAGCCGTCCGGGATGCCGCCCAGATCGGGCGGCCCGAAGGTTTCGCGCGCACTGCACGAGCCGTCGGCCGCCACCCGCAGCCGCGAAATCCGCCGCGCGTTGGATTCGACGACGTACAGCCACTCCTCTTTCTCGTCCAGCCGGATTTCATTGGTTCCGACAAAGCCGTCGGCGACGATGCGAATGCCGTCCCTGTCGATCAGGCCGACGTAACCGTCCGCCGTCTTTTCGTTAATCGAACGCGTCCAAGGCTGCAAGCGTGTCGTGACGGTGAACCAGACCCGCCCGCGGGAGTCGGTCATCACGAAATTGGTTTTGCCCAGCGGCTGCCCGTCAATGTGGTCGTAGAGCGTGCGCGATTCCCCCGTTCGCGTCATCAGTTCGATGGCGTCGGTTCCGAAGTTCGCGATCAGGATGTTGCCGTCCCCGTCAAACGCGATGCCGTTGGGCAAACTGCCACCCAGCATGAGCGACTGCGCGTCCAGCGAGCGGTCTGCCACCCCTTGCTGTCGTATGAGTTGCTGCGAACCGTCCGCAGCAATTCGGACGACCCCGCGCGCGTCGGCGGTCCAGAGCGTGCCGTCCGGCTCAGCCAGGATGCACTCCGGCCGCTGCAGATCCGCTCCCAGGTTGCGGATTTGCGAACGATCGACTTGCCAACCCTCCAAAGGATTCTTGTTGCTGGACATAAATATCTAGTCTTGAAAAGTGGGTGGATGCTAGGCAGCCCGGCGCGTGTGGGGAAATCGAATTTGCCGATGCCCCGCATTGCGAATTCGCATAGGTCGGATAATCTGGCCGTATGCGCTACAAACGGCTCGATCTGAACCTGCTCACCGCGCTGCGGGCGCTGCTGACCGAAAAGAGTGTCACGCGCGCGGGTGAAGCGATGCATGTGTCGCAATCCGCCATGAGCGGCATCCTGGCGCGTCTGCGGGACTACTTCGACGACCAACTCATCGTCCCGGTCGGCCGGCGCATGGAGCTCACGCCCCTGGCTGAATCCCTGGTCGACCGGGTCAACGACCTGATGCTGCGGCTGGACGCCACGCTGTCCATTCGCCCCGAATTCGACCCCGCGAGATCTCACCGCCAGTTCGCCATCGTCGCCTCGGACTATGTTGCGCAAGTGCTGTTGCTCGGGGTGCTGCGCGACGTGCACCACGAAGCCCCCGGTGTCCTGGTGGAGTTCCGTCCACCGAGCAGCACTGCCGCGATGGACCTGGAGAACGGCGAGGTCGATTTCGTCATCAACCCGGAGCGCTTCGCAACGCCCAACCAGGCTTCCACGGTGCTGTTCGAGGACAGCTACCACGCGGTGGTCGATCGAGCCAACTCAGCCGTGGGCGAGAGCCTGTCTCTGGAGCAATTCAAAGCCCAGCGCCACGTCTCGTTCGAAAACAACGGCCGGCCGCAGTTCGAGACCTGGTTCGTCAGCGAGCATGGCCTGCCGGCGCACCTGGAAGTGGTCGTGAACAGCTTCGGGCTGCTGCCTCAGCTTGTGCTGGGAACGACGCGGGTTGCCACCATGCATACCCGCATGGCGCTGCAAGCTGCCCGCCAGTGGCCGGTGCGGCTGGTGCGCCTGGACTTCGAGGCGCCGCATCTGGTGGAAACCCTGCAATGGCACCGCTATCGCGACCTCGATCCGGGCAGCGAGTGGCTGCGCGAAAAGATCATTGCCGGGGCGCGGGCCCTGCCGCCTGTCGACCAGTTGATCTGAAGCCCCGGATCACCGGCGCCGCGCACGCGGCGCCCTGCCTCGCGGCTTGAATCGGCCCGCCCGACGTCAGACCAGCGAACCTCGTCAGTTGATGGCATCAAAGTATCGGCCCAACGGAAACTGATTTTCTGTTGGCGGGCTGATTCATACGATCGCCCGAGCCTAACTACTCATATGCCGTCCCAAGCCGCCCAAGTGGCCGCGCGGCGAAGTGGCGCACGACTCGTCCATACGAATTACTTCGCATCCAGGAGAACCCATGATTCATTACATCAAGCGGGGCAAGCCCGCTCAAGTCAAGGCCAACATCAACGCCCAGGTACGTTCCACCGTGGAAGGCATCCTGGCCGAAATCGAAGCGCGCGGCGATGCGGCTGTGCGCGACTACAGCGCCAAATTCGACAAGTGGTCGCCGGAGAACTTCCGCCTCAGCCAAGCTGAGATTGACGCCTGCGTTGCCTCGCTCAGTGCCCAGGCCATGGCCGACATCAAGTTCGCGCAGGCCCAGATCCGCCGCTTCGCGCAGATCCAGAAGAGCTCGATGCACGACGTCGAGATCGAGACCCTGCCCGGCGTGGTGCTGGGCCACAAGAACATCCCGATGAATTCGGTGGGCTGCTACATCCCCGGCGGCAAGTACCCGCTGATCGCCTCCGCCCACATGAGCGTGCTCACGGCCAAGGTAGCGGGCGTGAAGCGCGTGATCGCTTGCGCGCCGCCGTTCGACGGCAAGCCCTGCCCGGAAATCGTCGCAGCCATGCACCTAGCCGGCGCCGACGAGATCTACTGCGTGGGCGGCGTGCAGGCCGTCGCCGCCATGGCCATCGGCACCGAGAGCATGGAAGCGGTGGACATGATCGTCGGCCCGGGCAACGCCTACGTGGCCGAAGCCAAGCGACAGCTGTTCGGGCGCGTCGGCATCGACCTGTTCGCCGGCCCCACGGAGACCATGGTGATCTGCGACGACACCGTCGACGCCGAGCTGGTGGCGGTGGACCTGCTGGGCCAGGCAGAGCACGGCCCCACCTCGCCGGCTTACTGCATCACCACCAGCAAGAAAATCGCGGACGAACTGCCCGCAGCTATCGAGATCGTACTGGCTCGCCTGGAGACTGCACCGGTGGCCAGTGTCTCGTGGCGCGACTACGGTGAACTGATCCTGTGCGACACCGACGAAGAGGCTTTGCAGGAAGCCGAGCGCCTGTGTTCCGAGCACGTGCAGGTGATGACCAAGGACCCGGATTGGTACCTGGACCGCATGACGCGCTACGGCGCGCTGTTCCTGGGCGCCCGCACCAACGTCAGTTACGGCGACAAGGTGATCGGCACCAACCACACGCTGCCCACGCAGGGCGCGGGCCGCTACACCGGCGGGCTGTGGGTGGGCAAGTTCATCAAGACCCACACCTACCAGCGCGTGCTGAGCGATGAAGCCTCAGTGATGGTGGGCGAGTACTGCTCGCGCCTGTGCGCGCTGGAGCACCTGCCCGGCCACAAGGAGCAGGCCGACATCCGCGTGCGCCGAATGAAAGTCAAAGCCTGAAATGAATACGACTGTCATTGCGGGCTTGATCCGCAATCCATTGCACGAACGCAGGAACACCTGGATTGCGGGTCAAGCCCGCAATGACAGAAGGTGGCGTCCATGCTGAGCGGCCAGGTCGCCGTTGTCACCGGCGGTGCCGGCGGATTGGGCGAGGCGATTTGCCAAGGCCTGGCCTATGCGGGCTGCACCGTGGCCGTGGGGTACAACCGCTCGGCAGGTCCGGCGCAGTCGCTCGCCGAGCGGCTGGCGCCCGCGGCGCTGCCACACGCCGCCGTGAAGATGCCGGTGACCGACAGCGCCGCGCTTGCGCAGGCCGCGGCTGAAGTGCGGGCACGCTGGGGGCGCTGCGACATCCTGGTCAACTGCGCCGGCACCACGCGCTTCGTGCCGCACCCGGAGCTAGACGCACTGGATGATGCGCTGATCGACGAGATCCTCGCCACCAATGTGCGCGGCCCTTTCGCCGCCGTACGGGCTTTCAGCAAGCTGCTGGCCGCACCTCGCGAAGGCGGCGGCACTGGCCTGGTGGTGAACATCTCGTCCATCGCCGCCGTCACCGCCATGGGCAGCAACATCATGTATTGCGCCTCCAAGGCAGCAGTGGACAACATGACCAAGTCACTGGCGCGTGCGCTGGCTCCGAAGGTGCGCGTGCTGTCGGTGTCGCCCGGCCTGGCCGACACCGACTTCGTGAAGTCGATGGACGCGGCCTGGCGCGACGAGCAGGCCAGCCGCACGCCGCTCAAGCGGCTGGCGCGGCCCGAAGAAGTGGCGGCAGCCGTGATCGCCGTGGCCACACACCTCACTTTCACCACCGGCACGGTCATCGCCGTCGACGGCGGCCGGCCCCTGGCTTGATCCCATGAGCAGTCCCATTGCTTCCTTTCTCAGACGCCTGGCCGCGCTGTGCCTGCTCGCGTGGGCGGGCAATGCCGCGGCGCAAGCGGGTACCGTTCGTCTCATCGTCGCGGCGCCGCCCGGCGGCATCACCGACGTGTTCGCGCGGCTCCTGGCCGAGCCGCTGCAAGCGCAGCTCAAACAGGCGGTGATCGTCGACAACAAGCCTGGCGGCAGCGGCGCGATCGCCATGCGGGCGCTGTTGTCAGCGCCGGCCAACGGCCTCACGCTGCTGTTGGCCACGCCGACCAGCCTGACGCTGCCGCCCTTGCTGAAAGAGCCCGCCGTTTTCGATCCGCGCCGCGACGTGCTGCCGGTGGCCCGGATCGCCGGCGGCGGCGGACTGCTGGTCGTGCCGTCAAGCTTGCCGGTGAATTCCGTGCAGGAGCTCGTGGCCTATGCCAAGGCGCGGCCAGGGCAACTGAATTTCGGCAGCGCCGGCAACGCCAGCAGCAACCATCTCGCGATGGAGCTGTTCCGCGACCGCCTGGGCCTGGACATCGTGCATGTGCCTTACAGCGGCGCCGTGCCGGCCATCAACGGCCTGTTGTCGGGCCAAGTGCAGGTCTACATGGGCGATCTCGGCAGCCTGGAGCCGCAGCTGCGCGCCGGCCGGTTGCGGGCGCTGGCTCAGATCGGCAGCGAGCGCTCGCCGCTGTACCCGTATCTGCCCACGCTGGGCGAAGGCCTGCTGCCCGGGTACCAGGCCACGTTCTGGCTGGGCATCGTCGCCCGCGAAGGCACGCCGGCCGCGGCCGTGGGGCGCCTGAACGCGGCGGTCAACGCCGCCATGGCCACCGAAGCACCGCGCCGTCATGCCGCAACCATCGGATTTGCCGTGCACCAGGGGCCGCCCAAGGACCTCGCCGACACGATCGATTCTGATCTGACGGTCTGGGGCGACGTCATCCGCAAACATCACATCACCGCGCCCTGAGCGCTTGTTACCCATGAAACTCGCAACCCTCAAGAACGGCAGCCGCGACGGCCGGCTGGTCGTCGTCTCGCGCGACCTGACGCGCGCCGTGGACGCCGCCGCGGTGGCGTCCACGATGCACGCCGCCATCGAACGCTGGAGAACGGCCGAGCCTGAGCTGGAGGCACTGTACGCGCTGCTCAACGCTGGCAAGGCAACCGGCGCCTTCGCCTTCGACTCGGCCCAGGCCATGGCGCCGCTGCCGCGCACGCACCAGTTCGTCGATGCCTCGGCCTTCCTGAACCACGGCAACATCATGGAAGAGGCGTACGCCCTCAGCGTGAAGAAGACGCCCGGCATCCCGATCCTGGTGCAGCGCCAGAGCGACGACTTCGTGGGGCCGTGCGACGACTATCCCTTTCCGACCGAATCCGACAACGGCGACTTCGAGGGCGAGTTCGCCGTTATCGTCGACGACACCCCCATGGGAACAATCGCTGCCGCCGCGCAGCAGCGCATCCTGCTGGTCACCATCCTCAACGACGTGAGCATGCGCACGCACCTGTTCCGCGAGTTGCAGATGGGCTTCGGCCTCATCAACGCCAAGCCGGCCACGGTATTCGCCCCGGTGGCGGTGACGCCCGACGAGCTCGGCGATGCCTGGGCCAATGGCCGCGTGAACCTGGACATGCGCGTGTCGCGCAACGGCGAATGGTTCGGCAATCCCAACGGCCGCGAGATGGACTGGAGTTTCGGCGAATTGCTCGCCCACCTGGCCTACAACCGCAACCTGCGCGCCGGCACCATCCTCGCGTCCGGCACCGTGTCGAACAGGGGTCATCGCGAAGTGGGCTCGGCTTGCCTGGCCGAACGCCGCGCGGTCGAAAAGATCGACACCGGCGACTCCACGACGCCGTTCCTGAAGTACGGCGACCGCCTGCGCTTCGAGGTGCTGGATGCCGCGGGGCAATCGGTGTTCGGCGCGGTGGACCACCGCTACGTTCCCGTGACGGAAACGCTCTGAACATGACAAGCAACTATGACATCGTCGCCATGGGCGCGGGCCACAACGGCCTCACGGCCGCGGCCTATTTGGCCAAGGCCGGCAAGAAGGTGCTAGTGCTGGAGCGCAAGCCCTACCCGGGCGGCGGCGTTTCGACGCGGCAGCTCAACACGCCCGGCTACTGGCACGACGAGCACAGCAGCGTGCACATCATGATCCAGGGCAACCCGATGCTGCGGCAGGACGAGCTGGGCCTGATCTCGAAGCACGGTTTGAACTACCACTACTCGCCGGTGCCGCACGCGACGATCTTCCCCGACCAGACCGCGCTATTCACCTACAAGGACGTGGACAAGACCTGCGAGTGCTTCGCCAAGGTCTCGCCCAAGGACGCGGAGACGTATCGCGGCTTCGTGAAGATGAGCCAGGACGTCCTGAAGGCTTTCATGCCCGGCCTGTACGCGCCGCCGCCGCCGCTGGGCGAGCTGATGGCCATGCTGGACCGCAGCGACGAAGGCCGGCTGATGCTGGACTACATGAGCCGCGACTGCCTGGACCTGGTCAACCAGCTCTACGAGAGCGACAAGATCAAGATCCACTTGCTGCGGCTGGTCAGCGAGAACCTCCAGGCGCCCGACGAGCTGGGCACCGGCATGGGCGTGCTGCTGATGCCCGGCATCATCCACACCTACGGCGTGTCGCAGCCCATCGGCGGCAGCGGCAAGCTGACCGAGTCGCTGGTGCGCTGCATCGAGTCGCATGGCGGCGAAGTGCGCTGCAACGCCGAGGTGGCCAAGATTCTGACCAGCGGCGGCCGCGCCACCGGCGTGCGGCTGGCGGGCGGCGAGGAGATCGCCGCGCGCGACGGCGTGATCGGCGCGATCCATCCGCACGTGCTGCGCAAGTTCGTCGATGGCGTGCCGGAGCCGGTGACGCGGCGTGCTGAACGCACCACGCTCGCGCCGTTTTCCATCATGGTCAGCCACTACGACCTGAAGGAGAACGTGAAATATCACGCCGGTGAAGAAGTGGGCTACGCGACCATGCTGGAGTTCATGGCGACCGACAAGCTCGGCGAAATGATCGAGGACTTCGACGGCCTCAGGCGCGGCCGCATCACCGAGCGCCGGCTGTGCGCCGGTGGTGACGAAAGCATAGGCGACAAGACCCGTGTGCCGGCCGGCGCCGGCATGTTCCACGGCATCACCTTCGCGCCCTATGCGCTGAAGGAAGGCCGCTACGCGGGCCGGCATTGGGACGAGGTGAAGGAGGAGATCGGCGACCTGTCGCTGGCGCACTACCGCAAGTTCGTCTCGAACCTCACGTCCGACAACATCATTGCGCGCAGCATCGTGAGCCCGCTGGATCTGGAGCGCAGCTCGCCCAACAGCATGATGCGCGGCGACGTGCACGGTGTGGCGCCGTACATGTACCAGAGCGCGGGGCATAGGCCGACGCCGGACCTGGGCCAGTTCACCGTGCCGGGCGTTGACCGGCTGTACCTGGCCGGGCCGTTTCAGCATCCGGGCGGCGGCGTGTACGGTGCGGGCCGCGCCACCGCCATCAAGATGTTCGAGCAGCTGGGCATGGACTTCGGTGCTGTCAGCGTGGGGGTGCGGCAAGACTCGGGCGTGCCGGCCACCAGGGCCGCGGCCCAGGCTGACCAAGGCATGGTGCTGCGCGGCGCGCAAGACGAAGAGCTGATGAAGGTCGACTCGCTGCAGCGCGTGGGCGACGAGCTGGTCATCAAGGGCAAGAGCTTTGGCACCATGCCGATGGAGGCGCGACTCGATGCAGCATCGGCGCGAGCCGGCTTGAAGATGCTCGGATGGAAGCAGTTGGTCTTCCTGGCCACGTTGCCGTTCCGCAAGGACCGCCAATGAGCCATGTCGTCGTTACCGGCGCGCAGGGCTTCGTCGGCCAGGCCTTGGTCAGGCGCTTGCTCGCCGACGGCCTGGCCGGCCGAAGGCTAGAGCGGTTGACCCTGATGGACTTGACATTCGACGCGCCGCCAATCGACGACCGCATCGTGCATGTCGCAGGCAGCATCGCCGACGAGGAGGTACGCGCCGCGGCCTATGCGCAACCTGTGGACGCGGTGTTCCACCTCGCCAGCATCCCCGGCGGCGCTGCCGAGAAGAACTACGCGCTGGGCCGAGCCATTAACCTGGACGCCACCCTCGGCCTGCTGGAAGACCTGCGCGGCCAGCCGCAAGCCGGAGAGTCCGCCCCGCGCTTCGTCTTTGCCAGCACCGTCGCGGTCTATGGCGAGACCCTGCCGGCGTTGGTGGACGAACAGACGTTGCCCGCACCGGCGTTGAGCTATGGCGCGCACAAGCTGATGGGCGAATACCTGGTGGCCGATGCCTCGCGCCTGGATTGGGTGCAAGGGTGTTCGCTGCGCCTGCCCGGCGTCGTGGCCCGGCCCGGCGAGGGCGCTGGAATGATGTCGGCCTTCATGAGCCAGCTGTTCTGGAAGCTGGCCGCCGGCCAGCCGCTCACCGTGCCGGTCTCGCCCCAAGGCGTGGCTTGGTGGATTTCGGTGGGCGCCTGCGTGGACAACTTGTTGCACGCGGCAACGGTGAACCCCGCGCGCTTGAATGCCCGTCGCAGCTACCAGATGCCCGTGCTGCGCCTGTCGGTCGCTGAAGTCGTCGAGGCGCTGGCCGCACGCTTCGGCGACGATCGCCGCGCGCTGGTGACCTATGCGCCCGATCCCTTCATCGAGCGGCTGTTCGCGGCCTACCCGCCGCTCGTCACGCCGCAAGCCGAGGCCTTCGGCCTGACCCACGACGGCACGGTCGATCAACTCATCACACGGGCCCTGGCTGGCTGACGGCCCCCGTTTTTTTTTGGAAAGCAACATCCCATGAACATCGTTGGACTGGACGCCCTGGTTTTCGGCGTCGAAGACATGCCTGCGGCACGGCAATACCTGCTGGACTACGGCCTGAAGGAAACGGGGACCGGCGCCGCCGGCGGCACCTACGAAGCGCTGGACGGCACGGCTGTAGTTCTGCGTCGCGCGGGCGACGACTCACTGCCGCCGGCCAACGCACCCTCGCCGAACCTGCGCGAAACCGTCTATGGCGTGGCCGACGCATCGTCGCTGGCCGCCATCGCCGAGGACCTGTCGCGAGACCGCCCGGTGCGCGCCGATGCCGACGGCACCATCCACACGGTGGACGATGGCGGCTACGCCATCGCGTTCCGCATCACGCGCCGCCGCGCCATCGTCGCACCGCACGTCGGCATCAACGTGCCGGGCCAGTCGCCGGGCCGCGGCCTGAACGTCTGCGCCGCGAACAAGGACGAAGAGACCCTGCCGCGCTCGCTGTCGCACGTCGTGTACTTCGTGCCGGACGTGAAGAAGGCCGAGGCCTTCTACCAGGACCGCCTGGGTTTCCGCGTCACCGACCGCTTCATCGGCCTGGGCCCGTTCATGCGGCCGGCCGGCACGCTGGAGCACCACACGCTGTTCATGATCCAGAGCTTCAACAGCCACATGGTCGGCATGAACCACTTCACCTTCCACCTCGGTTCGGCGAACGAAGTGCTGCATTCGGGCTGGCGCTTCGCGCAGAAGGGCTACAAGAGTTTCTGGGGGCCGGGCCGCCACGTCATGGGCAGCAACTACTTCTGGTATTTCAACAGCCCTTTCGGCGGCACCATGGAGTTCGACGCCGACATGGACATGCACGACGACAGCTGGACGCCGCGCGAGATGAATCCGGGTGCCGACAACTCGCAGATCTTCTTGTTCGAGCATCGCCCGAAATGGGCGCCGGGCGAATGAAGCCGCTGCGTCGCCATCTGCCATGCCCGCTCGACACATGCTCTGCCGTCTCTCCGACCTGCCCGATGGCGGCGCGCGCGGCCTCATGCGCCGGGGCAATGACGACCAGGTGTTCGCGGTGCGCCAGGGCGGCGAGGTGTTCGTGTGGCGCAACGACTGCCCGCACAACCACCGGCCGCTCGAGTATCGGCAGGACCAGTTCCTGTCGGCAGACGGCAAGCACATCGTCTGCTACGCGCACTCCGCGCACTTCGACATCCGCAGCGGCCATTGCTTCGCCGGGCCGTGCGAAGGCGATGCGCTGACCGCCGTGCCCTCGCTCGTCGATGACGGCATCGTGTGGATCGAAGAACTGAAAGAAGACTGAGATGTTCCAGTATTTCCCGACCAATTACGTGTGGAGCCTCTCCACCATGATCGCCCTGACCCACGGCGGCAACATCGGCGAGGTCGACGCCATGTGCGCGCCGCTCCGCGATGCCGCCAAGGCCGGCGACGACCCCGGAACGCTGGCGTTCTACGAAGCCTGGAAAGGCGGCGGCGACAAGCTCATTGCGCTGGCGGAGGACGACCTGGCGCGCGGCCGCAAGCTGTCGGCGGGCGAGAAGTTCGGCCGTGCCGGCTTGTACTACTGCATCGCCGAGCGCATGCAGGCGCATGGCTTCGAGCAGCGGCTGGCCATGTACCAGCGCTCGCTCGCGCTCTTCGCGCAAGGCCGTGAGCTGACGCACGAGAACTGCGAGCGGGTTGAAATCCCCTATCTCGATGGCCACCTGAGCGGCCTCCTGGTGCGCGCCGAAAATCCCGGCGGACCGGCGCCCATCGTGGTCGTCATGAACGGCCTGGACAGCACCAAGGAGATGCTGCAGAAAAGCGTGATGGGCACGCTCTTCGCGCGGCGCGGCCTGTCGGCGCTGTTCGTGGATCAACCCGGCACCGGCGAGGCGCTGCGCCTGCACGGCATGCCCGCGGTCGCCGATACCGAAGTGTGGGCATCGCCCATCGTCGACTGGCTGGAAAAGCGCCCGGATGTCGATGCCCGGCGCATTGGGGCATTGGGCGTGTCGCTGGGCGGCTACTACTGCCCGCGTGCCGTGGCTTTCGATCCGCGCTTTGCCTGCGGTGCCGTCTGGGGCGCCAACCACGACTGGCGCGAGGTGCAGCAGGCGCGCCTGAAGCGCGAGGGCGAGAACCCGGTGCCGCATTACTGGAAGCACGTGCAGTGGGTGTTCGGCGCGAAGGACATGGACGACTTTCTCGCCAAGGCCGAAGCGATGCACCTGAACGGCGTGCTCGATCGCATCCGCGTTCCTTTCCTGGTAACGCACGGCGAGAACGATCGCCAGATTCCGCTGAAGTACGCGCACCAGACCTTCGAGCAACTGGTGAACGCCCCCCAACGCGACCTGATCGTCTTCACCGCGCGCGAGGGCGGCGTAGAGCACAGCTCGCTGGACAACCCTTGCAACGCCGGCGGCCTCATCGCCGATTGGCTGGCCGAACAACTCGGTGGCACGGTCGCCTGAAGCGGCGGCCCCACCTTAACGAGAGGAGACACATACATGGCATTGGTCAACAAGGTCCTGATCGTCGGCGGCGGGATCGGCGGCATGTGCGCCGCGATCCAGCTGCGAAAGCAGGGGATTGCCGTGGACCTGGTGGAGATCAATCCCCAGTGGACGGTCTACGGCGCGGGCATCACCATCAGCGGCCCCACCTTGCGCGCGCTGCGCACGGTGGGCGTGGCGGACCGGGTCGTGCGGCGGGGCGGTCACTGGTCGGCGATCGACATCTGTTCCGCCGACGGTACGGTGATGAACACCGTGCCCATGGCCCATGCGGCGGGAGCCGAAGACCTTCCGGGTGCTGCGGGCATCATGCGCCCGGTGCTAGCCGAGATCCTGAGCGACGCCACGCGTGAAGCCGGCACGCAAGTGCGGTTGGGCGTGACCTTCGAGAGCCTCGGCCAGGACGAGCACGGTGTCGATGTGCGCTTCACCGACGGCAGTACGGCGCGGTACGACCTGGTGATCGGCGCCGACGGCGTCAACTCGAAGGTGCGCGAGGCGGTGTTCGCCGGCGCGCCCGTGCCCCGGTTCAGCGGCCAAGGCTCTTGGCGCGCGGTGGTGCCGCGCACCCGGCGCAACTCCACCATCTTCATGGGCAAGACCACGAAGGCCGGCCTCAATCCGGTGAGCGAGCACGAGAGCTACCTGTTCGTGCTGGACCATCGCGAGAATTTCGACTTCATTCCTGCGGAGCAATGGCCCGCACTGCTGGCCGAACTGCTGCAGGAGTTCGGCGGTCCCATCGGAGAAATCCGCGACGGGCTGCTGAACAACAAGGCGCCGGACCATCGCATCGTCTACCGCCCGCTGATGGGCCTGATGATGGCGGCGCCGTGGCACCGTGGCCGCGTGGTGCTGCTCGGCGACGCGGTGCACGCCACGACGCCGCACCTGGCATCCGGGGCGGGCATTGCCGTGGAAGGGGCGGTGGTATTGGCCGAGGAATTGGCGCGCTGCCACTTCCTCGAGGGCGCACTCGCCGCCTATGCCGGGCGGCGCTACGACCGCGCGCGGCTGGTGGTCGACAGCTCGTTGCGCATGGGCGAGATCGAGCAGGCCCACGGCTCGCGCGACGAACACACGCGCGTGATGATGAACGCGATGAGCGCGCTGACAGCGCCGATCTGAACCACCGAACCACGTTACCAAGGCCATCATGCAACGACGTACCATTTTGCAAGCCGGCGCCGCGCTGGCTGCCACCGCTCTGGGCGCCACCGCTCAGGCCGACACCCGGCCGCTCACCATCCTGGTGGGCTACAACCCCGGTGGTCCGGTAGACATCGTCGCGCGCCAGCTGGCGGAGCCGCTGCGTGAGCTGCTGGGCCGGCCGGTGCTGGTCGATTACAAGCCCGGTGCGGGCGGCCAGTTCGCGCTGACGGCGTTGAAGCAGGCGCCGGCCGACGGCGCGCTGCTGGCGTTGTCGCCGCCCAGCCCACTCACCATCTTCCCCAGTACCTATAGCAAGCTGGCCTACGACCCGTTCAAGGATTTCGCGCCGGTCGCCACGGCCTGCACCTTCGACTTCGCCCTCACCGTGGGCGCGAACCACCCAGCCCGCACGCTGGCCGAATTCGTCGCTTGGTGCAAGCGGAACCCCAAGGATGCCAGCGTGGGCGTGGCGGGGCTGGGCACCACGCCGCATTTCCTGGGCTGGATCTTCGCCCGCAACGCGGGCATCGAACTGCTGGCCGTCCCTTACAAGGGCACGCCACAGATGGCGCAGGAGGTTGCCGCGGGCCAACTGGCCTGCGCCATCAGTCCCCAGGCCAACTTCGCCGAATTGGTCAAGGGCGGCCGGTTGCGCCTACTGGGCACCACCGGCGCCTCGCGCAGCAGCGTGTTCCCACAGGTGCCCACCTTCGCCGAAGCCGGGTTCGCCCAGTTGCAGAGTGAAGAGTGGTTCGCCTTCTTCGCCCGTGCCGGCACACCGCAACCCCTGCTGGACACGCTGGCCCACGCCGTGCGGCAGGCCGTCGCACGCGATGACGTGCGCAAGGCGTTCGCCAGCATGGGATTCGGCGCCGAAGCGCGCGGCGGCGCACAGTTGGTCAAGGACATACGGTCCGATTACGAACGCTGGGCCGAAGTGGTTCGGCGCACCGGCTTCAAAGCCGAATCCTGAACATGAACACTTCCTTCCACAGTTCCTCCCCACAGCGCGTGGCCTTGGTCACTGGCGCCGCTGGCGGGCTGGGCCAGGCTTTTGCGTTGCGGCTGGCCAGCACCGGCCACGCGCTTGTGCTGACCGATCGCGAACCTTGCGCCGCACTCGCCGAGCAGATTCGCGCCGGCGGCGGCTCCGCCCAAGCGCTGCCCTGCGATCTGGCCGACACCGCCGACGTGCAGCGCTTCGCCGCCGAAGTGTTGACGGTTGCCGGCCGTGTCGATGTTCTCGTCAACAACGCCGCCTTCATGCCGATGGCGCCGCTGCCCGGCATCACCGCCGCGCTGTGGCGCCAGATCATGACTGTCAACGTCGATGCACCGTTCCTGCTGGCGCAGGCGTTTGCGCCCGGTATGGCCGAGCGCCGCTGGGGCCGCATTGTCAACTTGGCATCCAGCACCGTCTGGGGTCCGCCTCCAGGGATGACGGCTTACGCCTGTAGCAAGATGGCCGTGATCGGGCTGACGCGCGCACTGGCGGCCGAACTGGGCGGGAGGGGCATCACGGTCAACGCGATCTCGCCGGGGCTGACGCGCCATCCGGGCAGTGCGGCCAACATTCCGCCGGAGGCGTTCGACGCAGTGCGTGCGCGGCAGTTCATCCCACGCACCGAAGAGCCGCGGGACCTGACCGGTGCACTGGCGTTTCTGGCCTCAGACGACGCGGCCTTCATCACCGGCCAGGTACTGAACGTGGACGGCGGCGGCTTCGGATTTTGAGCGCGCGCATGAGTACATCCATCAGGATGCAAGTGCGATAGGCCCGTTAACTCACTCCCTGGCATCCGCCGATCCGTCACGATCCTGAGCGCCACAAAAGCGGCGCCGTGTCTACAGACGTTGATGGCAATTTGGATTGGCGAGGATCCGTCGAGCTAAGCGCCGCATGCTCAACGAATGAGTTCGCCTATCAGCTGGCCAACAGCCAAAAACGACCTCTAAAACCACTACTCCGCAACCCGTGTAACTTTTCATTGCCATGATGGTTTCTCGAATTCGTCAGGTCGCCATCGCGGGCAAGGCAGGCCGCAGCGACGGCGAGTTGGTGAACAGGCGAGCGGTATCGAGGATCGGCACGGGATGGCCATCGTGCTGGAAGCAGGACAAAGCCAGCAACGGCCAGAGATCGCTGTCGGTGGGCAGCTCACACTGCGCGTCGTCGCCGGCGGTAACGGTCTGCGGCAGCGCGGCCAGTCCGATCGCGCCGCGCGCCACCGGCCCTTGCGGGACAGGCTGGAACGCCAACACCAGCGCATAGCGCGGCGCCACGGCACGGTCTGTCGCCGGTCGGGCGCTCAGCAGCGCATCGAGGTCGAGCAGCGCAAGCCGCTGCCCCTGCCAGGCCAGTAGGCCCCAGGCATGGCCGGCAGCGCCGGGCACCGCCACGAACACCGGGTTTTCGATCAACTCGAGCGTGGTGTGCGGCGGGAATGCGACCTGGCGGCCGGGCGTGTATTCGACCAGGCGTGCAACCGCGCGCGAACCGGGTTCGGCAACGGCAACGGCAACGGCAACGGCAACGGCCGAAGGCAGTTCCATGTCCATCTTTCAGGTTCCCGGCGCGAGCGCGAACTCTCGCAACCGGCGAGCGCTGCACAGGAAAGCAATCTCCCCCGCATGCTCGACGTATTGGTCAACAGGAGTGTTCGGGGCGAGCAGTGCAGCCGGTATCGGCCGGGGCTGCAGTTGGACGTCGATCAGCACCTGCACGTCGTTCCAACACCAGGCAAGATCATTTCCATGTTCTCCAAGCGCTGTGACCACGAAACGGTCGGCGGGGCAGAGCGGCAGCAACGTCATTTGTGCCGACAACGCGGCGAATTGGCGCTCCCCTGGCGCGTCGCGGTGACGCAGCAGCCCGGGCGTCTCGCCAGGCCCGGGCACGGCTTCCAGGTACTCGGCTGCGCCGACCTCGTGCTGCGGCAGCAGCAGGCGCAGCGTATCGGCGCGCAAGAGAATGTAGTTTCCGCTGAACGCGGGCGTCGGGTGGGGCGTGGGATGCGCAAGCACAGTGCTGGTCCTTTGCGGCCGTTCAGGCCGCGATGGCATGACGGATCGTCTGCAGCAGCTCGCCGTCGTTGTACGGCTTGGTGATGTAGACGTCGACGCCGGCCTGTTCGGCCAGGCGGCGGTGCTTGTCCTGCGAGCGCGAGGTGATCATGATGATGGGCAGGCCCTTCAGATCGTCACGGCCGCGCAGGTGCGAGGTCAGCTCCACGCCGTTCATGTTGGGCATTTCGAGGTCGGTTAGAACCACGTCGGGCTTGAACGAGCACAAGGTGTCGATCGCATCGATGCCGTCACGCGCGGCTTCGGCCCGGAAACCGGCGTCTTGCACCAGCTGCAGTAGCGAAGTGCGCACCGACAATGCATCATCGACGATCAGCACGCCGGGCAGCTCGCGCTGCGGCGCTTCCACCTTGGCAATGCTGCGCACCACCGTGCTTTGCGTGCCCGCCGCCAGGAGATGCGCCAGGTCGAGGTTCACGGCGACACCGCCGTCGCCGAGGATCGACAGGCCGGCGACGCCCCGCACGTGGCGGGCGTAGCGGCCCGGGCTCTTGACCAGCAGTTCGCGCGCATCGACCAGGCGGTCGACCGCCAACGCGTGAGTCTTGTCGTCAAGCCGCACGATCACCGCGTCGTGGTCGTCCAGCGGCTTGTCCGCATCCATGGCCAGTCCGGCTACCTCGGCCAGGCGCAGCGCCGGATAGACCCGCTTGCCGAGGCGATAGACAAGCTGCTTGCCGATCGTTTCGAAGGTGCCCACGCCGCGTGACACGGCCTGCTCGACCTGCACGGAGGGCAGCGCAAAGCTCTGACCGGCAACCTCCACGATCAGGGACTGCACCGTGGACAGTGATGCCGCGAAGCGCAGCTCGATCGTGCAGCCGAGGCCCGGCTTCGAGGCGATGCGGATCGACCCGTTCATCGCGCCGACCCACTCGCGCACCACATCCAGCCCGACGCCGCGACCCGAGACCTCGCTGACGGTGTGGCGCGTCGAGAAGCCCGGCAGCAGGATCAACCGCGCGATTTCGTCGTCGCTCAAAGCCTGTTCGGCCGTCAGCAGGCCTCGTTCGATGGCGCGCCGCTGGATGGCCAGCAAGTCCAGCCCGCGGCCGTCGTCTTGGCAGCGCAGCACCACCTGCTGGCCCTGGCGGGCGAAGCTGAGCAGAATGCGGCCGACCTGCGGCTTTCCGGCGTTCGCCCGCTCGGCGGGCGCCTCCAGGCCATGATCGACCGCGTTGCGCAGAAGGTGCAGCAGCGGCTCGGCGAGCCGGTTCAATACATCGCTGTCGATCAGGGTCCCGGTCCCCTCCAGCATCAACCGGGCGTCCTTGCCGGTGACCTGGCAGGTCGAGCGCACGTTGCGCTGCAGCCGCGACTCGAGCACGCCCACTTCGGTCATGCGGGTGCCGATCACCAGGTGGTGCACGTCCTTGTGCAGGCGCTGCTGGCGCGCCTGCAGGCTGGCGACCCGCGCGATCTCCTCTTCCAGCCGCAGCGCCAGCGCGCGCGCATCGGCGGTCTCCTCGACCAGCGCGTGGGTGGTGCTGTGAAGCTCGCTGTACTGGTCCATCTCGAGCGGGTCGAAGGCCGCGTCGTCGGTGCGCCGGCTGCGCGCCCGCATCATCGTCAGCGTCCGCACGTCGACCACCGCTTCCAGCTCGAACAGGCGCTTTTGCACGCGCAGGTTCTGGGTCAACAGTTCTCGCGAACTTTCGATCAGTGTCTTGATCTGTGCCTCCATCGCGGCGCCGTGCACGGACACTTCGCCGGACATGCGGAACAGCTCGTCGACGCGCTGCACGCTGACGCGCAGCGCCGCAGCGGGCGACACGGTGGCGCTGGCTGCGGTGGGTTCGCGCGGGGCGAGATGGCGATCCGGCGCTTCGGCACCGTAGCTGGCAGGCAGGCGCGCAGGTGCGGGGTTCTGCACCACCGGCATCGTCGACGCAGGGCGCTCTGCCGGCACAGCCAGCGACTCGCCATGGTCGATACGGTTGGCCAGGTCCAGCACGGTTTGCAGCACGCCTTGCGCTTGCTGCGGGTACTCGTCGGTGCCGGTCACGTGGCCGACCATCTGTTCGAGGCAGAAAGACGCGTCGAGCAGCACGTCAGTGGCCTGCCGGGCGAGCTGCAGCGGGCCTGCGCGCTCGAAATGCTCGAGGATGTCCTCCAGGTGATGGGCGAGTGCGGCGATTCCGCGCAGCCCGATGATCGCGCCCGAACCCTTGAGCGTGTGGGCCACGCGCTTGGCGGCCTCGACGCCCGAGCCATCGGCTTCCCCCGCGGCCATCGCGGATGCCAGGCTCACCAGCTGGCGCGCCTGCTCGGGCGCCTCCTGGAAAAATCCCTCGAGCAGCTTCACGTCCACGTCGTCGGGAAGCACCAGGGCGACGTCTTCGGCCGACGCGAGCACCGGGCGCTGTGACTGCGTGTCGCCCTCGCCGGGCAATGCCACTTGCAGCGGCATCGCGCCGAGCATATGCATCACCTTGAGCGCCAGTTCACCTTCCATGGGGCTGGGCGCCTCGCGCAGGTGGTCGACCAGGCCGGCCGCGGTCGACGGGTCGCTCAGGTTGCGCAGGTGATGCACGATCAGCGGCGGCCAGCCGCGCAGGAAGGCGAGCAGCTCCGCACGCTCATCGCCCGGCAGTCCCGGCAACAGGAAACTGTTTTCCACCACATGCAAGCACACCGCCTGCAGCCCGGGAAAGCCCGCCAGCTCGGCGGCTTCACCCATGCGCTGCGCCTGGCCGCTGTACTGGTCCAGTGCGTCCATGAACGCCGGGTCTTCGACGTCCAGCACGGCCAGCTGCTCGAGGTTGTGTTCGAGCTGCCCCCGGGCCAGCTCGATCTCGCCGGCGAGCGCGTCGATCAGGTCTTTCAGCTTCATTGGGGGCTTTAAACGAGTGCGGGCAGCTTGAACACGTTCACCGATTCCACCAGTCGGCGTGCCGATTCCTGCAGCGTGTTGGTTTCATGGTTCTGGGCGTCGATCTGCTGGCCGGTGCGCTCGGTACTCTGGCCGATGCGCTGCACCGATTGCAGAAGCTGCACCGACATGTCCTTTTGCTGTTCGGACGATGCGGCAATGCGGCGCACCTGGGCCACCAGCTGGCCGGTAATCTCCTGCGTCAAGCGCATCTGCTCGCCGGCCTTTTGCGCCTGCTCGGAGCCGTGGACCACCTGGCCGATGGTGCGGTTCACCGTCGAAATGGTTTCGTTGGTTTCCAGCTGAATGTTGCTCACCAGCGTGCCGATCTGCTGTGTCGCGTTACGCGAGCTTTCCGCGAGACGCTGCACTTCTTCGGCCACCACCGCGAAGCCTCGGCCGGCTTCACCAGCCACCGCTGCCTGCATCGATGCGTTCAGCGCCAGCACGTGCGTGCGTTCCGAGATGGTGTTGATCAGATTCACGATGCCGGTAATTTCCTGCGAACGCTCACCCAGCCGCTTGATGCGCTTTTCCGTCTCGGCGATGGTTTCGCGAATCGATTCCATGCCCTTGACGGTGTTGTTCACCGTCTCCAGCGCCGTGTCGGTGGCCGCCGTCGCCCGCTCGGCCGAGAGGCCTGACTGCTCGGCCAGCGCCGCAACCTGGTTCATCTGTTGCGTCGCGTCAGCCAGCGAATCGACCATCTCGGTCACGCTCTTGCGTTCGTCCTCGGCGGTCTTGGAGACCAGCTCGGCCTGGGACTTCACCTTGCCCGACGCTTCCTCCAGCTGGCGCGCGATGCGGGTCACGTCGTGCAACACCTTGGAGGTTTCGTCGGTCAGCAGGTTGATCGAGTCCGACACCGTGCCGATGATGTCCTGCGTCACAGGGGCTTTGGCCGTCAGGTCCCGCTGCGAGAGCTGGTTCACGGCCTGCAGAATCGAGATCACCGAGTTGTTGAGACGTTCGTTTTCCGCCTCGGCCTTCTGCTGCGCGGCGATCCGCTCCTGCAGCAGGTCGTTCACCGTGCGCCCCAGGTCGCCCACCTCGTCCTGCGAATCGATCGCCTGCAAGGCCGTGAAGTCGCCCAGGCGAACCTTTTCCACCGAGCCTTGCAGGCCCGCGACGGTACCCGTGATGTTGCGCACCGTAAGGAACGCGATTGCCGCCGCCACCAGTGTCAGCGCCAGAATGCCGGCTGAGATGACAAGCTGGTTGCGGCGCAACGCGGCAGCCTGGCCGGTCAACTCGCTGGACAGCACCTCCGACACGCGGGAGAGGAACTTGAACTGCGCATCGATGCCCTCGGTGAAGGTGCGTTCGTAGGCGACAGAATCGAAAGCCGGCGTCGCGGCATCGACGATTTCCTTGCGGGCGAGCTGCCGCAGCTGCCTGGCCGCCTCCTGCGGCACGCTCATGTCCGCTTCCAGCAGGGCACGCATTCGGGGTTCGGCCTCCAGTGCCTTTGCGAGGGATCGGTAGGCGCTTTCCTCGGAGAGCTTTGCGGTGTCGATCAGCGAAGTCACCCGTGCTCGGTCGGCGCCGGTCACCGCAGTGCCGACGTCGGCGTTTGCCGCACGCAGCCGGGCGGCCTCGGCCAATCGGGCGGTGCCCACGGCGCGCAACTGGCCGAGCTGTTCGGTCAGCGCCGGCAGCTGGAGCAGCGACGCCTGGATCAGGTAGTAGGTGTGCGCGGTCGAGTCCAGCAGCATCTTGTAGTAGTCGCCCAGCGTATCCACGAACACCAGCATGTCGTTGATCAGCACTGTGTGGCTGTCGAAGCTCTTGCGCGCGTCGACCGTGCGGCCGGAGACTTCGGCGACCGTGCCTTTCCAACGAGCCTTGATGGCGTTCCAGCCGTCCTTGACGGCCTTGGAATCCACCGGCGCGACCTGCCGGTCGATGGCGGCCAAGGCCTGTTCCACTTCGGCCTGCTTCGCGGCGCGGGGCTGACTCTGGGCGTCGATGCCACCGAGCACCAGGCCAGAAAGCGCGCGGTGCTGCTGCGTCAGCTGCACCATGCGCAGCGCTGCCTGCGTCGGCTCCAGGCCGCTCACTTCGGCGGCCGCGAAGTTGATGCCTTCCTGCGTGGTTCGGACAACCTGGACATAAGGTGCGGCCAGCGCAACGAGCGCCAGCGCGCCGAGCAGCGCGAACTTTTGCCAAAGCCTCATTCGCGTGAGAAAGTTGATCTTCGTGATCTTCATGATTGATGTCCTGTGTTGTGATCCATGCCGCCCGCGGTAGTCGGGGTCAGGCAATCAAAGTCGAAGCGCGACGCGCGCAAAAACGGGGTCTCACGGCTGTCGCTTCAGCTCGGCCTCGAGCCGGTCGAACAGGCCCGCCGGCATGAAGTCCAGCCATGCCTGCTCATCGATCCAGTACGTGCCGGCGATGCAGCCTTCGAGTTGCGGCGGTACCGGCGCGTCCTCGGTGCGCTGCTCGTCCTGAAAGCGCAGCCGCTGCGGGAGACCGTCGATTAGCACGCCCACCGCGTCAGCCCCGCTGCCCATGACCAGCATCATCCGCTTGGTGCCTTCCGGGCCCTCGAGCCCGGCGTATTCGGCCAGGCCCAGGTACTGGGCCAGGCCGAATACCGGGATCAGCGTGCCGTGCAGATTGGCCATGCCATGGAACCACGGCGGCGCATCGGGCAGGCGATACACGCGCGGCAGGTCCGCCAGCTCACTGCCGTCCTGGTAGCGAATCATCAAGCGCAGGTTTCCGACCCGCAGCCCCTGGCGCTGCTCGATGCGCGCGGCCGCGAAGGGGGCGTTCGCTGGGGCCGCACTCAGCGCGGCGGTCAATTCGCTCGTGTCGTTCGCGCTGGCTTCCGGCAGCTCGAACCCCGCGGTCAGGGCCTGGATCGGCGTCATGGCCAGGCTCGCCGCCAGCGCGGCGGGGGCGAGCGCTTCGGCGGCCGGTTGGAGATGGTCCACGGGCAACTGCCTCAGCCCTTGATCTGCTCGAGGATCTGCTCGCGCGTGTAGGGCTTGGCGACGTAACCCTTGGCGCCGAGCATCTGGCCCCAGGCGATGTCGGCCTTCTGGTTCTTGCCGGTCACGAATACCACGGGAATATGCTTGGTCGCTGCGTCGGCCTTGAGCAGGCGCGTCGCCGCAAAGCCGTCCATGTCGGGCATGTTGACGTCCATCAGGATGACGTCGGGCTGATCCTTCTTGGCGCGAAGCAGCGCCTGCTCGCCGGAATCGGCGACCAGTGCGTAATGGCCGGCCTCGGCGACGATGCGTTCGAGATTCTGGCGGTCTATGGGAGCGTCATCGACGATCAGTACTTTGCGGGGCATGGAACTTCCTTGAAAACTGTTTTGTTCTGGCGGCTTTTAGAGCGCTCGGACCTGCGACAGCACTTGGTCGTCGGTGAAGGGCTTGGTCACGTAGCCCTTGGCCCCGAGCATCTGGCCCCAGGCTTTGTCGGCCTTCTGGTCCTTGGCCGTGACCAACACAACCGGGATGTCCTTGGTTCCCGCGTCGCTGCGCAGGGCACGGGTGGCGGCGAAGCCGTCCATCTCGGGCATGTTCACATCCATCAGGATGGCGTCGGGCTTGCTGCGCTTGACGGCTGCCAGCGCCTGCGTGCCGTTCTCGGCGGTGGTGACAAGGTAGCCGGCGTCGCCGAGCAGCTTTTCGAGCCGGCTGCGGTCGGCTTGGTTGTCTTCGACGATCAGGATGGTGCGGGTCATGGGTGGCCTTCTTTCGGGTTGAGGATGGGTGGATGAAAACCGGGGATTGCTGGAACGCGCTGACGGCTAGCCGAGTTCGAGCGTGAGAGCGCCGGGCGACGACTCGCCGGCACCCGAGAACACAGCGATGTAGCGCGAAAGAACTTGATGGAGACGGTCCTGATCGACCGGCTTGACGAGGTAGTCGTCGCAGCCGGCCATCTTTCCCCGGATCCGGTCGAACGGCGAGGACTTGCTGGTCAGCATGACGATCGCGGGCGCCTTGCCGGCGCGCGCACCCGCCTTGATGCGGCGGCAAGCCTCGTAGCCGTCGATGCCGGGCATCATCACGTCCATCAGGATGCAGGCGTAGTGCGCGGCGGCAGCGGCCTTGATGCCGGCCTCGGCGTTCTCGGCAACGGTCACCGTCACACCGCTGGGTTCCAGCATCGAGCGAAGATAGGTGTGCATGATCACGCTGTCGTCCACGACCAGCACCGACGCGCGGGTCATCGTGGTGGACAGTGCGTTGTTGATGGACCGTCGCGGGCCCTGCTCCAGGGCGCGAGCCAGCAGCATGGGCATGGCGGGCCACTGCACCGGGCGCCGTATCACGGTGTGCCCGGGCGGTGCGTCCGCTGCATCGACCCAGATCACCGTCGTGTGCTCGAGCCAGGGCCGCCGGGCGGCCCATCGCATCGCCAGCGGATCGCGGGCATCGATCATCACGACGTCGGCGTTTGCGCCTTCCGCGTCGCTTACCAGGCGCAGCCGGGGCTGTCGGCGCTCCGACAGCTTCACCGTGCCATTGAGCAGCTGGTGCTCGAGAGGCTTGAAGCCCTTGACCAACAGCTTCAGCGCCATGTCGGTGGGCACGGGCACAGCTTGTGTCACTCGCCTCTGCACGTGGTCCTTGATCCGCAGTTTCAGTGCGGCACCGGCGAGCAGGGGTAGCGTGTTGTCGGGCGAATCGTCCGGCTTTGCCGGGGACCCGCGCCCGGTCGGGGATGATTGCTGGTGACTCATCGTCGTTGCGTTAGGCCCCGCTGATGGATGCGAAAGGGTGGAACTTTGCCGCAGACGAACTTCCCCGAATATCAGGGAACGCTTAAGTTTTTTGAGATTTCCCTTACATCGGGGCACACGTACCGAACTGGAAGCCGGAAATGACCGCGGCCCCCAGGAACCGCCGCTCGTGGTAGAAGAGATCAGCCGGCTCATCGCAGGCCGCACCGAGCGCCACCATCAAGGGGATCAGATGCTCCTCCCGCGGGTGAACCCACCGGGCGCAGGGCGCGCTCGCCCAGGCAGCCAGCCGATTCAAGCGTGCCGTGCCGGCAAAATCGAAAAGCGAGTGCCGCAGCCACTGGTCGAATGCGCCGGATGCGGCAGACAGATCGACGGCACTGAGTGTGCCGCCGGTCAAGCCGTTGCAGCTCATTCCACTGGCGAGAATGAGCACCCCTTCCTTGCGCAAAGGAGCAAGAGCCCGGCCGCAAGCCAGATGGGTTTCAGGCTCCAGATCCGACCGCAGGGACAGCTGCACGACCGGGACATCGGCCTTCGGAAATATCTGGGAAAGCGGAACGTATGCGCCACCGTCCAGGCCGCGCAAGTCATCGGTCTTCACGCGAAAACCAGCCGCGGCCAGCAGGCTGCGGACGCGTATCGCCAAAATCGGACTGCCTGTGCACTGCCACTGCGCGATACAGGACTCTCGCTGACCGTCTTCGAAGAACCGAACCGGCTTGTGCAGGGGATTGGCCAGCACGGTGAAGTCCGGCTCCTCCCAATGCGCTGAAACCACCAGGACAGCCCGTGGCCGGCTTGACCATTGCCCAGGCAGGCTCCGCAACGCGGCCTTCAAGAACGAATGGCCGCGGCCACGCTTCGCCAGGGGCCAGGGGCCGACTCCATGCGGGACGAAATACGTGGGTAGCTTCAAGAGGTCGCACAGGCAGCGTTGAAGTCCGGACTTTGCCGCAAGGGGGGCGGAACGAATATCAGGAAAGGTTTCTTTCCTTGGAGCAGTTCCTGACGCTACGCCGCCAGGTTGTGAGTCAGTCCGTAGCGAAGCAACTCGCTGTTGTTGGAGATTTCCATCTTTTGCATCAGCCGCGACTTGTGCGTGCTCACGGTCTTGCTGCTGATGAACAGCATTTCGCCGATTTCATTGATGTTCTTGCCCTGCACGAGCAGGCCCAGAATGCGCGCCTCGCGCTTCGACAGGCGGTGGTGGCGCAAGGGCGGTTCGGGCCTGCAGGCCTCAATTGCGATCTGCTCGGCGAGGTCAGGCGCTATGTAGTTGCCCCCGGCCGCCACGCGGCGAATCGCCGTGATGACCATACTCAAGGCACTGTCCTTGGTGAGGTAGCCACCGGCGCCGGCCTTCAGCAACCGCTTGGCGATCTGAGGTTCGTTGTGCATGCTCAGCATCAGGATGGGCAAGGCAGGGGCATCGAGCCGCACCCGGGCCAGCAGCCCCACGCCACTCAAGCCCGGCATATCGACGTCCAGCAGCAGCAGATCGAAATCGCCCTGTTGCAACACCTCCAGCGTTTCGTCCCCATCCGCCACCTCGCCGGCCACCGAGATGTCAAGTGTCAGCGAGAGCAACTGCTTGAGGCCCTCGCGAAAAAGGGTATGGTCGTCGGCTATCAGTACACGAATCATTGTGCGGGGTCTCCTGCGGGGTGTTGAACTGGAAAGCGAACCTGCAACGAGGCGCCCTGTTGCGGTGCGCTCGTAACAACGACATCGCCCCCCAGCATCAGCGCGCGCTCACGGATGCCGACCAGGCCAAAGGACTTTTCCTTCACGGGTCGGGCGGGTTCGAAGCCCCTGCCGTTGTCGCTGATTTTCAGGATATAGAACTCGCGCTGTTGGTCCAGCTCGATCTTCACCGCATTGGCGCCGGAATGCCGCACGGCGTTGGTAAGGGATTCCTGGACGATGCGCAGCACCGCGGTCGCCCGCTCTTCGTCCAACTGGACGTTCACGCTGCTGACGTGGCACTGGATGCCGGTGTTGAGCGCCAGCTCCTGCGCCTGCCATTCGAGCGCCGCAACAACGCCCATGCCCAGCGCCGCCGGCCGGATGGCGGCCGTGATGTCTCGGGCCACCTGCTGGGTCTTGCTCACCAAGGTCGCGAGGTAGCGCGATTGCTCGTCGAGCGCGGGATTGTCCGCGCCGAAGGTGGTTTGAAGAATCTGTATGCGTAAGTGCAGCACGCTGAGCAACTGCCCGAGTTCGTCGTGGATTTCCCGTGCGATGCGTTTGCGTTCCTGCTCCAGCAGGCGCTCGCGATGGGCAGCCAGTTCGCGGATCTGCAGGGTTGACGCCCGCAGCGAGCGCTCGGCCTGTTGTTGTGCTGTGACGTTGCGTCCTATGGCCAACAGGCCCTGAACCCAGCCATCATCGTCATACTCGGCGACCACTCGCACCTCGTAGCTCGCGGTGTCCCTGTCCGGTTTACGCAGCTCCACGAGGAACTGATCGGGAACGCCGGTCTCCATCACCTTTTGCAAACGCACCTTGTACGCGTCGCGCGGCATGGTCGGCCACCAGTCCTCGTCAAACGTGCTGCGGAGAGCCCGGCGCAGCGGAATGCCGGTTTCCTTTTCATAGGCAGGGTTGACGTAGACGCGCCGGCAGTCGCGGTCCAGGCGAACAATCATGTCGGGCGAGTGTTCGGCCAGGGTCCGAAACTCCTGCTCGCGGGCACGCAGCAGTTTCTCGGCCCGTTTGCGTTCGCTCACGTCCCGAACGAAGCCGTACCACAAGACTTCTCCATCGGGTTGGCGCTCGGGCGTGAAATGTCCTTCAATCCATGTCTCGCCCTTGCGCGGATGCTGAATGCGGTACTCGCACCGCCCCGCGGTCATCGTGCGCGCGGACTCCCTCAAGGACTCCATGTAGGCGCAAATATCGTCGGGGTGCAGGCGCCGCAGGGTGATCCCAGGGTCCCGCGCCCAATCCCCCGCCGAGATGCCGACCACGTCTTCGTGGTTGGGTGAAGAGAATGGCGCGCTTGCCGCACCACCGGTCGCAAGCTGGTAGACGCCAAACGCACCTGGCGTGAGCTCGATCAGCCTTCCCAACAGCTTCTCCAGGGCCAAACGTTGCTGGACCAATTCCTCGTTGAGTCTGTGCTGGGTGATGTCGCGCCGAATGCCGATGATGCGATGTATTCGCCCGGCGTTGTTGCGCACGGGGATCAGCGTGGAGTGATAGGTGCGGCGACCGACGGGCAGAAGCAGTTCCACCTCTTCTTCGACCGCCACCCCTGACTCGATACACCGGCGGTATTTGGCGACAACGGCTTGCGCTGCCTCGGGCGGAACAGTGTCGTCAACGAATTTTCCTATCAATTCATCCCGTGGCATTCCGACGGATGCAGCCAGGGCCGGGTTGACTTCCATGTTCCGGAAGCGGCCGTCCTCGGTGATTTCCAGCAGGTAGAGCGCATCGGAGGCGTTGTCGAATATCTCGCGGTAGCGTTGCTCCTTGTCCCGGATGACCGCCTGCACCCGAACACGCTCGGTGATGTCCCGCACCAGCGCCAGATTGTAGGCCTGCCCCTCGTACTCGAAATAGTTGGCGATAACCTCCACCGGGAAGCGGCGGCCGTCCCTTGTTCGATGGTGACTTTCGATGGTGTGCGACCCATTGACCTTGATGTGGGCCCAAAGCACGGGCCATCGGTCCGTCGGAAAATCGGGGTCGATGTCGGCCAGTTCCAGGCCGAGCAATTCGTCGCGGGCGTACCCGAGCGAGCGGCAGGCCTCGTCGTTGACGTACCGAAAACGCGCCGACGCATCGATCAGGAAGGCGGCATCCTTGACCTGGTTGAAGGCGAAATCGATCAGCGCAAGCTGCTGCTGGGCATGCAGGCGATCGGTGATGTCGCGCGCAAAGCCCACGGTGCCGTATAGCCTGCCATGCGCGTCCTCGATCGGTGCCTTGTAGGTTTCGAACCATTTGCGCATACCAAGGACCTCGATCGGCTCCTCGATCGACTTCTTCCGCCTTGTGCGCATCACTTCCCTGTCGTCGGCGCGGTAGCCCCTGGCGAGGTCCTCGGGCCACAGGTCCAGGTCGGTCTTGTCCAGAAGATCTTCGGGGCTGGCCACGCCGCAGGCGTCGGCATAGGCTTTATTGGCCGCCAGCAGCCGGCTGTCCTCGTCCTTGAGCCAGACCAGGAACGGAAAGTTGTCCAGCAAGGCGCGCTGGTAGTGGTCACGTTCGCGCCGCTGCCGGCGTTCGGTGATGTCCAGAACGTGCACGAGAAAAAGCGGCGCACCCCTTTGTCCGTCGCCGACGAGCGACGCCTGCATGTCGCCCCAGACGGCGCGGCCCTCGCTGTGGCGGTAGCGCTGCTCCCGCCGGAAACTCTGGGCTTGTCCGCTCAGTACCCGGCCAAGCGATTCCTGGATGACGGCCCCATCGTCCGGGTGAAGAAAATCCATCCACAGGGCGCCGGTGAGTTCGGCGCTCACGCACCCGGTGAATTCGCCAAACGCCGGGTTGGCCCGCAAGATACGGCCTTCCCGATCGACGACGAGCATCGTGGCCGCGGAGAGATTGAAGGCCGCCTCAAAGAAATCTGTTCCGAGATGCACGTCGGGCGCTCAAAAAACGGTGATGTCCGTCGATTCCACGGACTCGGGCGCCGATGGCGAGTGCTGTCCCCGATGGCTGGCCCGTTCCGCCTCGATGAAGGCGTTGAGCGCTTGCGCCTGCTCCGCCATCCAGATGGCTTCCTGCGACGTCTTCCTTATTTCTTCGATGAATCTGGAAAGCTCGCGCATCAACTCTCCGCGCAGCTTCATGGCCGCCCGCACCGAAGGAGCCGCGCCGCCGCCCGCGCTGCCGGCGGGAGCGCCAGCCGTCGTCAGCCTGGCGAAATTCATCGTGAGGACCGTGACTTGATTCTCCAGGCGCATGCGCGCTATCTCGACCTGCTCGGACCACTCCACCGACCGTCGCGCGCGCCAACGGGCCAATCCATCGGCTTCGGCCTGCGTTCGCAGGCGGTGTTCAATCGACCTCGACATGCTTTGCCACTGCCGCGCCAGGAGGAAGGCACTTGCGGCGGCGGCAAGGAGCAGGAGCAGCGCGACCGCCCATGCAAGCGGCTGCGCGCCAGCCACCGACAGGACGCCCACAGCGCCGGCGGGACCCAGAAGGGCATGCCGCAAGAGAGCATGCCGACGTTGACTGACAGAAACCATGCCCCCCGTGTCCCGTGGTCCGCCATCGAATGTGAGCCAAGCAGCGGCCAAGGTTCGGCGGACTCACCAACTGTGGCAAAACCGGCTTGAGTTGACTATCGGGCAATGCTGATTTTTTTGAGGATTTTCCTGACTGTCCCGATAGATTCAAGGACCCTAGTGGCTCCGGCAAGTTCAACATCAAGGACTCGGTGCGCTGGACGAATCGCGCGTCGGTGACACTGACGCAAACCATTCCTGCCAGATTGGCTACGCCTGAACTGGGGCTGAACGTCCTGGATCCGCGGCGAAGCGGCGCTAGCCATCTGCATCAAGGTCCGGGTGAACGCGTCGCTGGCTGCGTCGTCTACTGAGGAACTGTTCCGACCGCGTTGTACCTCTTCCTGAGATCCGCAACTAGCGCCGTCAGATGGGCGTCCGCCTTCCTCCTTGTTGCACCGTACTCCCGTGCGGCAACGCTCCAGTTGCACCCCGTCTCGTCCCGCTCCGGCAATGCGACAAGATTGAGGCTGATGCCCGCGAGCTCTGTATTCTTTTGCAGCTCCCGCAAAAGAAGCTCGCGGAGTTGTTTGAATGACTTCAGCTGTCGAACCATATAGCAACGGGAGTCGTAGAAAGTATGAGGGAAATTGTCTGCCTTCGAACACTATTTGTCAATAAGAGTGTAAAATTGTACATGTACAATTTCTTTGACTTGGTTCATGCACCTCCTTGGAGAAATCGGCCCCCTCGACATTCCCGCTATAACTACATCCATGAAATCCTCCTCCGCCCAGGAAGCACCCAAAGGCAAGGGGGTGCGCGTCCGCCCCGTGCCGGCGGTCAGCCGCTCCATTGCAATCCTCCGCCTGCTTGGACACACGAAGCAGGCGCTGGGCGTGAAGGCGATCGCGGACGAGCTGGGTCTCGTCCCGAGTACTTGCCTGCACATCCTGCGTGTGCTGGTGAGCGAAGAACTGGTGACTGTTGATCCCGGCAGCAAGCGTTATGTACTGGGAAGCGGGATGATCAGCCTCGCCCGAAGCGTGTTGGAGGGCGGCGGTTTTGCGCAGGTTGCGCAACCCGCACTCGACCGGTTGGCGGCTACGCGGGGGGTCACCGCGATGGGGGTGGAAATAACGCCCAAGCAAAACGCCGTCGTTCTCGCGTTGTCACGATCGAATCAGCCGTTCCGTGTGCACACGGACGTGGGCAGCGAGTTCGGCACACTCGTCAGCGCGACTGGACGGTTGATCGCTGCTTTCAGTGAAGAAACGTGGACGCAGCTCAAAAAGAGATTTTCCGCCATTGTCTGGGACAAGCCCCCCAAGTTCGAGACTTGGAAAAAGGAGGTCGAGCAGGCGAAAGCTCGTGGCTGGAGCATCGACCGCGACAACTTCATGTCCGGCATCACGGTGGTTGCCGTACCCATTTTTTCAAAGTCAGGAAGGCTCACGCACACCTTGGCCGCCGTCGGGTTGTCGAGCCAACTTACTACGGCGACGACCGCCGAACTTGTGACGGTCATGCAGCGTGAAGCATCGACGATTTCCGGCATGCTGCTGGAAAAGGGCTGACGTGGGCCGCCTCCTGGACACTGGCAAGCCGGAAGACCTCAAAACGGTGCTTCGCCTCATTCCCCTGCCCGCTGAACTTGGTATCGGTGGACATATCTCGTCTGGCTGGCTGCTGTCCAAGCTGGACCAGGCCGGAGCGGTTCTGCCCTGTGGTGAATTCGCGGCGCCGGTCATGTTGACCGAACTGGGGCCGATCACTATCTACAGAACGCCTCGGCTCGGCGATTGCGTGACTTTCCGTGCGAAACTCATTCGTTCCAGCGCGGAAAGCGCTGAAGTGGAGATCGAAGCCGTGACCGAAGGTCGCGACGGCAGCGGGCAGGTCCGGGTGCTTCGCACCCGCCTAACCTATGTACCGGCGCCGCAGGACGAAGCGGCCGCGTTCTTTTCCACGCCTTTCAACCAGCACTAGCTGCCCGCGGGGCTGTCTGCTCAATCGGCCCGCATGCCCGCCGCCTTGATCAGCGGCTCCCATTTCTTGCGCTCGGCCCACGTAAAGGCCCGCAGCCGGACGGCGCTCCCCCCGGCGGGCTCGAAGCCCAGGTCCAGCAGGCGCTGGCGGACTTCCGGCTGTGCCAACACCTTGTTCATCGACACGTTGAGCCGCGCGATCACCTGGGGCGGCGTTCCCTTCGGGGCGAAGAGCCCGTTCCATGCGATGACCTCGAATCCGCCGAAGCCTTGCTCGCTGACCGGTTTGACGCCGGGAACAAGCGTGCTGGGATTGGCGGACGTGACGCCGATGGCCCGCACCTTGCCCGCAGCTAGGTGTGGCCGGAGCGCTGTCGGTGTGTCCACGATCGCCGGCAACTGGGAACCGATCACATCGGTCATCGCATTGCCGGAGCCTTTGTAGGGAATGCCGACCAGCGCGGCACCTGACTTTTCTTTGAGCAGTTCCACCACCAGGCGCGCCGACGTGCTGGGCATGGCGATGTCGTTCGCGGTCTTGCGCTGGATTGCGGCGACGAGATCCGCCACCGAGTTCAGCGGCGAATTGCTGTTCACCGCCACAACCATGGGAAATGTGCCCACGAGAACGATGGGCTCGAAGTCCTTCTCGGCGTCGAACTGAAGCTTCGGAAACAGGTACTGATTGAGCACGTGTGTCGCGTTCGTCCCCATCGTCAGCGTGTAGCCGTCGGCCTTCGCCGTGGCGGCGACCGCGGTACCGAGGTTGCCGCCCGCTCCGGCGCGGTTCTCGATCACGATGGGTTGGCCCAAATCCCGCGCCATCTGCTCGGCCAGGTATCTTGTGGCGATGTCCGTTCCCTGCCCGGCGGCATAGGCAACGACGATCTTGATGGGCCTGGACGGGTATGTCTCGGCCATCGCAGCGGCCGGGCCCAGCAGGGCGAAGGCCGTTGCCACGATTGAAGTGATGAGTCTCACTTTGTCTCCTGTTGTTGAATGAATAGCACGGAATCAGTTCGAGTACACGGCGCCTGCGTCGTACAAGCGCCCGCATTGCTCATCGGTGAATCCCAGCGCGGACAGGACCTCGGCCGTGTCCTGCGCGAAGGCTGGCGGCGCTCGTCCGGGCGTGCCGGGTGTGCCCAGCAGGCGCATGGGAGAGCGCACCCCCGTGTACTCCCCGCGGCGCACCAGGATTTCCCGGTGCTCGCAGTGGGGATGCGCGAAGGCCTCGGGCACCGAGTTGACGACGCCGGCCGGCACACCGGCGCGCATCAGC
>DATILI010000123.1:0-15300 GCA_035476635.1 Burkholderiaceae bacterium | reverse complement strand
GAGTCTGTTGCTGCTGGTGGTGGTGCTGCCCCGGCTGGTGTTGGCGGCGCTGGCCTTCGGACGGGAGCGAGCCATGGCACGCGACGTGGCGTTCGATTTGCAGGAGGCCTACTATCAGCGGCTCATTGCGGTGATCAGCCCGGCGCGTGTGCAGCTTTGCATCTACGCCGATCACAGCGAAGACAAGGCCGCGTTGCTGCGCCTGTTGCTGCGCGATGCGCAGAAAGGGACGGGCGCGATCCACACCGCCATCGGCACGCCCGGCGGTGACGTGCTTTGCGTTGCCGAGCTGCCCGAAATGGCCGAAATGGCCGAGTCCGGTGATCCAGCGCGCTTGCAGGCTGCGCTCGATGCCCGTCCCTCCTGGCTGCGCAAAGCCGTCGGTGCGATCTGGCGACCCTGGAATACGCAGCATGCGCCAGCCGCTGCGACCGGCAGGCAAGCCTTGCACGCCGTCCGGGAAGGCAGTGACGTAGTGCTGCTGGTGGTGCAAGGCGTGGGCGAGTTGCAGGCCGCAAGCGCATGGCTCCGATGGCTGGGCAAGCCGGTACTGGCCGTGCTGCGCCTGCCCGGTAACACTGCGGTACAGACGCAAGAGATTTCGGCGCAGTGCCAGCTGCAGTTGCGCGACGCGGGCCTGGTTGCGCAAGTGCTTTTCTTCGATGCGTTCGCGCGCTGCTGGATTCAGGAACGCGTGCTGCTGGCGGCCATTGGGCGCAGCGTAGCGGCGGCCAAGCGCGAAGGCTGTGCACGGCTTGCATCGGCCTGGCACGAGCGCCATCTCGCACGCTTGCGCAGCGCCATGGCCACCTTGGCCGACCACCTCGTGTTCGCAGCGCGCCAGCGCGAGGAAGTGCACAGCCCGCCGCTATCGTTGAGCAGCCTGGTGAGCGCGGCCGAACGTGAAAGTGCCCAGCGCTCAAAGGATGCCGCGATGGTGGCCGTGGCCGAGCGCCTGCAGCGCTCGGAAGCCGACGCCACATCTCGCCTGCTCGCATTGCATGGTGCCGACCCCGCGGCCGCCGGTCCGCTCACGCATCGGTTGACGGAAAAGTTCGCGGTGCAGGAAGCCGTCAATACGCCGCAGGCCGGCATGGCGGGTGCCGCCACGGGCGCTGCCATGGGCGCATCGGTCGATCTGTTGGTCGGCGGGTTGACCCTGGGCGCGGCGGCGGCGCTGGGTGCCCTGCTCGGTGGCGGCGCCGCCTTTGTGGCCGCTGCCTGGAAGAACAAGGACGCGGCGGGCGGTGTGTCGGCGGTCCAGCTCAGCGACGAAATGCTGCAGGCCATGGTCGAAGCGGGCTTGTTGCGCTACCTTGCCATCGCCACGAATGATGGCGGCGGCGCCGACTTGCATGAGGTGGTTGCGGCGGTGCAGGCGCAGCGGGAAATGTTCCGGGCCCTGTGGGCGCAGGCGAGGGCGGCGCAGCATGCGCAGGAGCCGGCGAGCAGGCTTGCGCAAGCACTGGAATCGCTCGTGCTGAAGGTTGTCAGCGACCTTTATCCGGCCTCGTGATGCCCAAGCCGCTATAGACAAGCGCGATTTATTCGCTACGCTGGCGCGAGTGCCTCGACACGAGGTACTTGGTCCTCGAACCAGCCTATGGCTTTGAAAATCGACCTGTCGCATACCGGCATTGCGGGAGCGTCCAACGGCAGGAGCCGCGGGCTGATCCTGATCGTCTGGGTGTTTGTCGCCATCGTCGCGGCGCTGTTTCTTTTCGCCAACTACAGCATCGGCGTGATGTCTGCGGCTCGCGCCTATGTAGGCGGCGAAGGGTTGTGGTCCAAGGCGCAGAAGGAAGCGGTCTACGCGTTGTCGCGCTACTGTACCGACCGCGATCCCAGGGAATACGAGATCTTCAAGGAGGCACTGCTGGTTTCCCTCGGAGATCGCCAGGCACGGCTGGAGCTGGAAAAACCTGACCCAGACTTGCAGGTCGCGGCCGCGGGTTTCCTGCAGGGGCGCAACCATCCGGACGATGTGGATGGAATGATCCGCCTGTTCCGCTCCTTCAGGAGGGTGCCGGAGATCGACAAGGCCATTGCGATCTGGGCGCAGGGGGATGTGCATATCGACCAACTGATCGCCCTGGGCGACAAAGTCCATACCGCGATGGAGGCTGGCACCCTGGACGCGAACGCAGCGCGCGGGTATTTGACGCAACTGCACGAAATCAACGCGCTGCTCACGCCGCTGGAAGATCAGTTTTCCTACACCCTGGGCGAGGCCTCGCGCAAGACCAGGACGGTTTTGCTGATCTTCATGTTCGTGGCGGTCTCGGGGCTGCTCACCGTGGCGTACGTGTTCTCGGGCCGTGTGGTGCGCCAAAGCGAGGACTTGCAGCACGCCTTGCGTGAAAGCGAACTTCAGCTGCGCGGGCTGCTGCAGTTTGCGCCGCTGCCCATCATCATCGTGCGGGTCGGCGACGAGGCGATCGTTTACGCCAACAACCGCGCCTTGGAGCAATTCGGCGTGACCGCGGCGTCGCTCAGGCAATACAAGGCGAAGAACTTCTATGTCCGGCCCGAGGATCGCGAGCAAGTGGTCCAGGTATTGGGGGCCCAGGGCAGCGTGCGCGACTGGGAGGTCGAGCTTCGCGATGCCGCGGGAAGAACCTTCTGGTCCCTTATTTCCTCGCAACGAATTGCGTTCGCAGGCGAGGACTGCCTGCTGACCGCCTTGAACAATATCGAAGACCGCAGACGCGCCCAGGAAGAGCTTAGGCACCGCGCTTTCCACGACGATCTGACCGGATTGCCGAATCGGGCCATGTTCATGGACGCGCTCAGCAGGACGCTGCACCGGATGGAACGCAAGAACGGCGTGTTCTCCATCCTGTTCATCGACCTGGACCAGTTCAAGGAAGTCAATGACAGCCTGGGGCACACGGTGGGCGATGTCTTGTTGCAGGAAGTGGCGATGCGCATCCGGCTGTGCGTGCGCGAGGGCGACCTGGTCGCCCGCCTGGGCGGCGATGAATTCGTCATCCTGGTGGAAGGTGAAGACAATCCGGGCGAAGTCATCTCGATCGCGCAGAAGATTCTGAGTGCGCTGGAACCCGAGCACCAGTTGGAAGGGCATGTCGTGCGTGTCACCTCCAGCATCGGGATCAGCCGCTATCCTGAAAACGGGACGGAGCTGAACGATCTGCTCAGGAATGCGGATGCCGCCATGTACAAGGCCAAGGAGCGTGGCCGGAACAACTTCCAGGTCGCCGCCGACTCCCGGATGTGACGCACGGCCGTCTCCCAGCGGAACGCGGGCTCAAAAATTCAGCGTTTGCCTGCTGGAGAATCGACGCTCAGCACCTGTGATCGGGTCGCAGAAGGCGATGCTTTCCGCCAGCAGGCGCAACGGGTTGGCGGGGTCGTCACCCCCTTCAGGCTGCAACTCGGGGTAGATCCTGTCTCCCAGAATGGGCAAACCCAAAGCGGCCATGTGTACGCGCAGCTGGTGGCGCTTGCCGGTCAAGGGCTTCAGCCGGTAGCGCGCCAGGGCGCCTTCGGTATGCAGCAGTTCGATGGTGGTGTGCGCATTCGGCGCTGGCGGGGATTGCATGCCGTCGACCACTTCGCGCATCTGCATGAAGTTGTCCGCGCTCACGAGCGTGCTGTGGCGGACCAGCGGAAACCGCAGCTCCGCGCGCCAGGGCGCAATGGCCTGGTAGGTCTTGTCCACGGCCCGTTCGGCAAACAGGGCGCTGTAGTGCTTGCGCGCGGACGCTTGCTTGGCAAACAGCACCACGCCCGCGGTCTCGCGGTCGATGCGGTGCAGTGGCGCAAGCGTGTCGATCGCCAGCTTGCGCCGCAGGCGAACCAGCAAGGTCTCTTGCAAGTATTTGCCCGCAGGCGTGACGGGCAGGAAATGCGGCTTGTCGGCGACCACCAGCAGTTCGTCTTCAAACAGTATGCTTGCTTCCGGCGCCTTGGGGCTTTCCTGTGGCAGGCTGCGGTAGTAGTAGAGCTTGCCGTGCGGGCGGTAGGCCTGTGTGGGCGCGACGCGGTTGCCGTGGTCGTCCACCACATTGCCGCAGGCCATGCGCGCGACCCATTCCGTCTCGGGGATGGCGGGAAAGCGGGCCACCAGAAAATCGATCACACGCGGCCACGCACCTGCGGGCAGTGACACACAGCTGGGGCCGACACCGTTGCAAACAGGCAGCATGGCTCAGGCTCGCTTCAACTCCGGGCCCGCCTGCGCCAGTCGCCTTGCGCGGGCCAGCCGCCACTGGCCATCGGGCTCACCGGTGTAGACGTCTTCCAGCGTGGTGGCGGTTTCCTGCAGTTGCGTATCGAGCGCTACGCGGTTGTCAAACACAAAGCATTCGCCTTGCCAATGCACGGATGCGTCGGGAACCTGTTGGAAATAGTTGAGGATGCCGCCTTCCAGCTGGTAGGCAGTCAGTCCCAGGTCGGCCATCCACGCGCTGGTTTTCTCGCAGCGGATGCCGCCAGTGCAATACATGGCCACTCTTTTTCCCTCGGCTTTCCAGGTTTCGGCATGCGCCAGCACATAGGCGGGAAAGTCGCGGAAGTTCGTCACTTGCGGGTCGATGGCGTGCTTGAAGCGGCCGAGGCGAAACTCAAAGCTGTTGCGGTTGTCCAGCAGCACCACGTCGTCTTGCGCAATCAGCGCGCCCCAATCCTGGGGGCTGACGTTGATGCCTGCGTTGTTGCGGGTGGCATCCACCCCAGCGATGCCCAGCGGCACGATCTCGGGCTTCAAATGGACTTTCATCCGGTGGAATGGCGCTGTCTCGCACGCGCTGCGCTTGAATGCCATGCTGCTGAAATGGCTCTCAAAGCGAGGGTCCGTTTGCAGCGAATGCTCCATCGTATCGAGTGCTTGCGCTGTCCCGGCGAGCATGCCGTTGATGCCTTCGGCGGCGACCAGGATGCTGCCGGTCAACGCGAGTTCAGGCCGCGCGGTCAGCTCCCGCAGCGCTGCAACCACCGCGTCGGGGTCGGGCAAGCGCGCGAACTTGTAGAAGGCGGTGTGCAGCAGGATGGGGCCGGGGCGCGGCGATGGCGGTGTCATGCGCCGATTTTCCCATGCGCCCCCGGTGTTGTTGGCCGCTGGTTAGCGCCAACGTGGATCGTTCGGCCGGCGGTCCAGGCGGTTGGGAGTGCCATCGCCATCGCGGTCACGGTCGGCACGGTCTGGAATGCCGTCGCGGTCTCGGTCGCGGCTGCGGTATGCGGGCGACCTGTCGCGATGCTGGTAGTACACCGGCGGTGGCGCGCTGTAGATGTTGTAGGCGGGTTCGGTGTAGACGGCCGGTGGGCCGCCATAGCCGTATGACGGGCCACCATGGCCGTAGGGAACGGCCACACAGCCCGATAGGCCCGCGAGGGCCAGGGGCAGCAGGAATAGCGTTTTCATGAAGGTCACCTTTCAGCCGTAAGGAAGGAAGGCACGGATGCTTCCCATTTGGAACGGCCTTTGTATAGGTAACGCTTATGGTGCGCTTGCGGCGGACGTTTGCGGGTAACCGAATGTGTTGTGCCGGCGCAGGCGCGCTGCTTCAACCGCCCTTGTGCGGCCGCTTGCCCGGGTTCTTCTTGCTGCGCGTGGCCGAGCCGCGCTCCAGGCTGATTTTCTGGCCGCGTCCCGAGCGCTGTGTGTAGCCCTCGGTGTTGGGGCTTGCGGGGGTGCGTTTGCGGTCGGCTTCGGTGACGATTTTGTTGCCCATGGAGTGCTCCGGTGATTTGAGGTGAACCCGCGAGTTTACTTCAGCGGGTACGTGGAAATAGAAAAACCGACCACTTCGCAGTGGTCGGTTTTGACTTTGTGAGCGTCCCGATCCGGGACGGCCGCTAGCGCATCAAGACGATTTGCGGCGGACCGTGGCACCCAGGGCAAACAGGGCGGCGGCGAACAGCGCCAGGCCAGCGGGCTCAGGCAGTTCAACAGCATTGATGAAGAACGCGAATTGAACCGGTGTGTGTTCTTTTTCCGGGGTCGTGAGGCCAATGCAACCGATGGCTGCGCCGGCTGCAAGGCATTGCGCGTTCGAAAGCACGTCCAGGTTGCCGCTGACTTCGAAGATGCCCACGGTGTAGTGGAAGCCATCGTAGTCAAAGCTTTGCGTCAGGTCGCCCAGGGAAACCACGAAGATGTCGTCGCAGGTGGTAGCCGACGGCGCTGCGCAGGTGCCGGAAATATTCGGCGTTTCCTTGAAGTCAATGCCAAATACCTTCATGACCGTCGGCAGGGTCGGGCCGGCAGGGTTGGTCGGCGTCAGCGTCAGAGCCGTCTCCACGCGGGTCTTGGTCATCGTGGCGAAGCCGCCGTCCAGCGTGTTGTTGTAGTGGGTCATGACCGCCGTCAGGCCATACGCAGGCGGCGGAGTGCTGATGGGGTCGGTAAAGGTATTCGTCGCCACCGGGCCAGTCGCTGGCGAGTTGGTGATCTCCAGCGCGCTGCGTGCTGCCGTCGAGGCTGCATTGGTAACGGTATGGTCACCGCCTGCGGCGCCCCAGCTGATCAGCGACGAGGTGCTGGTCTGCGTGCCACTGCCTGCACTGAAGGTGGTGAAAGGCACCTGCCATTGGGTGGTGACGCTATAGCCCCAATCCGTGACGAGTGTGCCGGCATTTGCCGTGGATGCACCCACCAGGGCTGCGGCTACCGCTACTGCATTCAAAAGTTTCTTCATATTTGCCTTCCCGTAAATTACGAAATAGTCTTGATGCGGAGATACAAGCAGATAGCGTGCCAGATGGATAAGTCGTTGATTTTCAACGAGATTGCACAGGAATCGATTGGCGGTGTAAATAAAGTCGACACTTTTCGGGCCTTTGCAAGCGGCCGGGGGGGAAACCGCGCGATCACGCCAGCGTGTGCATCGGAATGTCTTGACCCACCGCCAGCCGGTCGAGCTGCTTGCGCGTTTGCGTAAGTAAAAAGGCGGCGATGGCCTGGTGCGTGGCGGGCGCGAACATCGCGCGCAGGTCGGTGCCTGCAGCGCCAGCAGCCGCGCCAAGTGCCGCGGCGAAATGCGGCTCCAGGGCGGCGACTGCCACGCGGCCGTCTTTGCAGGGGTAGACGCGGTAGCCCGCGTGCGCGCCGCCGACCGAGCCCGTGGGCAGGGTCAGGCCCCAGCTGCGGGGCAGGGCGAGGTAGCCCGCCGCGTCGGACAGGGCGACTTCGATGAAGACACCCTTGCCCTTGGCATGCGTTGCCAGCGTGGCCTGCAGGACGGCCTCGCTGGCCATCAGCGAGCCGCCCATGTCGGCGTACAGCGTGGGTGGAAGCTCCAGGCCGTTGACCAGGCCGTTGTCGGCCAGATAGGTGAGGTCGTGGCCGGGCTCCTCGGCACGAGCCCCGGGTGCACCGACGATGGCAACCTGCGAAAGTGCCGGGTAGAGCTTGTGCAGCTTCTTCCAGTTGAGTCCGAGTTTTTCCAGCGCCGAGGGGCGAAACGAAGTCAGCAGCACGTCGGTCCTGGCCAGTTCGCGGTGCAGCACTTTTTGGCCTTGCTCGGTCTTGAGGTCGGCGCTCAATAGCTTCACGCCATCATGCAGCGTGGCGTAGGCGGGCTTGTTGTACTGACCCATCGGGTCGCCCGAGGTGCCGGCGGGCGCGCCTTTGGGCGCCGGGGGCTCCAGCTTCACGCAGCTTGCGCCCATGCGCACGCAGCGCATCAGCGCGGCCGGGCCCGGCAGATTCAAGGCAAGGCTCAGGATGCGGGTGCCCTTCAAGGGCTTCAGGGAAGATGTTGCCATGGCGCGAGGGGTGATCCGTTGTTGTTGCAAGAACAACTATACGGTTGATCCCCGGCCGATCGCCTATCTCTATCTATAGCGGGAGCCCGACGTAGTTTTCGGCCAGTGCGGTAGAGGCGGCGCGCGAGCCGACCAGGTACTCCAGCTCGGCTTCCTGCAGCTTCTGGCCGAATGGGCCTGTCTCCGGAAATTTGTGCATCAGCGAAGTGAACCACCAGGAAAAGCGGACGGCCCGCCAGACGCGCTTCAGGCAGCGTTCGGAGTAGTGGTCAATTCCATGCGGGCTGCGCTCATTGAAATATTCGATGAAGGCCGAGGACAGGTACTTCACGTCGGCAGCGGCGAGATTGAGCCCCTTGGCTCCCGTCGGCGGCACGATGTGGGCGGCATCGCCCGCCAGGAACAGGCGGCCGAAACGCATCGGTTCGGCAACGAAGCTGCGCAGCGGCGCGATGCTTTTCTCCAGCGCCGGGCCGGTCACCAGCCGTTCGCGGGCTTCGGGGTCCAGGCGGTGGCGCAGCTCGGCCCAGAAGGCGTCGTCCGACCAGTTCTCCACTTTCTCGTCGGTAGGCACTTGCACGTAGTAGCGGCTGCGGGTGGCACTGCGCATGGAACACAGGGCGAAGCCGCGCTCGGTATTGGCGTAGATCAGTTCGTGCGACACCGGCGGCACGTCGGCCAGGATGCCGAGCCAGCCGAAGGGATAGACCTTCTCATAGGTCTTGATCGACGCGGCAGGCACGCTGGCGCGGCTGACGCCGTGGTAGCCGTCGCAGCCGGCGATGAAGTCGCATGCGATTTCGTGCGTCTGGCCGTCCTTTTCGTAGCGGACTTTGGGGTGATCGGTGTCGTAGTCGTGCAGGCTTACCGTGTCGCCGGCTTCGTAGATCGTGGTCAGGCCCGCAGCCTGGCGCGCGTCCATCAGGTCGTGCGTGACCTCGGTCTGGCCGTAGACCGTCACGGTTTTTCCGCCGGTCAGCTCGCGCATGTCGATGCGATGTCGCGAGCCCTGGAACAAGAGTTCGATGCCGTCATGCACCAGGCCTTGCTGGTGCAGGCGCGTACTCACGCCACAGGCATCGAGCGAGTCCACAGTGACCTGCTCCAGCACGCCGGCGCGGATGCGCCCCAGCACGTATTCGGCACTCTGGCGCTCGATCACGATGTTGTCGATACCGGCCTTGTAGAGCAACTGGCCGAGCAGCAGGCCCGCTGGGCCGGCGCCGATGATGGCAACCTGGGTGCGCATGAAATCTCTCCTGGATGACTACTGGCAAGCTTAGGCGTCCGAGCGGTTTGCCGCCAGTACAGCGGGCGACGAGTGTGCGATCATCGGCAGCGCTGCGCGATCATCGCGCGAAGGTTGCCCCATGAGCATCGCCAAGGCGGATTTCATCGAAGGCATGGCCAAGGGCATGGCTGTGCTGGAAAGTTTCGATACCGAGCGCCAGCGCCTGAACGCCACGCTGGCCGCGCAGCGCGCGGGCATGACGCGCGCTGCGGCCCGGCGCCACCTGCTGACGCTCACGCACCTGGGCTATCTCGAAACCGATGGCAGCTATTTCTGGCTGGCACCCAAGGTGCTGCGCTTTTCCGGCAGCTATCTGGCCTCGGCACGCTTGCCGCGCCTGTTGCAGCCCACATTGAACCAGTTGGCCGCGCAGACGCAGGAGTCGTTCTCGGCCGTGGTGCTCGACGGCGACGAGGTGGTGATCGTCGCGCGCAGCGGCAACGAGTGGCGGGCCACGCCCGGCGGGCCTGTGCGCTTGCTGGCTTACGGCCTGCACCTGGGTGCGCGCCTGCCGGCGCATGCCACTTCCACCGGCCGCATGTTGCTGGCTGCCAAGACCAAGGCCGAATTCAACGCCTGGATGAAAGGGCCGGGGCCAGTGCCGCAGGCCGGGGGCCGGGTGTTGGCGCGCCTGACGCCGCATACCACCGTGGACCCCAAGAAGTTTCGTGCGCTGGTGGAGCAGGTGCGCGTGGATGACTACTGCCTTGCGAGCGAAGAGCACGAGCTAGGCGTGCATGCGCTGGCGATTCCGCTGCGCAACATGCAGGGCAAGACGGTGGCCGCGCTGAACGTGGTGGCTTCGCCCCACCGGCTGGTGGCTGGCGCGATGCAGCGCGAGCTGCTGCCGTTGTTGCTGGATGCGGCGCGGGAGCTACGGCCGCTTCTCTGATTGTTCACAATACAGGACGATGTTTCCTGCTGGCGTGACCTGTTAAACCAGCCCCCAGTACCCAACATGAAAGCTCAGGAGTACCTCATGAAAAAACTGTCCTTCATCCAACGCAACAACGGCCGCCACTGGGTTGGCGACGGCTTCCCCGTGCGCAGCATTTTTTCGTACAACGACATCCACGAGGAAATGTCGCCTTTCCTGTTGCTTGACTATGCCGGCCCGACTGAATTCACACCGACCGAAACGCGGCGCGGTGTCGGCCAACATCCGCATCGCGGTTTTGAAACCGTGACCATCGTGTACGAAGGCGAGGTGGAACACCGCGATTCCACGGGCAGCGGCGGCACCATCGGCCCGGGCGACGTGCAGTGGATGACGGCCGCCGGCGGCATCGTGCACGAGGAATTCCATGGCCGAGAATTCGCCAGGCGCGGCGGACCGTTCGAGATGATCCAGCTCTGGGTCAACCTGCCGGCCAAGGACAAGATGTCCAAGCCGGGCTACCAGGGCATCACCGATGGGCAGATTCCCAAGGTGGATCTGCCGGGCAATGCAGGCTTTGTGCGCGTGATCGCCGGGCAATACGATGGCAAGGCGGGCCCGGCGCACACCTTCAGCCCCATGAACGTGTGGGACCTGCGTGTGAAGGCCGGCCAGCCCGTGGAGTTCGCGCTGCCCGGCGGGCACACCACGGCATTGTTCGTCTTGAAGGGCAGCATCAAGCTGCCGGGCGGAGAAATCACGCGCGAGGGCGAACTCGCCGTGATGGAG
Source organism: Burkholderiaceae bacterium (assembly GCA_035476635.1). GTDB lineage: Bacteria > Pseudomonadota > Gammaproteobacteria > Burkholderiales > Burkholderiaceae_C > DATILI01. The sequence continues at coordinate 4,612 of DATILI010000123.1, read as the reverse complement.
CGCGACGGATCCCAGCTTGCCTTCGAGGCGGTTGAGGATGCGACGCTGTTGCTGCTCAACGGCGAACCGACCAACGAGCCCATCGTGGGCTACGGGCCCTTCGTGATGAACAGCGAAGCCGAGATTCGCCAGGCGTTTGCCGATTTCCAGAGCGGCAAGATGGGGCGGATTCCCGCCACCGCCTGAGCGCGCCGGAGCCGGCCGCTCAAACCCCGAGGTGCTGCGCCAGTATCTCGGGCTTGGCGTGCAGTTCGGCCGAGCTGCCGGCAAACACCACCTGGCCCTTGACCAGGATCACGTTGCGCCCGGTGATCTGGGTCACGTGCTTCCAGTTCTTGTCCACGATCACGCTGCTGATGCCGCTTTCGCGAATCAGCCCGCAGATGCGCCAGATCTCGCGGGCAATCAGCGGCGCCAGGCCTTCGGTGGCTTCGTCCAGGATCAGCACGTCGGGGTTGGTCATCAACGCGCGGCCGATGGTCAGCATCTGCTGCTCGCCGCCCGAGAGCTGCTGGCCGCCATGGCCCAGGCGCTCGGTGAGCCGCGGGAAGGTTTCGAGCACGCGCTCATACGTCCAGTCCCGTTGCCCGCGCGTGCCGGGCCGCGCCGCCATCTTGAGGTTTTCCACCACGCTCAGGTTGCCGAAGATGCCCCGGCCCTCGGGCACGTAGGCGATGCCGAGCTGCGCGATTTCGTAGGGCGCGCGGCCGGTCATGTTCTTGCCCGCGACCTGCACCGTGCCGCCGCGCGGCTTGACCAGGCCCATGATGCTCTTGAGCAGCGTGCTCTTGCCCATGCCGTTGCGGCCCATCAGGCCAATGGTCTCGCCGCGGCCCACCGAGAAGTCGATGCCGCGCAGGATGTGGCTGGCGCCGTAGTAGGTATTCAGCCCCTTGGCGTCGATGAGGATTTCGCTCATTCAGTGTTCCTCGCCCAGGTAGGCCGACTGCACATTCGCATCGGCGCGCACCTCGGCCGGTGTGCCGCTTGCAATCACTTGGCCATTGACCATGACCGTGAGCCGGTCGGCCAGCGCGAATACGGCATCCATGTCGTGCTCCACCAGCATCATGGCGTGGTCCTTCTTCAATCTTTGCAGCAGGCCGACCATGCTTTCGGCCTCGGCCACGCCCATGCCGGCCAGGGGCTCATCCAGCAGCAGCACCTGGGGTTCGGTGGCCAGGGTCATCGCAATCTCCAACTGGCGCTGCTCGCCGTGGCTGATGGTGCCGGCGATGGCGCTCTTGCGGTGTTGCAGGCCCGCGAGTTCGATGGCGCGCGTCGCCCGCTCGTTGGTGGCTGTGAAACTGGTGGCCCGCTTAAGCCAGCGGGCGGCATGCGGCGCGCGCGATTGCGCTGCCAGGCGGACGTTTTCCCACACCGTGAACGGCAGGAAGATGTTGGTCTTCTGGTAGCTGCGGCCCAGGCCCGAGCGGGAAATCCTCTCGGGCTTCCAGCCGGTGATTTCGGCTCCGCCCAGCATGATGCTGCCCGAGGTCGGCTCGATGTCCCCGGAGAGCAGATTGGTGAGTGTCGACTTGCCCGCGCCATTGGGGCCAATCACGGCGTGGATGCGGTCGCGCCAGAGATCGACCGAAACCTCGTTGACGGCAGCCAGGCCGCCGAAGCGCTTGGTCACGCTTTTTGCCGATAGAAGAACCTCACTCATTGGAAGCCTCCTTGCGCTTGATCAGCTTTTCTGCAAGCCCCAGCAAACCGCGCGGCGCAAACACCACGACGGCAACGATGAAGAGGCCCATCCAGAGCTGCCAATGCTTGCCGATCTTGAATGCGCCGATCGTGGGCAGGTCCTTGAACACATGCAGCAGGTATTCGAAGGCGAACGCGCCGACGATGGCGCCCGCGAAGTTGCCCATGCCGCCCAGGATCACCATCATGATGGCGTGTGCGCTCATGTGAAAACCCATGAGCTCGGGATTCATGAAGCCAGTCTGCGCGCCCCAGAGGTAGCCGGCCAGGCCAGCAAGCGCGCCGGCCAGCGTGAAGGCCGAGAGCTTGTAACCGAAGGTCGAGAAGCCCATCGAGCGCATCCGATGCTCATTGATGCGAATGCCGGCCAGTGTCCGGCCGAACGGGCTGAACAGCAGGCGGCGCAGGAAGGCATAGACGCCGATCAGGCAGGCCAGGGTGAAGTAATAGAACACCAGCTTGTTGTCCAGATCGAAAAGGCTGAAGCCGAAGACCGTGGCGCCCGGCTTGAAGTTGATGTACAGGCCATCGGAGCCGCCGAGTATCTTGTTGTCGAAGAACAGGTAAAACACCATCTGCGCAAACGCCATGGTCACCATGATGAAGTAGATGCCGTGCGTGCGCACCACGAAGAAGCCGATCACCAGCGCCGCCAGGCCCGAGGCGGCCACGGCGGCCGGCAGCGTCCACCACAGGCTCACGGGTTCGCCCTGCGGCGTGAGAAAGGCCAGCGCGTAGCCCGCCACGCCGAAGAACGCCGCGTGGCCCAGTGACACCAGGCCGGTCACGCCCAGCAGCAGGTCCAGGCTCATTGCGAAGATGGCCATGATCATCATGCGTGCGACCATCTGTGCATAGAAGTCGGTGCCGACGAAAGGAAATGCCACGAGCGCGGCCAGTCCCAGGCCAAGTGCCACCTGCACGCCACGCGGCAGGATTTCAAGGTTTGCTTTTGGAGAACTCATTGCTTGAAGAGCCCTTCAGGCTTCCACAGCAGCACTGCTGCCATCAACATATAAACCAGCATGCCGGCCACTTGCGGCAGCAGTACCTTGCCGAAGGTGTCGACCAGGCCCACGAGCAGCGCCGAAATCAGCGCACCGCGTACCGAGCCGATGCCACCGATCACCACCACGACGAAGCACATGATCAGCACTTGCGAGCCCATGTTCGGGTAGACGCTGGAGATCGGCGCGGCAATCATGCCGGCCACCGTGGCCAGGCCGACGCCCAGCGCAAACACGATGGCGTGGATCAGCTTGATGTTGATGCCCAGCGCCTCGGTCATGTCACGGTTGAATGCGCCGGCGCGGATCTTCATGCCCAGACGCGTCTTGGAGATCAGCAAGTACAGGCCGACGGCCAGCGCCACGCAAACGCCCGACATAAACAGACGGTAGACCGGGTACGACAAGTTTTCGGTCAGCGGGATCGAGGCGGAGAGCAGCTCGGGAATCTGCACCCCGTGCACATCGTCGCCCCAGAGGATGGAGCGCAACTCTTCGAAGATATAGATCAGGCCGAAGGTCAGCAGCACCTGGTCAAGGTGGTCGCGGTGGTAGAAGTGCCGGAACAGCAGCCATTCGAGCGCCAGGCCGAATACCACGGCCAGCACCGCGCCGCCCAGGATGGCCAGCGTGAGGCTGCCGAACAGGGCGGACAGCGAATACGCCATGTAGGCGCCCAGCATGTAGAAACTGCCATGCGCGAGGTTGACCACGCCCATGATGCCGAAGATCAGCGTGAGGCCGGCCGCCAGCATGAACAGCAGCAGGCCGTACTGCACGCTGTTGAGCAGTTGAATCAGGAAATTTGCGAGATCCATGGAGCGTAGGGGTGGTCAGGCGCTGCGGCGCGTGGTGAGCAAAAGCAGCGCGCCCATCAGGGTGAACAGGCCGCCGCAGATGCGGTTGACCCAGCGCACGGGGCGGCTGGTGCGCAGCATTGGCGCCAGGCGCGCGACGCCCAGAGCGCACAGCGTGAGCACGCTGAACTCGAACGCCACGAAGGTCAGCGCGAGGATGGCGAACTGCGGCGCCATGGGAGCGGCCGGATCCAGAAACTGCGGGAAGAAGGCCGCAAAGAACAGCACGGCCTTGGGGTTGCTCGCACCCACCAGAAAGCCCTGCAGGTAAAACGAGCGCGACGACGGGCCGCTGGCCGTGCCGTTGGCTTCATCCATCGGCAACGCCGTATCGCTGCGGAAGGTCTTGATGCCCAGCCAGATCAGGTAGGCGGCACCGATGAGCTTGGCCGCCGTGAATGCCGTTTCCGACGTCGCCAGCAGCGCGCCCAGGCCCATGGCCGAGAGGAGCATCACGCCCAGGACGGCGGTGATGGCGCCGGCCGCCGAGGTCATCGCGCGCCTGGGTCCGTGGTTGAGCGAGTTCGTCAGGCACATGAGCATGGTGGGACCTGGCGTGAGGATCAGCAGGGCCACGGCGGCGACGTAGAGAAGGTAGGTGGTGAGAGTCATGGGCAAGGAGTGCGGTAGTCGTGCAAACGATCGCAAGTGTCATGCCGGGCTTGACCCGGCATCCACTGCGTGCGCCAACATGGATGCCGGGTCAAGCCCGGCATGAAAGAGTCTGAGGTAGCGCCGCGGGCTCAACCCATCTTGCAACCGGCGCCCGAATCAGCCAGCGCCTTGGCGGCCACGCCGATTACCTTGTTTTCCTTGTTCTCGACCACGCGCAGGTACATGTCCTGCACCGGATTGTGGGACTTGCTCATGGTCCATTTGCCGCGCGGGCTGTCGATGGTGGCGGACTCCAGGGCCTTGTACAGCGCCGGGCGGTTGTTGAGGTCGCCATTGACCGCCGCGGCCCCTTGCGCCAACAGCAGGCCGGTGTCATAGCCTTGCACCGCATACACGTCGGGCTGCATGCGGAAGGTCTTGGCG
>DATILI010000122.1:0-5177 GCA_035476635.1 Burkholderiaceae bacterium | reverse complement strand
TGAATGAATTAGATTCCAAAAATCGCTATTTCCATGGGCAAGTACGTCGTTTCGCCCGCGACACACCAGACCGACTGTGGCCGATTTCGCGCCTCTTTCTCGGTCCACCGTTCCCAGGGCAACGGCAGCTACTGCAGAGTATTCCGTTTTGACAAAGCCTTTGCCTTGCGCGAAGCCGCCCGGCTTTTCGCAGTCACCCAGGGCTGGCTGCAAACGAGCATGCCGCACCCCCCTACGTGCTGATGATCTGCAGCCGCAGATCCCATCCCCCCCTTGCCAGTTGCTGCGGACTCCCGATCCGCACAACCGTGTTCCAACCGCGCGACATTCGTTGCGCACCTTAATTCAGAAAGGCTCTTTCCATGAGCAAAAAAATCTACGTGGGCAACCTGCCCTATTCCGTGACCGATGCCAGCCTTGAAAGCAACTTCGCCGAGTTTGGCGGCGTCTCTTCGGCCAAGGTCATGATGGACCGTGAAACCGGCCGTTCCAAGGGCTTCGGCTTTGTGGAAATGGCTTCTGCAGAAGTCGCCCAGGCCGCCATCAACGGTCTGAACGGCATGTCCGTTGATGGACGCTCGATTGTCGTGAACCTGGCCCGCCCCCGCGAAGAGGGTTGCGGCTCGGGTGGCTACAGCGCCGCTGGTTACAGTGCGAGCAAACGCTCGGACATTGGCTATGGCACGGGTGGCTACGGCGGCGGTCGTTACTGAGCCCAGTAACTTCCTCCGAAAGACCGGCTCTCCTGAGCCGGTTTTTTTTCGTCCCCACCTTCGCCGGGTGCTGGCGTACTAACTTCTGATGCACTAGCAACGCTCTGGTCCGTCGCCGGTGATCGACGACGCGAGATCATCCAGCGGCCGGCTCAGCGCGCGCCGCCAGAAGCGGCCGTGGTCGTCGACGGGCACAAAGCCCAGGCGCGGGTACAGATCGGCCACCACGCCATTGCGGGCCGTGGCCAGGTATTCACCGACCAGCGCCGTGGCGCCCTGCTGGCGCGCGAGACGCACCAGGGCTGCGAGCGTGAAGGCTTCGGCGGTGCGGCCCAGCACGCGGCAGCTCATCAGCCAGTTGTCGATGCGCAAGACCTCGCCTTCACGCAACGCGAGCAGTGACGCGACCAGGCCATGGTCGGCAAAACGGTCGCGCAGGTGCAGTGTCAAGAGCAGCCAGTGCTCGTCTTGCAGCAGGGCCGCCAGCCGCGCCTGCGTGGTGCGGCGCGTGGTCAGGTTGAACTGGTTGGTCTTGAGCTCCATCTGGGCCAGGCGCGGCAGATCGCCGGGCTGGGCCGCTCTGGCGTGGCCCATCATCTGCAGGCCATGCAGATAGGCCTCCAGGTCGACGGGGCCGGACTGGGCGGCTTGGGCCTCGCGGCGCCCCGCGTAGGCCGCGCCGCGCCGCAGGTCGGCGTCGGTGTAGGCCTGCATGTCGAACCAGTGGCCGGCTTCCAGGCGATCGATGAATTGCGCCGGGTCGGTGCCGATGTCCACCACCGTCACTTCGGGCAGCATCTGCTGCACTAACGCACGCTCGGCCGGGTTGTCGTCCACGAACACCATGGCGTCCAGGCCCAGGCACAGTTCCGCGGCGATGCGCCGCAGGCCGGTGGCCTTGTCGTCCCAACTGCACACGAAAGCGGCGAAATCGCGGTGGCGCAGCGTGCTGCACGGGTGCTCGAAGCCGGCGGCCGCCAGCTCGGGTGCGTTCTTGCTGCACACGGCCAGCACCACGCCGCGCGCCCCAAGCGCGGCCACGTACTGCTGCCAGGCGGCGAAGGCTTCTCCCTGGCTGCCATGGCCGGGGCCCAGCGCAATGCCGTCCAGTCCTTCGTCGCCGATCGCGCCGCCCCACAGCGTGTCGTCCAGGTCCAGCACCAGCAGCTTTTTGGCCTGGCCCGTGGCCGCGCGCCACGCGCCACGGAACCAGGGCAGGTAGTCGGGCAGGAAGCGCGGGTCGAAGCCGAGCTTGCCGGCATGAAAGAAGCGCGCCGACGACCAGGCCAGCTCTCCCATCTGGCTCGCGAAACGGTCGGCCTCCAGCCATGTGACGCGCCCGGCGCCGGCCTCCAGCAGGGCGTCGTTGAGCGCCTGCACCCGACGCACGGCTGCTGCGGGTGCGCGGCGTTCGGCCACGCCGCGCAGCAATTGCGGCGGCGGCACCAGCAAATGCTGGATGATGGCGCAGGGGCGGGCTTGCAGGGCGGCCCACAGCGCCTCGAAGCGGCCGACCTGCGCCTGCGTGGCCTGTGCAACTTCCTGCGCGCCGGCGTCCGGCGCGAGCGGCAGCAGGGCCTGGCGCCAATCGGGGACCAGCAGCACCGTCTCGGGCCTGAAGGCGTGTAGCGGTGAATGCGGGTCCAGGCATTCCTGCGTGGCCGCATCGTAGGGCACGGCATGCACCAGCGCCAGCTCGCCCTCCTGGGCGATGGCACAGGCGACGGCCTGGGCCAGCAGTTGCACATTGCAGTCGCCAGCCACCGCAATGCGCCGCACCGTGGCGCCCGCCTGCTGCGCGTCGCGCGCCAGCGCCTCAAGCCCGGCGGCGCAGGCAGACAGATCGGCCGGCGTGAGCCTTGGCACCGACAGGCGCAGGCGCAGCGCCTGGAACTTATCGAGCGGCATGGCGCGCGATCACTTCGCGAACGGCGCGCACGCTGGTGAGCCGTTCGATCTCGCTGTTGTCCAGCGTGACGCCGTGGTTGATCTCGACCATACTGGCGATCAGCAAGGTCTTGAGGCTGTCCCACGCGGGAATAGTTTCGGTGCCGTCGTCTTCGGTGAGATCGTCGGCCGGGATCTGCAGCACCGATGCAATGAACGCCCGTACTTCAGGCATGAGGGCCTTTCTGGAACGCGATGATCTTGCGATGCGGCATGCGAAATCCAGTGTAATCAAAAACGCCATCTTGAACGCCAAGGACCTCTACCTCGAGCTGCTGAAGAAGAGCATCACCGACACGCTGGCCGCGCCCGAGCCGGACGCGGAAGCGGGCGGTGCGCGCTTCATGCTCGACTTCCTGCATCACTACATCCGGGGGCGTGCCATCACCATGTTGCCGCTGGTGCGCCTGCATCAGTTGCAGCGCTGCATCGAAGACGTGATCGCGCGCGGCATCCCCGGCGACCTGATGGAGGCGGGCGTCTGGCGCGGCGGCGCCGCGGTGCTGATGCGTGCGGTTCTGCAGGCCCATGGCATCGGCGACCGTTGCGTCTGGGCGGCCGATTCGTTCCAGGGCTTGCCGCAGCCTGATGCGGCGCTTTTCCCCAAGGAGGCTCAGGCCCACGCCAGTGCGGTGATGCGCGATGGCTTTGCGCACTTTGCCGTGGGGTTGGATGCGGTGCAGGCGAACTTCGCGCGCTACGGCCTGCTCGATGCGCAGGTGCGGTTTCTGCCTGGCTGGTTCCACGAGACCTTGCCCACCGCCCCGATCGAGCGCCTGGCCGTGCTGCGCCTGGACGGCGACTACTTCGCGTCCACGCGCGACGGCCTCGTGCATCTGTACGACAAGCTGTCGGTCGGCGGCTACCTGATCGTCGACGACTACGGCGAGGACGACTGGACGCATTGCCGGGCCGCGGTGGACGGCTTTCGCGCCGAACGCGGCATCACCGAGCCGATGGTGCAGGTGGACCGGCGCTGCTGGTATTGGCTGCGCGGCGCGTAGCAGCGCCTCTGCCAGTCCTGGTCCAGTCTTCTACCAATCGGCATCCCAGCCGATGTAGCGTTCGATGTACTCGCAGAATGTCCAGTTCTGCGAATACCAGCGGTAGCTGTGGTCGGGCTGGCCGAACGCCAGGCCCAGCGCATCCACCACCATCGGGTGGATGGGATGCTGGTGGTCACCCATGCCGCCAAAGCCCCGCGCGCCGGCCAGGCAGGCCTCCATGCGCTGCACGCCGCCGCCCAGGTAGGGCCGCGCGGCGGTGGCCACCCGGCGCGCCAGCTCGACCACGGCGTCTTCGCACAGGTGCCCGGCAGTCCAGAAGAAGTGCTGGCGCTGGAAGTTGGCCAGCACGTAGTCGGCCAGCTTCACGTCGCAACGTGTGTCGTACCAATGCATGCGTTCCACGTCGCGCTGCAGTCGGACCTGCAGGTCAGGCATCTTGCGCCGCGAGAGATCGAGGTAGGCAGCCACGGCGATGGCCCCGGTCAAACCCAGCTGCGCGACTTGCAGGCCCACCATGTCACCCAGCGGATAGCGCTTCCATGGGTAGCGCGGCTCGGCCTGGCCGCGCGGCTCCGGGCACTCGAACGGCCAGATGCTGTTCATGATGAAGCTGGGAAACGTGACCACCGGGCAGCCAGCTGGCAGCCGAGCGCGCAGGGCCTGGGCCGCAGGGTTGTCGGCCCGGTCCTCGAATTGCGACAGCAGCAGCGCCACGTCGCGCAGATGTTCCTCGCCGGCGGGGCGCGCCACGGCTTCACCGGGCAGCGGGTGGTTGGGCACGAAGACGAAGCGGTAATCGTCATTGAGGTCATCCAGTGCCGCGAGCATCATGGCCAGGAATGGCACCTGGCAATTGCCGAAGATCAGCACCGTGCGCGCCTGCGGCGTCTTGCCGCCATGGATCCAGTCATCTGTCACTGCTTCGTCACCTCCAAGAGTCGTCGGCCCGCGGCTTCAGCCTTGCGCTGGCGGATCGCGCGCCTCAGGCCGGTGCGTGTTTGTCGGTCAAGAGTTCGTCCAGCTCGCTCCAGAGCGGATCGCAGAGCCCCGCGCGGTACGCGGACGACCTGAAGATCGCGTGTTCGCCGCGATACATGCGCCAGAGTTCACCGTTGGCATCCGCCACGCATTCGCGTACGTTGGCCAGCCGGTCGGCGGTCTTCACGAGCAGCGCCAATTCTTCTTCCCCGGTGACCTTGGCAAGCTTCGCGTAGGTCTTCGCCTTGCGCTCCTTCCGGTTGGCGCCGGGCTCGTCGGTCAACAGTGCGACGCATGCCGCAACCACCGCTCCAAACCGCGATCGCACCTGCGCGACGGTGGCCGGCGTGTCCTCCACGACATCGTGCAGATACCCGACCGCCTGGGCCTCTTCACCATAGGGGGCGAGCAAGCCTGCGACGGCATCGAGGTGGTACGCATACGGCCGCAAGCCATACATCTGCGCTCCGTGCATCTCGATGGCGTAGGCTCGCGCCCGGTCAAGTCTGGATGGTTCCACGAGGATGTTCAG
>DATILI010000121.1:0-5842 GCA_035476635.1 Burkholderiaceae bacterium | reverse complement strand
GGAAAGAATGCAGGACACGGCGGGGGTGTTCGCGTAAGGATGTCATTGCGGACTCGATCCGCAATCCATATCTCCTTGTCGAGGACGTCTCCGGCGTGGCATGGATCCCGGGTGCTGAAACCCCGGACTTGATCCGGGGCCTGGATGAAAAAAGTCTGGAGACAAACATGATTACTCGCCGACTCTTGCTCGGTCTGCTCGGTCTGCTCGGCAGCCTGCTGGTCGTTGCCGGCTGTGCCAGCAGCGTCTCGCTTCAGGAGCACCCGCCGATCGTGTTCGTCCATGGCAACGGCGACAGCGCCTCGGTCTGGCAAACCACGATCTGGCGCTTCGAGTCGAACGGCTGGCCGCGCGAGCGCCTGCATGCGATCGACCTGCCACTGCCCACAGCACGCGACGTCGACACGAAGGAACAAACCGGGCGCTCGTCCACCGCCGAACACATGGCCTTCCTGATGGCCGAAGTCGAGAAGGTGCGGGCTCGCACCGGCGGGGGGCCCGTCGTCCTCATCGGCAATTCGCGCGGCGGACTGGCGATCAGGAACTACGTCCAGAACGGCGGCGGGGCCGCGGTGGTGAGCCACGCAGTGCTCGCCGGTGTCATGAACCACGGCGTGCAGGCCGTCAAGGGATTCAACGAAGGCAATGAGTTCTCCGGAACGGGCCCCTTCATCAGCTCGCTGAATGCGCCCAAGAACGCCGCCGGTGACGAGGTGGCAGGCGCGGTGAAGTGGCTCACCATTCGATCAGACAACAACGACAAGTACGCGCAGCCCGATGGGCTGTGGCTGGGTGCGCGCGGCACCGCGACCAACATCACCTTCGCGAGCCCCGAACTCAAAGGCGCGACGAACGTCGTCATTCCGCGCGTCGATCACCGCGAGACGGCGTTTTCGCCCGCGTCCTTCGACGCGATGTACCGCTTCATCACCGGCCGCGCCCCGGCGCGTGTGGACATCCTGCCCGAGGATCGCGTGGTTCTCTCCGGCAAGGTCAGCGCCGCCGGAACCAACATCGGCCTGCCGGGCGCGAGCCTGAACGTATTCGCAATCGATGCGGTCACCGGCGAGCGGCGCGGCAATGTGGCCTTTTCGCGCACCATCGCGGCTGACGGCCAGTGGGGCCCCTTCCCCGCCGATAAGCAAACCCGTTACGAGTTCGCGATCAGTGCGCCCGGCTACGCGACCACGCATGTGTACCGCAGCCCCTTCCCGCGTTCGAGTACCGTCATCAACTTCCGTCCGGAACGCGTTCCCGAAGCCGACAAGCACGCGCCGGCCCTGCTGCTGATGACCCGGCCGCGCGGCTACCTGGACCCCGTGCGGGACAAGATGGCGTTTGGCGGCCAATCGCCCCCGCCGGGCGCGGTACTCGGAGCCGGGGTCTCCACTTCCCGGATCAAGCCCACCGGCCTGCCGCGCGCCGTCGTCGCCGAGTTCAACGGCGAGCGCGTGGTCGGCCGCAGCTGGCCGCTCGCCGAAAACCATGTCTCGGTGCTCGAACTGACTTACTGACGGCCCTTCGCGGGCTCCGCCCGCGGTCCCACCCGTCTCCCGTCGCCTCTCCAACGGCACACCAACGGCGTCGCCACAGGTGGCGCGGTAGCCCAGGTATACCCGCAGCGCGGAGGCGATTGTGATGGCATTGCTGATGGTGCTGCGAGAATCGAGTTGGTCGGCGATGAACTGCCGCACGTCGTCGGTGCGCAGTTCACCAACGACAACTGGCCGACCTGCGAACTTCGCCAACAGCAGCCGCTCGACGATGCGCAGTCGACCACTGCGCGTCTTGGCCGCCAAGCCCCGTGCGTCTCTCATGTGGGCGTCGTAGCCGTTGAGCTCTTCGGCGATCGAGCCTGCCGGTGCGGGCGTCCGCACGATGACTTGTGCGGCGCGCAGGATCTCCAGCATCGGCACCAGCGCCACGTGCACCTCGCGGGGCGTGCGCAGCGCCCCACCATGGCAGTCGCAGCGCGGCAGGTGGTCGTGGTCGCGCTGCGAATCGCAAGCGTTGACGCGGCCTGCCGACCTACGTCAACCGAGAACTTCTCATAACTGGGGTCTTCTCATAATGACCGAAAGCGGCCACTTCTCCGTGCCGCCACCGCGAAGCGACATGGTCCGCGAACTAGAGATCCTGCGCAACCCCGCCGAATTGATCCAGCACAAAGCGCCAATACGGCAGGACGCATTCCTTGTGCCCCGCCGGATCGCCCGGCTTGGACACGCAATCGGTCAGCGTCAACAGATCGCCCGCGCCTCGGGCCTGCATGGCCTGCAGCGTGGTGGTCGCGCTCAAGTACGGAACGGTGCGGTCATCGCGGCCGTGAAAGAGGCTCACGGGCACCTGCGGCGCCCAGTCGTACACGTCACTGAGGGACTCGATCGCTGTCCGGTTGTCGGCCAGGTAGTTGTCGATCACCGTGGACATGAAGGTGACTTCGGCATCGAGTCCCAGGGACAGCGTCATGAGCAGCTCGCGCGCGTGGCGCCGGTCATCGTCGCTCAGGAAGCGCAAGAAACCAGGATCGAGCAGTGCGCCCAGCGCAGGATAGGTTTCGCGGATGATGGCGAGCAACTGGTCCATGGTGGCATGGACGTTGTACGGGCCGGCGCCGGCCACAACACGCACCAGCTCGTCTCGATGCGTCGACGCCCCGGCCTGCAGTGCCCTGTGCGCGGCCATCGTCACGTAGCCGCCTTCCGAATACCCTGTGAGAAAAAGCTGACTGTTGTCTGGCACCTGCTGCACCTGCCGCCAGTACTTAGCTGCCGTCATCAGGTCGACCACCGCCGCTGCCGAGGGCGCCGACAGCAAGTAGGGGTGAGGCGCCGCCGCCGACACGCCATAGCCGACGTAGTCCGCCGCGATCACGATGTAGCCCAGCGACGCCAGCACCGCCGGAGGATCTCCGAGCTTCGCCAGGCTGCTGGGCGCGTCCGACTGGCGCTTGATGGTGGCATGTTGATAGCTCAATACCGGGCTGAGGGCATTGGCCGGCTTCTGAGGGATCGCCACCAGCCCCGAGGCCACGATCTGCTGCCCCTGGCCATCCACGGTGAGGTACGTGAGGCGGTAGGCCCGCACGGCGTACTTGGGCGCGGCAAGGAATGCCGCTTCCCCCTCGAGCGCGAGCGCGGCGCTGACTTCGGCGGCGGAAATCGTCTTCAGGTGCACCGCGTCCAGGAACTGGCCAGGGCCGACGGTATTGGCCGGCACGGCCATGAAGCTGACCGTCGATGTGCTCGAGCCATTGGGCCTGCCGTCACTGACAACCAGCGTCGCGGTATAGCTGCCCGCCACATCGACGATCAAGGTCGCCTTGGCAAGGGTTGCGTCGGCGAGCGCGGCGCTGCTGCCGGCTGGCTTGCCGGTGATCGTCCATGCATAGCTCAGGGCATCGCCGTTCACGTCCGAACTGGCGCTGCCATCGAGGATGACGACACCGTTGATGGTGGCGGTTTGGGGCGCAGCGGCGCTGGCAACCGGCGGCAAGTTGACTGGTGTGTTGTTGTTGACGCCGCTACCACCGCCGCCACAGGCAGCGAGAGCGATGGCGAGCGACAGGGCTGCGAAAAATCTCCGGTATTGCATATCCAGGGTCGTGCAATCCGCCGTTCGGCGGGTTGTGATTGCGACCGGCCAGTCTAGCGATCGTCGATTCCGGAGGGTGGAGCTTTACCTTGCGGACACATGGGCTGTTTGCATTCGTAAACTTTTGCACGCGAATGGCCAATGGGCTGCCGATACGGGGCCACGCTATGTGCAGTTCTCATGAGCGTCGTCACACTCCACGCCTTGGACACAACTAATTGCGTTGCAGGAGGCTTGGCGCCCAAGCCTCATCAACGGGTTGTTCGAGCAGCGCGCAAACAGCCTGACCCAAATCCATCGACATGTACTGAAGCGCTGCAGCCGCGCCACCGTCCTCGCGGCTTGCATTGCTCGCGAACTGCGCGAATGCCTGCCACTCGCGAGACATGTAGTCCACCAGGATTCGGGCAAGCTCGTATGACAGCAGATTGCCGTCGTCAGTGCGCTGGAACGAGGTCCCGGCCCAAAACTCCTGGATCGTTTCTTCCTCCCAGAATTTCAAATGCATTGCCCGCAACTCCTGCGGTGTCTGCAGCTTCGGCTGGGCGCCCGCTAAGCGATGTTCGGTGTTGACTGCGATACCCTCGTCCAGCCAGAGTGGCAGCTTCAAGTGCGCCACTGAACTGTGCGTCATCTCATGGACGATGACAGCCTCGATGGCTTGAAGGTCCATACGCCGCGCGACGAAATGCGGGCAACCCGCGTTGATGAACATGCCACCGCTGAAGGCAAACTCCCCCTCGTCGGGATAGTAGGTCGCAACGTAGTGGTAGTAGGTTTCCTCATCGTCCACCAGTAGCAGGATGCTCTTTTCCTCGGACGAGAATTTTGCCAGGCCATCCAGAACCTTCGTGATCCTTCGGCGAGTGGCCTCGACGTGGTGGGCCATTGCGACAGCGACGGAATCTTCAAGAGAGCTCAGGATCAACGCATGCTCCGACTCGTGAAGGTGAAAGTTCGCGCCGAACGCGTCGCGCAGGTGTAGCAGCCAAGCACGCCGACCTAGCTGGATCGCGTGGGTCCGAGTCGGCAGGTCCGCAAACGATCCAGCCCATCCGCCTAATGCTTCCCAGTCAAGCAGGGGCACTTCGTTAACCCACCGCATATGGTCCTCGACGCAAAAGAGCTCGGCCCCGCCGAGTACCAATTGAGCGGGTGTTTCAGCTCGGATGCGCTTCTGTGCAGCGGGCATAGGCTGCGCCGCAGGGGGAGCCCATGGGACGAGCTCCTTGGCGAGAAAAATGCCGATGAAAGGCACGGCCCAGACCATGCCGACTGCCAATCCCTTGCGAAACCCGAATTCGTCGGTGGCGAGCAAGCGGCGCGTCGCCCAGATGTTGGCGCTACCTAAAACGACGACAAATAAGATAAAACCCGTCATGGCTTCTCCTCCCTTGCCCCGAGGATAACGCGCCGCTCGACACTCGCCGCCGCGCCAACTCGGCCACTCTAGTCGCATTGGCCTCTTTCCCGCGAAGGCGGGAACCCCGGGGTCTCCAAAAGGCGCGCCAATGGCGCGCTTTCTCATCACTACATCAGCATCAGCCTTTCAATCTTTTGATTCGCAGCCTTGAGTTTCTTGAACAGCGCCAGCAGCAGCGCCTTGTTCATGCTGACCATCGCGTGAGGGTCGGAATGCATTTTTTCGACCACCGTCTTGCTGAATTCGGCAGCGATGAACTTGTCTTCGGCAATGACGGTGGCAGACGTGGTGATGATGCCGTCGGCAAAGAAAATCCCTTCGCCGAAGCAGTCACCCGTGTCGATGGTGCCGACCAGCTTGCCGTTGCGATACGCCTCGGCCGAGCCATACAAAATCACATAGAAAGACTTCATCTCGTCATCCTGCGACGTGACGGAGACATCCGAGTGAAACGTCTTGATCTGCGCAAATTCCGACATGCGCTGCAGCCAATCATCCGGCATCGGCTCAAAAAAGGAACAGTTGCGCAATGCCCCGAACCGGGCTGACGGATCTTCCATCAGCTGCCTGGCATAGCGGGCAAAGTGGTCCTCGATGTTCTCAAACTCGTCCATGCATCCTCCGCGGTGTGGCCGGAAACGTCTCTCGCGCCAACATTCAGGCTTTGGGCGGCGGTGCCGGCTTTTCCTCCAGCGACAGCGACATGGGTTGCGGCTTGACGGCGGGCGCCGCGGGCTTCGGGGGCTCCGGCTTCTTGATGTTGACGACCAGCGGACCCGTCGATTCCTCCTCTTCGGGTTCCTCCTCGACTTGCAGCGACAGTCC
>DATILI010000120.1:0-9727 GCA_035476635.1 Burkholderiaceae bacterium | reverse complement strand
AACCACTTCGCCGCCCTGGATGGCCACGGTGGAAGCACTCATGGCCAGCTGGTTGGCCTGGCGCGCGTTGTCGGCGTTTTGCTTGACGGTGGAGCTGAGCTCTTCCATCGAGGCGGCGGTTTGTTCCAGCGCGCTGGCTTGGCTCTCGGTGCGCGCGGACAGGTCGTTGTTGCCATGGGAAATCTCCGCGCTGGCGGTGGCAACACTTTCCGCGTTGTTGCGCACGTCGCTGACGATGTGCGCAAAGTTGTCTTTCATGCCGGCCAGCGCCTGCAGCAACTGCCCCGTTTCGTCCTTGCCTTGGGCGTGGATGGCGACCGACAGGTTGCCACCAGCCATGGCTTCGGCCGATTGCAGGGCATGGCGCACCGGTACCGTGATGGAATGCGTCGCGAGATAGGCGAGCAGTGCGCCCAGGGCGATGGCGACGACAGCGCCCACGCCCAGAAGCGTCTGGCCGGTGTCGGCCACGCTCGCCATTTCCGCCTGGCTGTTTTTCAGGGCCGCGCCCATGTGCTGGCTCAGCTTGTCGATCGCGGCGATATATTTTTCCGAGAGCGGGCGCAGGGTCTGGTCGACCTGGACGGAAACATCCTCGCCGAGCTTGGCCAGGTCACGGATCTCGTCGCGCTTGCTGCGGTAAGTGTCGCGCGCCTTGGCGATGTCCGCCATCAGCTGCTTGCCCTGGCTGTCCTGCACCAGTTCTTCCATGCGCTTTTGTTTTGCGACGGTGGTAACCGACGTGGCGTCCATGTCCTTCTTCAGCGCGTCGATGTAGGCGACATCCACGGCCTTCAGGGAGGCCAGGGTGCGGGCCCAGTTCAGATGGATGTCCGACAGCCAGGCTTGTACCAGCGACTGCCGCTCCAGCTCGACGGTGGCCACATGCTGACTCGAGCTCTTGAGCGTGCCCAGGCGCCAGGCGCCCATGGTGGCGATCAGGGCGGTGATCAGCAGAACCAGGCCGAATGCGAGGCCGAGGCGGCTGCCGACTTTGAGATTGCTCACTTTCATGGTGGGTTGACCCTTGTAATGGTGCTGGATGGTTCAAATGCTCAACGACGCCTGTGCAGGCCAGGTGCTCCTGCGCCAAGGCGGCACATCGTAGTCACTCGCGGCGCCATCGCGCGTCGCGTGGTGGACAGTGGGCCGGGAAGCGGCGCCCGCCGTCGAAGACGTTCAGGCCGGTTTGCCGAGCAAGGCGTCCTTGAGTTTCCAGTCGGCCGGGTTGGGTCCGAGCCAGATGCGCAGCAATGCGTTGAAGAATTCCGGTTCCTTGAACACTTCGCCTTGCTGCTTGCCCTTGACCAGGATGATCGTGCCGGTGCCCGGGACCCACTCAATCACGAAGCTGTCGCCGGCGGCAAGTTTCTTTTGTTCGGAGAAGATGTTGCCCATCTGGATCAGCCCCGGCACCAGCTTGGACATCTCGCTCTTGGCTGCGTTGTCTTCCACGCCACGCGTAAAAAGCTTGCCGAGCTCGTTGGCGTCGATCTCGCGCAGCATGGTGATGCTCATGCGCTTGGGGCCGGGCACGGCCAGCACTTCTTCCGGCGTGCCGGCCTTTTTGCTCAGGTACAGGCCGGCGGTATAGACCTTGAACATGGCCTTGTAGCGGATGCCCGCGCCGTTGAGCACCAGCTTGCTGCCACGCACGTCGACCGAGTCTTCGAGTTTCACGCCGCCTACATCCACCGTCGCGGCACTTGCGCAGAACGCCAGCAAACTTGCTGCAGCGGCAAGAATCCATCGGGTCGGCAGGTTCATGTGTGTTTCCTATTGCGTCAGGTAATACGCAGATTTTCAGAGTTGCATGGCGGCTGTTCCATGGGGGTTTTCGAGCGGGCCGGCGCAGGTTTGCTACACTTTGGCCCATGTTCATTCGCGGCAACAACTGTGCAGCTTGCTCCGCTGGCCTTCTCGGCCGGGGAGCCTGGCCTTGGCGTAAGCCAGCATTTGTCTGACCCTGACCGGCGCGGCTAGTCAAGCCCGCGCCCACGCGCCTCGTCATGAGGCATCTGGTTGAATGAACGTCCTGCGACTGCAGGGCGGAGCACTGGAGGCTCTTTTCCGTGATTACCGAACTTGAATTCAAAAGTCTGGCGTTGCAAGGCTACAACCGCATTCCGCTGATGGCGGAAGCGTTCGCCGATCTTGAAACGCCCCTGTCGCTGTACCTCAAGCTGGCCCATTCCAGGGATGGCGGCAAGTACAGCTTCCTGCTCGAATCCGTGGTGGGCGGCGAGCGTTTCGGGCGCTACAGCTTCATCGGTTTGCCCGCACGCACCCTGTTGCGCGCGCGTGGCTTCGGCGATGAGGCGGTTTGCGAAGTGGTGAAAGACGGCGTCGTTGTGGAAGCGGCATCCGGCAATCCGCTGGACTTCGTCGCTGCCTACCAAAAGCGCTTCAAAGTCGCGTTGCGGCCCGGTTTGCCGCGGTTTTGCGGCGGGCTGGCGGGCTACTTCGGCTACGACACGGTACGCCATATCGAAAAGAAGCTGGAGAAAACCTGCCCGCCCGACACCCTGGGTTGTCCCGACATCCTGCTGTTGCAATGCGAGGAGCTGGCCGTCATCGACAACTTGTCCGGCAAGCTGTACCTGATTGTGTATGCCGACCCGGCGCAGCCCGAGGCCTATGCCAACGCCAAGAAGCGCCTGCGCGAACTGAGAGAGCAGCTTAAATACTCGGTCAGCGCGCCGGTGGTGAAGCCCTCGCAATCGCACCCGGCGGAGCGCGACTTTTCCAAGGCCGACTACCTGGCCGCGGTGGAGCGCGCCAAGGAGTTGATTGCCGCGGGCGACTTCATGCAGGTGCAGGTCGGCCAGCGCATCAAGAAGCGCTACACCGAGTCGCCGCTGTCGCTGTACCGTGCCCTGCGCTCGCTGAATCCGTCGCCCTACATGTATTTCTACCATTTCGGCGATTTCCACGTGGTGGGTGCCTCGCCTGAAATCCTGGTGCGACAGGAGCAGACCGAAGAGGGTCAGAAGATCACCATCCGGCCGCTCGCGGGTACGCGCCCGCGCGGCGCCACGCCCGAGAAAGACAAGGCGGCAGAGCACGAACTCATCAACGATCCGAAGGAACGCGCCGAGCATGTGATGCTGATCGACCTGGCGCGCAACGACATCGGGCGCATCGCCAAGACCGGCACGGTCAAGGTGACCGAGGCATTCGCCATCGAACGCTACAGCCATGTGATGCACATCGTGAGCAACGTCGAAGGCGTGCTCAACGACGGCATGACCGCCATCGACGTGCTCAAGGCCACGTTCCCCGCGGGGACGTTGACCGGCGCGCCCAAGGTGCATGCGATGGAGCTGATTGACCAGCTGGAGCCGACCAAGCGTGGCCTCTACGGCGGCGCCTGCGGCTACCTGAGCTACGCGGGCGACATGGACGTGGCGATTGCGATCCGCACCGGATTGATCAAGGACCAGACGCTCTATGTGCAGGCGGCAGCCGGCGTGGTAGCCGATTCCATTCCCGAACTGGAATGGAAGGAAACCGAAGCCAAGGCGCGGGCGCTGCTGAGGGCGTCGGAGCTGGTCGAAGAAGGACTGGAATGAGCGCCGCCGGACCGCTCCAAGGCGCGAAGGCCCCCTCGGGGGGCAGCGAAGTACATGAAATGACAAGCGTGGGGGTCAATTGACATGATGAAACTTCTGATGATCGACAACTACGACAGCTTTACCTACAACATCGTCCAGTATCTCGGTGAGCTGGGCGCGCAGGTGGAGGTCTTTCGCAACGACGAGATCACGGTCGAGGGCATCGCCGAGCGCCGCCCCGACCGGCTGGTGGTCTCGCCTGGCCCCTGCTCGCCGGCCGAAGCCGGCATCTCGGTGGCGGCGATCCGGCATTTCGCGGGCAAGCTGCCGATTCTTGGCGTGTGCCTGGGGCACCAGAGCATTGGCGCGGCGTTCGGCGGCAAGATCATTCGCGCGCAACAGCTGATGCACGGCAAGACCAGCGTCATCAGCACGACGCAGGAAGGCGTGTTCTCGGGCTTGCCGCAGCAATTCACCGTCAACCGCTACCACTCGCTGGCGATCGAGAAGGCTTCTTGCCCCGAGATGCTGGCTGTGACGGCCTGGACCGACGATGGCGAAATCATGGGTGTGCGGCACAAGGAGCTGGCAATTCAAGGCGTACAGTTCCACCCCGAATCGATCCTGACCGAGCACGGGCACGCCATGCTGAAAAACTTCCTGGAGCAGACACCGTGAACGCGATCGTTGACTTGCGCAGTGACACGGTCACGCTGCCCACCGCGGGCATGCGCGCCGCCATGGCTGCCGCCCCGCTGGGCGACGACGTGTTCGGCGACGACCCCAGCGTCAATGCGCTGCAGGACAAGATCGCCGGCATGCTGGGCTTTGAGGCCGCGCTGTTCGTTCCCACCGGTACCCAGGGCAACCTCTGCGCCATCCTCTCGCACTGCCAACGCGGCGATGAGTACATCGTCGGCCAGATGCAGCACTCCTACCGCTGGGAAGGCGGCGGCGCCGCGGTGTTCGGCAGCGTGCAGCCGCAACCGCTGAACCACCAGCCGGATGGTTCGCTGGCGCTGGCGGACATTGAAGACGCGATCAAGCCGGACGATCCGCATTTCGCCCGTACCCGACTGCTGGCGCTGGAGAACACCCTGGGCGGCAAGCTGGTGCCCATGGCCTATATCGAGCAGGCCACCCAGCTGGCGCAACGCAAAGGCCTGGCCCGGCACCTGGACGGCGCCCGGCTGTTCAATGCGGCCGTGGCGCAAGCCGCGCAGACCGGCGGCGATGCACGCGCCGAGGCACGCCGCATTGCGCAGTGCTTTGACAGCGTCTCGGTCTGCTTCAGCAAGGGGCTGGGCGCGCCCGTGGGCTCGGCCCTGTGCGGTTCGCGCGAGCTGATCGCCCGCGCCAGGCGCATCCGCAAGATGGCCGGCGGCGCGATGCGGCAGGCTGGCCTGCTGGCGGCCGCGGCCTCGTATGCGCTGGACCAGCACGTCGACCGGCTGACCGAGGACCATGCGCTGGCCCGGCGCCTGGCCGAGGGCCTGAGCGGCATCGAAGGCCTGCAGGTGGAGCCGCCGCAGACCAACATCCTGTTCGTGGACCTGGTCGGTCCCGCCAAGGAGCAATCCGCCGCGCTGCTGGAGCACCTGGGGCGCGAAGGCGTGCGGGCCACCGGCCTGTACCGCCTGCGCTTCGTCACCCACCTGGACGTGGATACGGCCGGCGTGGACCGCGCCGCCGCCGCCATCCGCCGTTTCTTCACAACTTAAGGACTTGGCCATGCCTGACTTCCAACACCTGTTGCTGTTCATCGCCGCCGGCTGGCTGCTGAATCTCACGCCGGGCCCGGACGTGCTGTACATCGTCACCAACTCGCTGCGCTCGGGCGCGCGCGCCGGCATCATCGCCGGCCTGGGCATCACCGCCGGCTGCTTCGTCCACATCTTCGGCGCGGCGCTGGGTGTGGGCGCTTTGCTGGCGACTTCGGCAACCGCCTTCACGGTTCTTAAGTATGCGGGCGCGGCCTACCTGCTGTGGGTGGGCATCAAGATCCTGCTGGCCAAGGCGCCGCAAGCCGCCCCGGATCTGGTGGCCACGGCAGCGGCAGCCCCTGCGCGCAGCCTCCGGGATGTGTTCGTCGGCGGCTTCCTCACCAATGTGCTCAATCCCAAGGTCGCGATCTTCTTCCTGGCCTTCGTGCCGCAGTTCATCGCACCGGGCACCGAAAACAAGGCGCTGGCCTTTGTGCTGCTGGGCGTGCTGTTCAACCTGAACGCCATTCCGGTCAACTCGGGCTGGGCCCTGGCGGCGGCCTGGATGGCACGGCGCGACGCCGTCCAAAAAGGCATGCACTGGCTGGACCGCGCGGCTGCCTGCATGTTCATCGGCTTTGGCCTGAAGCTGGCCTTGTCGGACAATCCGACTGCATGAAACCTTGCGGGACAGACCGCAGGCTGCGAAGCAGACCAGCTCTGTCCTCAACTGATTAAATTAAAGGAGGCTGCCATGCCCATCACCCCGCAAGAAGCGCTGCAACGCACCATCGAACACCGCGAGATCTTCCACGACGAGATGCTCAGGATCGTGCGCCTGATCATGAGCGGCGAATGCTCGCCCGTGATGATGGCCGCACTCATCACCGGCCTGCGCGTCAAGAAGGAAACCATCGGCGAGATCACCGCAGCAGCCCAGGTGATGCGCGAGTTCTCGACCAAGGTCCAAGTGGCCGACAAGACCCATTTGGTCGACATCGTGGGCACCGGAGGGGACGGCTCGCACACCTTCAATATTTCCACCTGCTCCATGTTCGTCGCTGCCGCGGCGGGCGCCAAGATCAGCAAGCATGGCGGGCGCAGTGTTTCCAGCAAGAGCGGCAGCGCCGATGTGCTGGAGGCGTTGGGCCTGAATATCAACCTGCCGCCCGAGGCGATTGCCAAGTGCATCGCCGACGTCGGCATCGGCTTCATGTTTGCGCCGAATCACCACCCGGCGATGAAGAACGTCGCTCCGGTGCGCAAAGAGCTCGGCGTGCGGACGATCTTCAACATCCTCGGGCCCCTGACAAACCCGGCCGATGCCCCCAACATCCTGATGGGCGTGTTTCACCCCGATCTCGTTGGCATTCAAATCCGTGCGTTGCAGCGCCTGGGGGCCGAGCACGCCCTTGTGGTGTATGGCAAGGACGGCATGGACGAGGTAAGCCTGGGCGCGGCCACCCTGGTGGGCGAGCTCAGGAATGGCGAGATCACCGAATACGAGATCCACCCCGAGGATTTCGGCCTGCCCATGGCCAGCAACCGTGCACTGAAGGTCGAAACGCCGGAGCAGTCGCGCGAGATTTTGCTCGGGGTGCTGAACAACCAGCCGGGCGCGGCGCGCGACATCGTTGCGCTGAATGCGGGCGCTGCCCTCTATGCGGCCAATGTGGTCGACTCCATCAAGGCGGGCCTGGCGCGTGCGCAGGCTGCCATCGAGTCCGGCGCGGCCAAGGCCAAGCTCGACCAGTTGATCGCCACCTCCAAGGCGCTTGTCGCCTGAACCTTTTTACTTTCCATGTCTGACATCCTGAACAAGATCATTGCCGTCAAGCGCGAGGAAATCGCCATGGCGCTGAAGAAGAAGTCGCTGGCGTCCGTGCGCGCCGACGCTGAAAGCCGCGTTCTCACGCGCGACTTCCTGGGCGCCCTGCGCGGCAAGGTCGCAGCCGGCCAGCCGGCGGTGATTGCCGAGATCAAGAAGGCCAGCCCCAGCAAGGGCGTTTTGCGCGAAGACTTCATTCCGGCCGATATTGCGCAAAGCTATGCCGAAAACGGCGCGGCCTGCCTGTCGGTGTTGACGGACCAGCAGTTCTTTCAAGGAAGCGTGGACTACCTGAAGCAGGCGCGTGCTTCCTGCCAGTTGCCCGTGCTGCGCAAGGACTTTCTGGTGGACCCGTACCAGGTCTATGAGGCCCGGACCATGGGCGCCGACTGCATCCTGCTGATCGCCGCCTGCCTGGACGATGGCCAGATGGCCGAATTCGAGGCGATTGCGCGCGGGCTGGACATGGCGGTGCTGGTCGAGGTGCACGACCGGCCCGAACTGGAGCGGGCGCTGCGCCTGAAGACGCCCCTGGTTGGCATCAACAATCGCAATCTGCGGACCTTCGAGGTCACGCTCGACACCACGCTGGGCATGCTGGCGGAGGTGCCCGGCGATCGCCTGCTGGTGACCGAGTCGGGCATTCTTGGCCCCGCCGACGTGCAGAAGATGCGCGAAGCCGGGGTGCACGCTTTTCTGGTCGGCGAGGCCTTCATGCGTGCCAAGGACCCGGGCGAGGCGCTGTCGGCGCTGTTCGGAACCTGACGCCGGTGGTCTCCGGGCAACAGGCCAGCCTGGCCTTCGAAACTGCGCTGGCAAACCCCGCAAGCTCGGCGCCATCGGCTGCACCCCACTTGGCGGCGTGGCACCCCGAAAGCTGGCCGGTCGCGGCCGGTTGGCACGAGGTGATCTCCGCATTCGTGGCAAGCGCAGCGGGGCTGAAGCTCGGCGCGTTCATCCAGGGTCGGTTGCAAAGCGGAGCCACCATCTACCCCCCGCAGCCGTTTCGCGCGCTGGAATTGACGCCGCTGGCCGAAGTGAAAGTCGTGATCCTCGGGCAAGACCCGTACCACGGCCCGGGGCAGGCTGAAGGCCTGGCGTTTTCCGTGGCGCCGGGTGTGAAGCTGCCGCCTTCGCTGCGCAACATCTTCAAGGAGCGCCAGCGCGTGTTCGGCAACCCCATTCCCGCCGATGGATCACTGCGGTCTTGGGCCGAACAGGGTGTGTTGCTCCTCAATACCAGCCTGACGGTGGAAGACGGGCAGGCGGCCAGCCATGCCAAACAGGGCTGGGAATTGCTCACGGACGCGCTGATTGGCGCGGTGGCGCGCCAGGCGTCGCCGTGCGTCTACATGCTTTGGGGCGCGCATGCGCAGGCCAAGGCTGGCTTGATCGCGCAGGTGGCTGCGCAGCATCAGCGCGACATCCTGGTGTTGCAGTCCAACCATCCCTCGCCCTTGTCCGCCAGCCGGCCGCCCGTACCTTTTCTGGGCAGTGGTCATTTCGCCCAGGCACGCGACTGGCTTGCGGCGCGCGGCTGCTCCGTGGTGTTCTAACCGCCGAAGCTATTTCTTGCGGCGCCGGAAGAGGCTGTTCATCAGCGAACGGAACCCCCTTTTCCTTGGCGGTGCCGGCATTGCTTGATCCGGCTGCGCCTGGGGCTGAGAGGGCGATGGATCGGCGGGACCCGGTTTGAAGTTGGGCAGGCGCGTGTCGTCCAGGTAGTCGCGTGAGATGTTGATGGTGCTGCGTGTGCCCAGCGTTTCGAAATGGCTGGCCAGCCAGTGCCGGCAAGCCCTCTGGCCCAGTTCGAACAATTCCTGGATCATGGCGGAGTCGGTCGATGTCTTGCTGGACGCCGGGTAGCTCTGGATCTCCTTGCCGCCATCGATCCGGTGCAGCAGCACGCTTTTGCAGCGCGCGCTGTTCAGCCAGCCATCGGCCAGCAGCCGGTTGATGAATTCGATGGCGCGCATTTGCGTCAACAAGCTGGCATTGAAGGTCAGTTCATTGACTCGGTCGACGATCTCATGCGCCGTCTGCGGTGTTTTCTCGTGCTTGAGCGGATTGATCTGTACCAGCACCAGGTCGGCGCTGTTGCATTGGTCGATCAATGGCGTCATTGCCGGATTGACCGAATAACCCCCATCCCAGTAGTGCTCGCCATCGATCTCCACCGCCCGGAACAACATCGGCAGGCAGGCCGATGCCATGACGGCCTGCACTGTGAGGCGTTTGCCGCTGAAGACGACGGCTTTGCCGGTGTTGACGTGTGTTGCGGAAACAAACACTTTGGGCCCACCAGGCCGGGCAATTGCTTCGAAATCGATTTCGCGTTCCAGCAGGCTGCGCAGCGGGTTGATGTCCAGGGGGTTGGATTGGTAGGGCGAAAACATCCCGCTGAAGGTCTGGGAAATTATGTTGGTGGGCGCAAACTCTGCTGGCAAGCCGCCCCAGAGTAAGGTGGCGAGCTGCCTTTGGAATGAGCCCAGGCTGCCCATGGCCATGATTTGGCCCCAAATGCGGGCCAATGAGGCGCGTGCGGCTTCGCGCGGATCCTGCTTGCCCGCGGATGCGTAGCCATGTGCCAGCGCCACGGCATTGACGGCGCCCGCGCTGGCCCCACTCAGGCCCTCGATGTG
>DATILI010000119.1:0-3890 GCA_035476635.1 Burkholderiaceae bacterium | reverse complement strand
TGTCGATGGTGTCGGTGCCACTGCCGTGCTTGGAGATGACCTTGAGATTCGGCGCGGCATCCATCGCTGCTGCGCCCACCCTGCTGTAGCGAACGATGATGGCCACCGGGTCATGGCGCTGGCACAGGGCGACCACATCGTCCTCGGTCGGCGTCTTGCCGGCGAACACAACTTCGTAGTCCGTAAGCAGCGCCAAGGCCTGCGGCGCGAGGTCGGAGCCGGTGACCAGGAAGGCGGGCCGTTGGCTCACAGCGTCTCACCTTCCTGGATCACGCCGGCGGCCCGCAGTGCGCTGTTCAACCAGCTTGGCGCCAGCGCCTTGCGGCTCTTGATCTCGGCGATGCGCCTGGTCTCGGCTGCCACCTTTTGCGCCGCGAGCGGCAGCATCGCCGCGGCTTTGTCGCGTTCAATCACGGTCACCCCATCGGCGTCGCCGACCACCAGGTCGCCGGGATGGACGCTCACGCCGCCGATCGAGATTGGATGATTCAGGCGCCCCGGCACGAATTTCGTCGGCCCGTTCGGATTGAGGCCGGCGGCGTACATCGGGAATCCGAGTGCACGGATGGCTTCGCTGTCGCGCACCGCGCCGTCGATCACCACCGCCGCCACGCCGAGCGCCACGCATTGCTGCGACATGATCTCGCCCATCAGCGCGCAAGAGAGGTCGCCCTTGCCGTCGACGACGATGACGTCGCCCGGTTTGGCGATGGCCATCGCGGCATGAATCATCAGGTTGTCGCCGGGGCGCACCTCGACCGTGATCGCAGGACCCGCAAAGCGCATCGACGGGGCCAGCGGCGCGATGCGTCCGCTCAATGCGCCGCGGCGTCCAGCCACGTCGGCCAGGATCGAAGACGGGAACCGGGCCGCCAGGGCAACGATGTCGGGGCTGACGCGCGCCATGTCGCGAATCACGTCAGGCAATGCAGCGGCTTGACTCATGAGAATCTCCTTGGGGGCCGTGGGGTTGTGGGAGGGGGAACGAAGAATCAGTCGACACGGGCGCCCGAGTCCTTGACGACCTTGCCCCAGCGCACGACTTCGCCCCTGATCAGTTCGGCGAATTGCTCGGCGCTTCCGCCGACCGGGTCTGCGCCCTGGTCGCCGAGCTTCTTGCGCAGATCGGGCTGCTTGAGCGCCTTGTTGAACTCGGTGTTCAGCTTGGCGACCACGTCCTTGGGCGTGCCCGCCGGCGCCAGGAAGCCGAACCAGGTAACGGCATCGAAACCCTTGTAGCCCGACTCATTGATGGTCGGCACCTGCGCAAGATCGTCCACGCGCTGGGCCGAGGTGACGGCCAAGGCGCGCAGCTTGCCTTGCTTGATCTGTCCGATCAGCGTCGGCACGGACGACATATAGAGCTCGACATTGCCGCCGACGACATCGGTCAGCGCCTGTGCCGCGCCCTTGTAGGGAACGTGCTGGGTCTTGATGCCTGCCGCGGCCTGGAACAGCTCGCTGGTCAGGTGCGCCACGGTGCCGTTGCCCGGCGAGGCGAAGTTCACGATGCCCGGCTTGGCTTTGGCGGCCTGGACCGCATCGGCCAGCGTCTTGTAGGGCGAGTTGCTGCCCGTCACCATCACCAGCGGCGCATTCGCCACCAGCACGATCGGCGCGAGGTCCTTTTGCGAGTCATACGGCATCTTGGCGTACAGCGTGGCATTGATGGCGAGGTTGCTGGTCTGGCCCAGCACGATGGTGTAGCCATCGGCCGCTGACTTGGCAACCGCGTCCACGCCGAGATTGCCGCCGGCACCGGCCCTGTTCTCCACCACGAAGGTCCAGCCGGTGGCCAGCGCCACCTTCTGGGTGATCTCGCGGGCAATGATGTCGGTGCCGCCACCGGGCGGAAACGGCACGACGACGCGGATGGGTTTGCCGGGGAATGCCTGGGCAAGGGCGCCGGCGCTGAAGGCGAAAGCGGCGAGCGCAAACAACATGCGGCGCGTCAGGGGTCGGGTCAGGGTCATGTCTTGTCTCCGTAGCGCCGGGTTTGCCGCTGAAAGTGCGGGGTTCCCGTTCATGGACTTGAGGTTCTTGGCCTTGAGTATTGCCGCCGGAACCAATACAGTCCAATCGATAATTTCTTTCAATACATCAATCTGGCTTTTGCTATGGATTTGCGAGACCTGCGCTATTTCGAGACCATCGCCGAACTCGAGCACATCGGCCGTGCCACCGAGCGCCTGCACCGCACGCAGCCCGCACTGACCAGCTGTGTGCGCCGGCTCGAAGAAGCCTGCGGTGCGCCGTTGTTCGAAAAGGCGGGCCGCGGCATCCGGCTCACTGCCGCCGGCCGGGTGCTGCTCAAGTGGGCGCAGCGCATGCGGTTCGACGTCGAGGACGCGCGGCGGGAGATCGGCGATATCGGCCGCGGGCTATCCGGCCACATCCGCATCGGCATCGTCCCCACGGCTGCGCAATTCCTGCTGCCGCCGGCCGCCCGCGAGCTGATGCGCCAAGCGCCCGAGGTGACGCTGAAGACGGTGGTCGGGCTGATCGACACCCTGAAGCCCTTGCTGCGCGCGGGCGAGCTCGACCTCATGGTTGGGACCGAAAGTCCTGCGGAAGCCGGCTTCGCCTCGCAACTACTGGCCGAAGACACCATCGTCGTGGCCGCCAGCGCGACGCACGAAATCTTGCGTGGCTCCCCCACTCTGCGCGACCTGGGCGCCTATCGCTGGGTACTGCAGCCACCCGGCGCGCCAACGCGCGACTGGCTGGACCACACCTTCGACCGCAAGCGCCTGCCGCGTCCACGCGTTCAGGTCGAGAGCACGATGCTGCTGATGCTGCCGGCACTGATCGCCGAGACCGGCCTGTTGAGCTTCATCTCGCGCCACCATCTGGATCGCCCGGATGGGCGATCGCAACTGCGGGAAGTGCCGATCAAGGAAACCACGATGCGCAGGCGCCTGGTCGTCACCTACCGGGAAAACAGCTACCTGCCGCCGGCGGCGCAGTTGCTGGTCTCCTTGCTCGCGGAGCGGTAGGCACCGGTGGCTGTGGTTGCCTGAAGTGGCACTGAAGATGCGCTACCAGGCGCCGTAGTGCTCGACGACGCCGCGCCACAGTGCCAGTAGCTCGGCGCGAGCGGAACGGTCGCCAGCGGATTTCCAGACCGCGGTCTGCACCATCACCAACCCAAGCGCGGAATCCACGAAGATGACCTGGCCGCGCACGCCGATGAACGCAAACCGGCGCTTGTTCCCGGGGAAGGTCCAGAACTGGTAGCCGTAGCCGAAGTAGGAGCTTGCGATGAACGGCTGCACATGCGGATCGGCGGCTTCGGTGGCGCGGCGCACCCAGGCGGCCGGCACCAGTTGCTTGCCATTGGCGCGGCCCTGGTTCGCAACCAGCATGCCGAGACGGCCGAAATCGCGCAGCCTGGCGTGCAGGAAAGCGAAGGTCGCCTCCTGGCCCGCGGCGTCGACGAGGTAGCTCGCATTGTCTTCCGCGCCCATGGGCTGCCAGATGCGCGTGCTCAGGTACTCGGCCACCGACATGCCGGTGGCAGCACTCAGCACCAATCCCAGCGCCTGGGTCTCGGCCGATGAGTAATAGAACATGCTCCCGGCCTGCACGCGCCGCTCGCGGTACGGCAGCAACACCGTTGCCGCGCCCGTGGATTGCTGTTCGATGGTGTCGCGGATCAGCGCCGCCAGATCGTCCCGGCCGTCATACTGTTCCGCGAAGCGGGCGCCCGACGACATCTGCAGCAGGTTCTTGATGGAGGTCTCGCCATACGGATTGCCATCAAGGGCCGGAACATACTGCCTGGCAAGATCGTCGATCGAGCCGATCCTGCCTTCCTCCAGGGCGACGCCAACCAGCAGGCCGACAATCGACTTGGCCATCGACGCCGACAGGAAGCGCGTCGTTTCCGT
>DATILI010000118.1:0-5942 GCA_035476635.1 Burkholderiaceae bacterium | reverse complement strand
GCCGGCGTTTCCAAGTACAAGGAGCGCCGGCGCGAGACGGAAAACCGCCTGTCCGACACGCGCGAGAACCTGACGCGAGTGGAAGACATCCTGCGCGAACTCAACGCCAATCTGGAGAAGCTGGAGAAGCAGGCCGAGGTTGCGCAGAAGTACAACAGCCTGCAGGCCGACGCCACGCTCAAGCAGCACCAGCTGTGGTTCTTGAAACGCAGCGAAAGCGAAGCCGACCAGGCCCGCGTCAAGACCGATAGCGACAAGGCCGTGAACGACCTCGAGTCACGCGTGGCCGACCTGCGCCACATCGAGGCCGATCTGGAAGCCATCCGCCAGGCGCACTACGCCGCAGGCGACCAGGTCAACCAGGCGCAGGGCCTGCTGTACGAGGCCAGCGCCGAAGTCGGCCGGCTGGAAGCGGAAATCCGCTTTGTGGTGGAAGGCCGCCAGCGCGTGGAGCAGCGGCTGGCCACGCTCAAGGAGCAGACCGCCCAGTGGAGCGCGCGCAAGGGCGACGCCGAGGCCGAAATCGAAACCCTGGCCGCCCAGGGTGTGGACGCCGAGGAAAAAGCCGAGTTGCTGGCTGCCCAGGTGGAGCAGCAGTCGCAAGTCATGCCCGACCTGGAAGAGGCGCTGCGCCAGGCGCAGAACAACGCCAATGCCCAGCGCACCAGCGTGAGCCAGGTGCAGCAGCAAATCCAGGTGCTGGCTGCGGACCAGCGCAATATCGAGGAGCAGTCGCGCCAGCTGAATTTCCGCCGCGAAAAGCTCAGTGCCGACCGCAGCGCACTGGCCGCACCCGACGAAGCACGGCTGGTCGATCTGCAAGGCCAGCTCGGCGCCGCGCAAGAGGCGGCCGAGGTCGCCGATGCGCGGCTGCACGAGCTGCAGGAATCCGTGCCACAGCTGGACGAAGACCGCCGCACCAGGCAGCAGGCTGTCAACGCCGAAAGCCACAAGCAGGCCGATCTTTCCGCGCGCATGGAAGCGCTCAAGGCGCTGCAGGAAAAGGTCAAGACCGACGGCAAGCTCAGGCCCTGGCTGGCCAAGCACGGCCTGGACGGGCTGCAAGGCCTGTGGAGCCGCATCCATATCGAGCAGGGCTGGGAAAGCGCGCTGGAAGCCGCCCTGCGCGAACGCCTGGGCGCATTGGAAGTGTCGCGGCTGGACATGGTGCGCGCCTTCGGTGCCGATGCGCCGCCGGCCAAGCTCTCGTTCTACAGCCCGCCGCAGGCTGGTGTGCCAGAAGGCCAGTCCGCGTTGCCGCGCCTGGCCGACTTGCTGCGCCTGAACGACGCCGGCCAGAAGGCCTTGCTGGCCGACTGGCTGCACGGTTGCTACACCGCCACGAGCTTTGAAGAAGCGTTGGCGGCGCGCGAGAAGCTGCAACCCGGCGAGGCGATCTTCGTGAAGAGCGGCCACGCGGTGACGCACCACAGCGTGAGCTTCTTCGCACAGGACTCCGAGCAGGCCGGCCTGTTGGCGCGCGCCCAGGAAATCGAAAACCTGGACAAGCAATTGAAGGCGCAGGCGCTGATTGCCGAGGAATCGCGCGGCGCCCTGGTGCGCGCCGAAGCCGCGTACTCCGACGCATCGCAACGCCTGGTGGTGGCGCGCCGCGAAGCCAGCGAAACGCAGAGCCGCGCCCACGAGCTGCAGGTGGAAACCTTGCGCCTTAGCCAGCTTGCCGAAGCCACGCGTGCACGCAGCGAGCAGATCGCCGGCGACCTGGCCGAGGTGGATGCCCTGCTCGACGAATTGCAGGAGCGCCGCGTGACGGCCGAAGCCCGCTTCGAAGAGCTGGACATGCAACTGGCCGACAGCCAGGAGCGCCACGCCCAGCTTGACGAAAGAGTGATCGAGTCCGAGCGCAAGCTCGCTGAATGCCGCGAGCAGCAGCGCAGCCTGGAGCGCCAGGCGCAAGAGGCGACCTTTGCCCGGCGCAGCCTCGAATCACGGCGAGGCGAACTGAGCCGCGCGATCGAGACCGCAACGCAGCAGGCGCAATCCATCGATGCGGAAGAGCAACGCGCGCAGGAAGAGCTGACGCGCCTGACCGATGCGGCGGCACAGGCCGGCCTGCAGAACGCCTTGGCCCTGAAGCTGGAGCGCGAGCAGCGCCTGGGTGCCCAGCGCAGCGAATACGACGACTTGACGGCCAAGCTGCGCGCCAGCGACGAGCGGCGCATGCAGCTCGAGCGCGAGCTCGATCCGCTGCGCCAGCGCATCACCGATTTCCAGCTCAAGGAGCAGGCTGCGCGGCTGGGGCTGGAGCAGTACACGCAGCTGCTGGCTGATGCGCAGGCCGACCTGGAAGCGGTTGCCAAATCGATCCAGGACGGCAATGTCCGCCTCCCCGGCATGCAAGGCGAGATCGATCGCCTGCACCGCGAGATCGCGGCTTTGGGCGCAGTCAACCTGGCCGCGCTGGACGAGCTCACGACGGCGCGCGAACGCAAGACCTTCCTCGATGCCCAATCGGCCGACCTCAACGAGGCGATGGCCACGCTGGAAGACGCGATCAAGAAGATCGACGGTGAAACCCGCGAGCTGCTCTCGGGCACCTTCAATATCGTGAACCAGCATTTCG
Organism: Burkholderiaceae bacterium; assembly: GCA_035476635.1. GTDB lineage: Bacteria > Pseudomonadota > Gammaproteobacteria > Burkholderiales > Burkholderiaceae_C > DATILI01. Next base: position 3,358 of record DATILI010000118.1, on the reverse strand, counting down.
GCCGCATGTTCCCGGAACTGTTCGGCGGCGGCAACGCCAAGCTCATGATGACCGGCGACGAAATTCTCGACTCGGGGGTGCAGGTCATGGCGCAGCCACCGGGCAAGAAGAACCAGACCATCCACCTGCTGTCAGGCGGCGAGAAGGCGTTGACGGCGATTGCGCTGGTGTTCGCCATCTTCCAGCTCAACCCCGCGCCGTTCTGCCTGCTGGACGAGGTCGACGCGCCGCTGGACGACGCCAACACCGAGCGCTATGCCAAACTCGTGACCGCGATGAGCAAAGAAACCCAATTCCTCTTCATCAGCCACAACAAGATCGCCATGGAGATGGCCGAGCAACTGATCGGCGTGACCATGCAGGAGCAGGGCGTTTCGCGCATCGTGGCGGTCGACATGGAATCGGCCCTGACGATGGCGGAAGTTGCCTGAGGTCGCACGATGAGTACGTTGCAACTCGGTCTGGCTATTGCAGGGGGGGTGTTGCTGGCCGCGGTCGTGGCCTGGAATACCTGGACATCACGCAGAAACGCGCCGCGCCTGGCTGACGCCAATCCGCACGATACGGTGCCACTGGAGCCCGAGGACGAGCCGGCGCGCCAGGAGCCCGTCTTTGATGCACCGCTTGATCCGCCGCTGCCTGCGCCGGAAAAAAAACCCGGCCTGGACCCGCTGATCGACGTCATCGCACCGATTGCGCTGGAGGGCCCAGCTTCGGGCGACGCCGCCCTGGCCGCCATGCCGCCGACGCGCCGCGCCGGCAGCAAGCCATTCGCCGTCGAGGGGCTGAACAGTGCCTCGCAGGCGTGGGAGGTGCCGATCGCCGGCCAGCGCTATGGCGCCTTTCAGGCCGGCGTCCAGCTGGCCAACCGCACCGGCGCGCTCAACGAGATCGAGTACTCGGAATATGTCGTGAAAGCCCAGGCGTTTGCCGATGCCGTCAACGGCGCGCCGGAGTTTCCCGAGATGCTGGACGAAGTCGCGCGTGCCCGCGAGCTCGACCAGTTCGCCAGCGGCCATGACGCCCAGCTCGGCTTTACGCTGCGCGCGCGCAACACCGCGTGGAGTCCTGGCTATGTGCAGCAGCATGCCGCCCGGCTGGGTTTTGTGCCCGGCGCCATGCCCGGGCGCATGGTCCTGGCCGCGCGCAGCGGCGGGCTGCCGCCGGTGTTGGGCCTGAACTTCAATGTGCAGGCCGCGATGTCGGAAGACCCGGCCCAGTCCGCGATCCGCGAGATCACCTTGAGCCTGGACGTGCCGCAGGTGGACCGCAGCGAGCGGCCGTTCGTGCGCCTGCGTGAAGCGGCGCTGGCGCTGGCCGAGGCCATGGACGGCGTAGTGACCGACGACAACGGCCAGCCCCTGGCGCGCGACGCGATGGATGCGATTGGCGCCGAACTCGAAATCCTGTACGACACGCTGGATGCACGCGACCTCTCGGCTGGGTCGCCGCAGGCGCGCCGGTTGTTCAGCTGAGCCTGCTTTCCCATGTCCCATCAAGACGTTGCCGCCAAGGTCGAGGCCTTGCGTGCGCAGTTGCACCACCACGGCCACCAGTACTATGTGCTGGATGACCCGCAGATTCCGGACGCCGAGTACGACCGGCTGTTTCGCGAGCTCCAGGCCCTGGAGGCTGCTCACCCTGAATTCGTGACCGCCGACTCGCCGACGCGCCGTGTCGGCGGCAAGGTGCTTGACGGCTTCACGCCGGTGCGCCATGCCGTGCCCATGCTCAGCATCCGCACCGAAACTGATACCGAGGCCACTGGTGCACAGAACTTCGATGCGCGCGTGCGGCGCGAATTGGGGCTGGCGCCAGGCGATCCGCCGATCGAATACGTGGCCGAGCTCAAGTTCGACGGCCTGGCCATGAGCCTGCGCTACGAAGACGGCGTGCTGGTGCAGGCGGCCACGCGTGGCGACGGTGAGATCGGCGAAGACGTGACGCAGAACATCCGCACCATCGGGCAGATCCCGCTGCGCCTGGAAGGCCAGGCACCGCCGGTGCTGGAAGTGCGCGGCGAGGTCTACATGCGCCGCGACGACTTCGAAAAACTCAACGAACGCCAGCGCGAGAAGATCGCCTCGGGCGCCAGGGGTGAGAAGACCTTCGTCAACCCGCGCAATGCCGCGGCCGGTGCCGTGCGCCAACTCGACCCGGCCATTGCCGCGCAGCGGCCGTTGAGCTTCTTCGCCTATGGCTGGGGCGAAGTCACGCCGCCCGCGCAGGGCGGCCTGGATGTCCAGACGCAGCATGAGATGCTGCAGGCCTTGAAAACCTTGGGCGTTCCGGTCTCGGTGCAGACCCGCACCGTGAAGGGCGTCGATGAATTGATCGCCTTCCACCGCGAGATCGGAGCGTTGCGCGACCAACTACCGTTCGACATCGATGGCGTGGTCTACAAGGTCAACAGCCTGGCCTTGCAGCAACGCCTGGGCTTTGTCACACGCGAGCCGCGCTGGGCCGTCGCGCACAAGTACCCGGCGCAAGAGCAGCTCACCACCGTGCTCGCCATCGATGTGCAGGTCGGCCGCACCGGCAAGCTCACGCCCGTTGCCAAGCTCGCACCGGTGTTTGTCGGTGGCGTGACCGTGACCAACGCCACCCTGCACAACGAGGACGAAGCACGCCGCAAGGACGTGCGCGTGGGCGACACCGTCATCGTGCGCCGCGCCGGCGATGTGATTCCCGAGGTGGTGGCGGTGCTGCCGGAAAAGCGCGCGGGCGACGCACAGCTTTTCACCATGCCCACGCATTGCCCGGTCTGCGGATCGGTGGCGGTACGGGAGGAGGGCGAGGCCAACCACCGCTGCACCGGCGGCCTGTTCTGCGGTGCGCAGCGCAAGGAGGCGATCCTGCACTACGCCCAGCGCCGCGCGCTGGACATCGAGGGCCTGGGCGACAAGCTGGTCGACCAACTGGTCGAGGCCAACGTGATCCGCACCTTGCCCGATCTGTACAAGCTCGGCCTGGTTGGCTTGGCAGGCCTGGACAGGATGGCCGAGAAGTCCGCCCGGAACGTGCTCGACGCGCTGCAAAAGTCCAAGGAAACGACCTTGCCGCGCTTCCTGTTCGGCCTGGGTATCCGGCATGCGGGCGAGGCCACGGCAAAAGACCTGGCGCGCCATTTCGGCAAGCTCGACTCGATCATGGACGCCAGCGTGGAACAGTTGCTCGAAGTCAACGATGTCGGCCCCGTGGTTGCCCAAAGCATCCGCACGTTCTTCGAGCAGCCGCACAACCGCGAGGTGGTGGAGCAACTGCGTGCCTGCGGCGTGACCTGGCAAGAGGGCGAGCCTGCGGTGACGGCGCCCAAGCCGCTTTTGGGCAAAACCTTCGTGATCACCGGGACCCTGCC
>DATILI010000117.1:0-16053 GCA_035476635.1 Burkholderiaceae bacterium | reverse complement strand
CGTGACCAGAAGCGTGCAGAAAATCATCAGGCAAATTGCCACGGAAATCCGGGTCCAGGAACATCAGATCAAGGCCGCCGTCGAGCTGCTGGACGGCGGCGCCACCGTGCCCTTCATCGCGCGCTACCGCAAGGAGGTCACCGGCGGGCTGGACGACATCCAGCTGCGCGAGCTCGAATACCGCCTGGGCTACCTGCGCGAACTCGAAGACCGCCGCGAGGCGGTGCTCAAGAGCATCGAGGAGCAGGGCAAGCTCACGCCCGAATTGCGCGCCGCGATCGCGATCGTGCCGACCAAGCAGGAACTCGAAGATCTTTATCTGCCATACAAGCAGAAGCGCCGCACCAAGGGCCAGATCGCACGCGAAGCCGGCATCGAGCCGCTGGCCGACAAGCTCTTCGCCAATCCGCTGCTGGTTCCGGCCGAGGAGGCCACGGCCTTCGTGAAGACGGAGAAGGGCGAGGGCGGCGAGGACTTCACCACGCTGCAGGCTGTTTTGGACGGCGTGCGCGACATCCTCTCCGAGCGCTGGGCCGAGGATGCGGTGCTGGTGCAGCGCCTGCGCGAATGGCTCTGGGCCGAGGGCTTGTTCAAGTCCAAGCGCATGGACGGCAAGGACGAGAACAACCCCGACGTGGCCAAGTTTCGCGACTACTTCGACTACGACGAGCCCGTGGGCCGCGTTCCCTCGCACCGGGCGCTGGCCGTGTTCCGTGGCCGCCAGCTCGAAATCCTGGACGCCAAGCTGGTGCTTCCCGTGGAACCCGAGCCCGGCAAGCCCTCGATTGCCGAAGGCAAGATCGCGCTGCACGTGGGCTGGAGCCATGCAGCCCGCCCGGCCGACGACCTGCTGCGCAAATGCGTGGCCTGGACCTGGCGCGTGAAGCTATCCCTGTCGACCGAGCGTGACCTGTTCTCGCGCCTGCGGGAAGACGCCGAGAAGGTGGCCATCAAGGTGTTTGCCGATAATCTGCGCGACCTGCTGCTGGCCGCACCCGCCGGCCCGCGCGTGGTGATGGGGCTGGACCCCGGCATCCGCACCGGTGTCAAGGTGGCGGTGGTCGATGCGACGGGCAAGCTGGTCGAGACGGCGACCGTTTTCCCGCACGAGCCCCGCAAGGACTGGGATGGCTCACTGCATACGCTAGCCAAACTCTGCGAAAAGCATGGCGTGAATCTGATCGCCATCGGCAACGGCACGGCCAGCCGCGAGACCGACAAGCTCGCCGGCGAGCTCATCAAGCTCCTGGCCAAGATCGAGCGCCAGGTGGAAAAGGTGGTGGTCAGCGAGGCCGGCGCCTCGGTCTATTCCGCCAGCGAATTTGCCTCGCAAGAGATGCCGGATGTGGACGTGAGCCTGCGCGGCGCCGCAAGCATTGCACGGCGCCTGCAAGACCCGCTGGCCGAGCTGGTGAAGATCGACCCCAAGTCCATCGGTGTCGGCCAGTACCAGCACGACGTGAACCAGAGCGAGCTGGCACGTACGCTGGACACGGTGGTGGAAGATTGCGTGAACTCCGTCGGCGTGGATCTCAACACCGCCAGCGTGCCGCTGCTCACGCGCGTCTCGGGCCTGTCGGGCACGGTGGCCAAGGCCGTGGTGCGCTGGCGTGAGGCCAATGGCGCCTTCAAGAATCGCAAGCAGCTGATGGACGTCAGCGGCCTGGGCGCCAAGACCTTCGAACAAAGCGCAGGCTTCCTGCGCATCCGCGGTGGCGACAACCCGCTGGACATGACCGGCGTGCACCCCGAGACCTATCCGGTGGTGGAACAGATGATGGCCAGGACCGGAAAACCGGTGGGCGAACTCATGGGCCGCGCCGAGATGCTCAAGACCTTGAAACCCGAACTGTTCGCCAATGAAAAGTTCGGCGTGATCACGGTCAAGGACATCCTGGGCGAGCTGGAAAAGCCCGGCCGCGATCCGCGCCCCGACTTCAAGGTGGCCCGCTTCAACGACGGCGTGGAAGACATCAAAGACCTGCGCGAAGGCATGGTGCTCGAAGGCACGGTCAGCAACGTGGCGGCGTTCGGCGCCTTCATCGACCTGGGCGTGCACCAGGACGGCCTGGTGCACGTGAGCCAGCTAAGCCACAAGTTCGTCACCGATGCACGCGAAGTCGTCAAGACCGGCGACATCGTGAAGGTCAAGGTGATGGAGGTGGACGTGGCGCGCAAGCGCATCGGCCTGTCCATGAAGCTAGGCGATGCGCCGCGCCAGCCAGGCGATCGGGGTGGCCCGCGGGACAACCGCTTCGAAGGGGCAGGGCGCAACGAGCAACAGCCGCGCCGCACCAACGAGCCGGCCGCGCAGTCCGCCATGGCCTCGGCCTTTGCCAAGCTGCAGGGGGCCAAGGGGCGCTAGACCGATACATAATCGGCACATGGAACCCACCACGTCAAGGAGGCACTCCTCATGGAATTGAGCGAGCTGCTGGCGTCCGAAGCCGCGTTGCCCAGCATTCCCAAGGTCGTTGTGCTGCTGGTCAGCGAGACCAACCGCCCCGAACCTGATTTGCGCCACATCAGCCAGCTGCTGGGCACCGACCCGGCGCTGACCATGCGCACCTTGCAGATGGCCAACTCTTCGCTGCTGCCGATGCCGGGCAAGATCAGCAGCGTCTCCGAAGCGCTGGCCATCCTGGGCCTGAACCACCTGCGTTCGCTGGCGGCGGCTGCCACGCGTGGCAGCGCGGTTCGGGCGATCCCCGGTATCAACCTGCAGCAGTTCTGGCGCTATAGCCTCAATGTGGCCAAGCTGTCGCGGTCTTTCGCCGGCAAGGTCAAGCAGAACTCGGCAACAGCGTTCACCGCGGGCCTGATCCATGCGATGGGCGAACTGGTGATGCACAGTGTCATGCCGGAAAAAATGGCGGCGATTGGTGAAACGACTGCGCCGTTCGATCTCCGGCGCGCCAAGATCGAGCACCGCGCCCTGGGCTATTGTTTTGCCGAGGTGAGCGCGGGCCTGGCGCGCCAATGGCAGTTTCCCGGCACGCTGGTTGATGCCTTGCAACACCAGTACACCCCGTTTGACAACGACGCCTACGAGCCGCTCGCAGGCGTCCTGCATCTGGCCGGTTGGCGCGCGCGTGCCAAGGAGGCCGGGCTCACGGACAGGGAACTTGCCGTGAGTTTTCCGGGCGAGGTCGGCCTGACGATGGGCCTGGACATCGACATGGTGCTGCAGCAGCATCCGATCGACTGGACTTCGGGGAATGAGGCGGGCGAATACATTTGATGAGAGCGCTGCGCATCTACGCTGGCCCACGGGCCAGGCGGCATATCGAGGAAAGCGGCCTCAAACCCACCGACGTGAGAGTCGTTCCGGGGGCGGCCGGGGGGCCAAAAGGCCTGGTCCTCGGGCCTTTGGACCGCTTCCTGTTCGGGCAATGGCTGGCCTCGTCCACGCATGAGATCCACCTCGTCGGCGCCTCGATCGGCGCCTGGCGCATGGCCACGGCCTGTCTGCTGGATCCGGTTGCGGGATTTGAAGCGCTGGAGCGCGACTACATCCAGCAGCACTACGAGCTCAAGCCCGGCCAGAAGCGGCCGACGCCGGAGTTTGTCAGCGAACAGTTCGGCGCCAGCCTGCAGGCTTTCTACGGCGGCAAAGTGGCTGGCGTCCTGCAGCACCCGCGCTACAAGCTGCATGTAGTGACCTCGCGCGGCCGCCATGTGCTGGGCCGCGAACACCAGTTGCGCACGCCGCTGGGCTATCTCGGCGCATTCCTGACCAACACCGTGCACCGCAAGGCCATGGGCGCCTGGCTGGAGCGCGTGGTGTTTTCCACGCACGGCAGCGCGCTGCCATTTGCCACCGCGGACTACCGCACGCGTCGCGTCGACTTGAGCGAACTGAACTTCAACCCGGCGCTGCAGGCCAGCTGCTCGATCCCCTTCGTGCTCAGGTCGGTGCCCGACATCCCGGGCGCGCCGCCCGGCGCCTACTGGGACGGCGGCATCACCGACTACCACCTGCACCTGAACTACAACAGCATGGGCGAAGGCCTGGTGCTGTATCCGCACTTCCAGAAAGCCGTGGTGCCAGGCTGGCTCGACAAGGGCTTGAAGTGGCGGCACGGCGCCACGCACTTCCTGGACAACGTGGTCCTTCTGGCGCCGGACCCGGAGTGGATCAAGACCCTGCCCAACGGCAAGTTGCCGGACCGCACGGACTTCGAGCGCTACGGCAACAACCTGCAGGGGCGGGTCAAGGCCTGGTCCACCGCCGCGGCAGCGAGCCGGCAATTGGTGGATGAATTCCAGGGCTGGCTCGAACAACCGCAGGTGGACCGGGTCGAGCCGCTCTAGTCTTACAACGACGCCGCCAGCAGCTCCTGGTATTCCTGTGCGCTCGCAATCCGCGGATTCGTCTTGTGGCAATGGTCCGCCAGCGCGCCCTTGACGATCTGGTCGAACCAGCCGCGTTCCACACCCATCGCGGCCAGGCCCGTGGGCAGTCCCAGGCGCGCATTCATGTCCTTGATGGCTTCGGGAATGTCGCTGGCCGATGCCAGGCCCATCGCATGCGCCATGCGCTGCAGGCGTTGCTCCTTTTGCACCGATTCGGCCACCGCATTGAACGTGACCACGGCTGGCAGGAACATGGCGTTGAGCGTGCCGTGGTGCAGGCGCGGGTCGACGCCGCCCAGGCTGTGGCTCAGCGAGTGCACGCAGCCCAGCCCTTTCTGGAAGGCCATGGCGCCTTGCATGGACGCGCTCATGAGGTTGAAGCGGGCCTCGCGGTCGCTGCCATCACGCGTGGCACGCTCGATGTGCGCCCAGCCGCGTTGCAGGCCGTCGAGCGCGATGCCGTCGGCCGGCGGGTTGAAGGCCGGCGCCATGAAGGTCTCCATGCAGTGCGCGATGGCGTCCATGCCGGTGGCGGCGGTCAGCCTGGCCGGCAGGCCCAGGGTGAGCTCGGGGTCGCAGATGGCGGTCTTGGGCACCAGGTGCCAGGAGTGAAAGCCGAGCTTGCGGTGGTCGTCGACGATGAGAATGGCGCCGCGCGCCACCTCGCTGCCAGTGCCGCTGGTGGTGGGCACGGCGATCAGCGGCGCCGCCTTGTCCGTGATGCGGGGCGAGCCGCCTTCGATGGTGGCGTAGTGCGTGAGCGGCCCTTCGTGCGTGGCCGCAATGGCCACGCCCTTGGCGCAGTCGATGGCCGAGCCGCCGCCAACGGCAATCAGGCCGTCGCAGGCGTTGGCCTTGTAGACTTCGACGGCAGCGCGCACCGCGGCTTCGGTCGGGTTGGAAGGGGTCTGGTCGAACACCGCCACCGGCAGGCCGGGCAGGGCGTCCAGCGCCTTCTGCAAGATGCCGGCGGCCTTCACGCCGGGGTCGGTCACGATCAGCGGGCGGGTGATGCCCACGCGTTCGCACTCCTGCTTCAGCAGCTTGACGGCGCCGAACTCGAACTGGATCTGGGTCACGTAGTAGATGAAAGCCATGGTGGGGTTGCGTTGTACGATGGAAATTCCAACTTTAAGCCAGCAGAGGCCTCCATGCACATGAAACAAACCCTTGGCGCTGTCGCCTTGACCCAATGAGCGTGCTGGACGCCTATCCGCAACTGACCCCTGCCATGCGTTCTGTGCTGCAGCGCATGGCACGCGCCGGCCACGCGCCGCTGTACACGCTGACACCGGCGCAAGCCAAGGCGTCTTATGAAGCGGGGGCCGGCGTGCTGGAGGTGCCGCGCGCCGAGCTGGCGCGGGTCGAAGATTTCAGCATCCCCGCGCGCGACGGCCATGCGCTGCCTGCCCGGCTTTATGCGCCGGCGCGCACGCCGGGCCTGCCGGTGCTGCTTTACTTTCATGGCGGCGGTTTCACCATCGGCAGCATCGCCTCGCACGACGTGCTGTGCCGCGAATTGAGCCGGCTTGCAGGCTGCATGGTGGTCTCGCTGGCCTACCGCCTGGCGCCGACCCACAAGTTTCCGGTGGCGGCGAACGATGCGCAGGACGCGATGCTGTGGCTTGCCCGGCACGCCGCTGTGCTGGGCGCGGACGGCGCGCGCATTGCCGTGGGCGGCGACAGCGCCGGCGGCACGCTGGCGGCGGCCTGCGCGATCCAGGCGCGCGACGCCGGTATTGCCCTGGCCTTGCAACTGCTGTTCTACCCAGGCTGCGCCGCGCAAGCAGACACGGCTTCGCACGCCCGCTTCAGGCAGGGGCTGGTGCTGGAGGAACCGCACATCGCCTGGTTCTTCAACCACTACCTGCGCAGCCCGGCGGACCGCGAGGACTGGCGGTTTGCCCCATTGGGGGCGCCCGACGTCGACGGCCTTGCGCCGGCTTGGTTTGGCCTGGCCGAATGCGACCCGCTGGTCGACGAAGGCGTCCAGTACGCCGACAAGCTGCGCGCCGCCGGTGTTGCGGTGGACCTGGACATCTACCGCGGCGTGACCCACGAGTTCATCAAGATGGGCCGGGCAATACCCGAGGCGCGCAAAGCCCATCAGGACGCTGCGTTAGCATTGCAAAGCCACCTTTTTTCCAAATCCCCATGACGCGTCAAGATTTTCGATTTTTTCACCGCCTGCGCGTGCGCTGGGCCGAAGTGGACATGCAGAAGATCGTGTTCAATGCCCACTACCTGATGTACTTCGACACGGCGATGGCCGACTACTGGCGCGCCCTGGCCTTGCCGTATGAGGCCGCCATGCATGCGCTGGAAGGCGATCTTTATGTCAAGAAGGCGACGGTGGAGTTCAACGCTTCGGCACGGGTGGATGAGCAGATCGACGTGGCCCTGAAATGCAGCCGCATCGGCAACTCCTCCATGGTGTTCGCCGGCGCGATCTTTCGCGGCGACGAATTGCTGATCACCGGCGAGTTGGTCTACGTATTTGCCGACCCCGCCACGCAGACCTCCAAGCCCGTGCCCCCCGCCTTGCGCGAGATCCTCAATGGCTACGAGGCCGGGGAAGCCATGGCCCAGGTCAAGCGCGGCTCCTGGGCGGAGATCGGCAAGGACGCATCGAAAGTGCGCACCGAGGTCTTCGTCCAAGAGCAGCGCATCCCAATGGAAATGGAGTGGGATGCGGCCGACCAGACCGCCGTGCATGCCGTTGCCTACAACCGCCTGGGCCAGCCGGTGGCCACCGGGCGCCTGTTGCAGCACGCGCCGGGTGTGGCCAAGATCGGGCGCATGGCGGTGAACCGGGTATTGCGTGGGTCGCGCCTGGGCCGCGACATCCTGGAGGCATTGGCACAGGCCGCCCGCGAGCGGGGCGACCACGAAATCATCCTGCACGCGCAGCGCAGCGCCGAAGGTTTTTACCGCCGTCTTGGCTTCGAGCCCCGCGGCGAGCCTTTTGACGAGGTAGGCATTCCCCATTTGGAGATGGTTCGTCCGATCGGTTCCGTCACGGGCCGCTGACCCATGGCACGAAAGAAGAAAGCGGTGCCCGCGGGCGCCGTTGTCCCCGAGCCTAGGCAGCCAGCGCCATCCCCCGCGGGAATTTCGGCACCCGGTGAAGTCGTCCAGGGCGACTGGACCATCGCGATTCTCGCGATGACGATGCTGCTTGCACCCGCCCTGGGTGTGCCCAACGAGGAAATGCTGCAGGACACACTGAAGTCCATGGTGGTGTCGTTCGGGGCTTTGGGCGCAGCCGCCCTGTTTTTCTGGCAGCAGCGCAACCGCAGCCAGGCCTTGCGCTGGCACGCCCTGATGTGGCTGCCGCTGGGCCTGATGGCCTACGCGCTGGGCAGCATGGCGTGGTCACACACCTACCTGGCCGGTGTCGAGGCGATTCGCTGGTTCATCTTCAGCCTGCTGCTGTGGCTGGGCCTCAATACGCTGAGCCGTGACCGGGTGCCGGTGCTGGCGCGGGGCATTCATTGGGGCGCGGTGGTCGCGTCGCTGTGGGCCGCACTGCAGTTCTGGGTGGATTTCAAGCTCTTTCCGCAGGGGCCCAACCCGGCTTCCACCTTCGTCAATCGCAACTTCTTTGCCGAGTTCGTGGTCTGTACCTTGCCGTTTTCGGTGTTGCTGCTGGCGCAGGCGCGTTCGTCCTCCCAAGTCGCGTTGTTGGCTTTCACCACCGGCTTCAACATCGTCGCGATTCTGATGACGGGCACGCGCTCGGCCTTGCTGGCGCTGCTCGCTCTTTGCGTTGTCTTGCCTGTACTACTGCTGTTGTACCGTCGACAGTTCGCGTTTTCAGCCTGGGACAAGGCCACGCGCGTGCTCGCCCTGGGCGTGCTGTTGATCACCGTGCTGGGAATGGGGCTGATCCCGACCGGCAACTCGGCTCTGGTGCAGGACCACGCGACGGCGCAGCGCGGCCTCACCCCGCTTGAAAGAAGCTTTTCGCGCACCGCTTCCATGACGCTGTCAAAGGAGTACACCGAAGGGTCGTTCGCGGTGCGTCTGGTGATGTGGAAAGCCACCATGCGCATCATCAAAGAGCGCCCCCTGTCGGGCGTTGGCGCCGGCGCATGGGAAGTCGATATCCCGCTGTACCAGGCGGAAGGCTCCCAACTGGAGACGGACTACTACGTCCACAACGAGATCCTCCAGCTGCTCGCGGAATATGGGCTGTTGGGCTGGGCGTTCCTGCTGCTCCTGCTGGCCTACCTGGCCAGGGCGGCCTGGATCACCTGGCGCGCGCGAACGCCCGAAGAATTGGCCGAGGCGCCGGTGCGCGCGATCGCGCTGGCCGCGATGCTGGCCTTCCTGGTCGTGAGCAACGCCGGCTTTCCGTGGCGCATGGCTTCCACGGGTGCGATGTTCGCGCTGGTGTTGGCGCTGCTGGCCGCGTCCGACATCCGGGTCGGCCTGAACAGCGCGCTCCTGGGGCAGCGGCTGGCCTGGCGACCTGCGGTTTCGCGCGGGCTGGTTGCCGCATCGCTGGCTTGCACGGCGCTGGCGCTGTACATCAGCCAGAAGGCGATTGATTGCGAGCGCGACATCGTGCGTGCCGTCCGGCTTGCGCTGGCGGTGTCCGCGGATGCGAACCCGAATGATCCCCGGTGGGACAGGGTCAAGGCGGACATGCTCAACCTGGTGGAGCGGGGCATTGCCGTCAACCCGCACTACCGCAAGCTCACGCCCATGGTGGCCGACAACCTGGCGCGCTGGGGCGACTGGAGGAACGCAATCTGGGTCTGGGATTCCGTCGCGACGTCGCGCCCGTACGTGGTGGCCATTCTCACCAATATCGCGCGCGGCTACATCCAGGGCCGCAATTTCGACGCCGCGCGGGCCTATCTGGAAAGAGCCCGGAAAATCCAGCCGAACGCGCTCACGGTGCTTTCGCTCGAAGTCATTCTGCTGGGCCGCACCGGCCGGGAAGCCGACGCGATACGGATCATGAAGTCCCATTTCAAGGACAACGTCTACGACTTTGACATGGCCAATTCCGCCTACCTGTTCGGAAGCTACGCCAAGGACTGGGAGCTGGCCCTGCAGGGCCTCCAACTCATCATCAAGAGTTGGCCCGACCAGGCCGCCAATGCGTGGGTGAAAACGGGAAATATCTACGCTTCCAGTGAATTCCACGACGAGGCCAAGGCGCTCGCCGCCTACCGCGCCGCGATGGACGCCGCTGTCACGCAGCCGCAGAGGGAATCAACGCTGAAGCAAATTCCCGCTGCGTTCCAGGGCCGGCTGTAAGCCTGTCAGATGTCGTCCAGCAAGGCGTAGGGCAGGGGCAGCAGCGTCAGTTCGGGCCCGGCGGGTGTGCCAGCGCAAAGCCTGCCGCCGGCAGCCGCGGCCACCTGCATGGACACGATGGCGTCGTAGCCGCCCGCGGGCGTCGCGGCGGCTTGGGCCACCGTGCCGCAAGGCTGTTCGGGATCGCTGGCATGGAACACTTCCTGGCCGGCGGTCAAGGGCGCGTCAGCGTGCACCAGATAGGCACGCCGCTTGAGGGTGCCGCGAAACTGGCTGCGCGCCACCACTTCCTGGCCGGGGTAGCAGCCCTTCTTGAAGTTCACGCCGCCCACGGATTCGTAGTTGAGCATCTGCGGCACGAAGGCTTCGACGATGGGCGCCGTGATGGTGGCGATGGCGCTGCGCACCTCGCCCCACTGCCACAGCCCGGTTGCCAGTGCCGCGCCGGAAGGCAGCGCGGTGCCAGCCGGTGCGACCCAAAGCGCGCGGGCCACAGCGTCCGCCGGATACAGGCCCACCACGCTCGCCGCGCCGGATTCGGCCTTGGCCCATGCAGCGAGGCCGCGGTTTGCGATCGGCGCGATCACCGCATCCCCGGCGAGCCCGGCCAGCACGTATTCGGCGCTGGCGTCGGTGAGCCTGGCCTTGGCGCGCAGCACGAACATGGACAGGCGTTTGAGTGTGGGCGCGAGGATGTCCTGGCTGCACAGCAGCAAGATCTCGGCAGGGCTGCGCTTGAAGCCCACAAAACTCGCCTGCATGCGCCCTTTGGCCGTGCACAGTGCTGCCAGGCGCGCCTCGGACAGGCCCAGCAGGGAAAAGTCATGCGTCAATTGGCCGTGCAAAAACTTGGCCGCGTCCTCGCCCTCAACCCGGATCACGCCCCAATGGGGCAGGGCGGCAATGCCTAGAAGTGCTTCGTTCATGCGGTGAATTATCATCGCCGCTGCATTTCATGAAGGGTCGTAGGGCTGTGCGCCGAATCTTGTTGGGCCTGTTTTTGATTACCGCACTGGCAGGCGGTGGCGCCTGGTGGTGGCTGGAAGAGCCGATGTACCGCGGCGCGGAGCCCCTGGACCTGTCGATCGAGCCGGGCACCACGCCGCGTGCCGTGGCCCAGGCCGTGGCCGACAGCGGTGCCGCGGTGTACCCGGCCGCCTTGTACTGGTGGTTTCGCTTGTCCGGCGAGGCACGCCAGATCAAGGCTGGCAGCTATGAGATCGAGGGCGGTACCTCGCCGCGCGAAATGCTGGATAAACTGGTGCGCGGCGAGGAAACGCTGCGCGCCGTGACGCTGGTGGAAGGCTGGAACTTCCGCCAGCTGCGCCAGGCCCTGGCCAAGGGCGAGAATCTCAAGCCCGACACCAAGGCGCTGAATGCGCAAGAGATCATGACCGCGCTGGGCCGGCCCGGCCTGCACCCCGAGGGTCGCTTTTTCCCCGACACCTATACGTATGCCAAGGGGTCCAGCGACCTGGCGCTGCTCAAGCGCGCGATGCGCGCCATGGACAAGAAACTGGACGCTGCCTGGGCCCTGCGCTCGCCCGATGGGCCGCTCAAGACGCCGGAAGAGGCGCTGATCCTGGCGAGCATCGTGGAAAAGGAAACCGGTAAACCCAGCGACCGCCCGATGATCGCGGGCGTGTTCAGCAATCGCCTGCGCAGCGGCATGCTGCTGCAGACCGACCCGACCGTGATCTACGGCCTCGGTGAGTCGTTTGACGGCAACCTGCGCAAGAAGGACTTGCAGACCGACACGCCATGGAACACCTATACCCGCGCCGGCTTGCCGCCGACCCCCATCGCCATGCCCGGCAAGGCGGCCTTACTGGCGGCGGTGCAGCCGGCGTCAACCAAGGCACTGTACTTCGTTGCCAGGGGCGACGGCAGCAGCCACTTCAGCGTCTCGCTGGACGAGCACAATCGAGCAGTGAACAAATTCCAGCGCGGGCAGTAAACAGCATTCACAAGACGCCAAATGAGCAAGCCCGGTCTTTTCATCAGTTTCGAAGGCATCGACGGTGCCGGCAAGTCCACGCACATCGATGCACTGGCGGCGGCGTTCCGCATCCAGGGCAGGGTGGTGACGCTGACGCGCGAGCCGGGCGGCACGCCCTTGGCTGAAAAGTTGCGCGCCCTGATCCTGCACGAGGCGATGGACCCGCTGACCGAGGCACTGCTGATCTTCGCGGCCCGGCGCGACCATCTGCTGCGGGTGATCGAGCCGGCGCTGGCGCGTGGCGAGGTGGTCTTGTGCGACCGCTTCACCGATGCCAGCTTTGCCTACCAGGGCGCAGGCCGTGGCTTCAGCCGCGAAGTGCTGGCGCTGCTGGAGCAATGGGTGCAATCCACCGGCGATGCGGCCGGCGCCATTCGCCAGCCTGACCTCACCGTATGGTTCGACCTCGACCCCGAAGTGGCCGCGCAACGCCTGGCTGGGGCGCGCGCGCCCGACAAGTTCGAAGCCCAGTCGGCGGAGTTCTTCCGCCGCGTCACCCTTGGCTATGCCGAGCGCGCGGCCAGTGCGCCGCAGCGCTTCGTACGCATTGATGCGGGGCAGGAGCGCTACAAGGTCTGGCAGCAGATCACCAGCGTATTCGTGCGGCGCGGCTGGCTGGCCATCATGGTGGCGTCCAATGGGGGGCCGAAATGAAGCCCCCACGCTTGCCACTGCGTGTGCTGCGCTGCACCCCGAGGGGGCCCAGGCCTGCCTTGGGGCGGCCCGACGGAGGCCTGAAATGACCCCATCAGCGCCTTGGCTGGTGCAGCAGCTGGCGAGCCTGCGTGCGCAGCGCGGCCACGCCTGGCTGTTGCAGGGCCCCTCGGGCCTGGGGCAATACCGGCTTGCGCTCGACCTGGTGCGCAGCTGGCTTTGCGAGGCGCCCAATGCACAAGGGGCGTGCGGCGTTTGCGGCAGCTGCCACGCCATCGACGTGCACACCCATGCCGATCTGTGCGTCCTGATGCCCGAAACCGTGATGATCGAGCACGGCTGGCCCTTGAGCGAAAAGGCCCAGCAGGACATCGACGACAAGAAGCGCAAGGCCAGCAAGGAAATCCGGGTCGACGCCATGCGCGATGCCGTGGAATTTGCCCAGCGCACCAGTGCCCGCGGCCGCGGCAAGGCGGTGCTGGTGTACCCGGCCGAGCGCATGAACAACATCACGGCCAATGCCTTGCTCAAGACGCTGGAAGAGCCCGCGGGCGACGTGAAATTCGTGCTGGCCAGCGAATCGGCGCACCAGCTGCTGCCGACCATCCGCAGCCGCTGCCTGGGCCACACCATGGTCTGGCCCGTGGAAGAGGCCGCATTGGCCTGGTTGCAAGTGCAGGGCGTGGCGTCAGCTGATGCACGCACGCTGCTGCGCGCCGCGGGCGGCCGGCCGGACGATGCATTGCAGTTCGTGCAGTCGGGCCGCGACCCCAAGCGCTGGGCCTTGCTGCCCAAGGCCTTGTCGCGCGGCGAGGTGTCCGCCCTGGCCGACTGGACGCCGCCCCAGGCCATCGACGCGCTGCAAAAGGTTTGCCATGACCTGCTGGCCATGCGCGCCGGCGCTTCGCCCCAGTTCTTTGACAGCGCCGACCTGCCCGTCGCTGCCTCGTTTGGCAGCCTCACGCGCTGGTCCAAGGCGCTTTTGGCCAGCGCCCGCACTGCGGAGCATCCCTTCAATGCGGGTTTGATGCTCGAAGCCCTTGTGAGCCAGGCACGAAACGCCCTAAACTCGCGCAACTAAGTCCGCGCTTATGAGCACTCCCTCCACCCCCCGCCCCAGTGTCATCCAGCTCGCCATCAAGGAAAAGGCCGCGCTCTATGCGGCTTATATTCCCTTGTTCGCCGAAGGTGGCATGTTCATCCCGACCGCGCGCGAATACCGCCTGGGCGACGACGTCTATGTGCTGCTCTCGCTGCCGGAAGATCCGCAGCGCTATCCGGTGGCGGGCCGCGTGGCCTGGGTGACACCGCCGCGCGCGGCCGGCAACCGGACCCAGGGCGTGGGCATTCAATTCCCGAAGGATGAAAAATCCCGCCTGCTCAAGATCAAGATCGAAGAGCTGCTCGGCGGGCACCTGGCTTCCGACCGACCGACCCAGACCATCTGAACGCGCTCCTGGTTCGCTGCATTCTCTGCGGCGAACATTCCAAGCCGAGCCGCGCACAGGGCAGGCATCTCCGTTGTATTGCCGATGTTTACCGATTCCCACTGCCACCTGACTTTTCCCGAACTGGCCGCCCAGCTGCCCGCCATCCGCGAGGCCATGGCCAAGGCCAGCGTGGACCGCGCGCTTTGTATTTGCACCACGCTGGAAGAGTTCGATGCGGTGCACGGCCTGGCCACGCAGTACGACAACTTCTGGGCCACGGCTGGCGTGCACCCCGACAACGAGGGCGTGACCGAGCCGACGCTGCAAGGGCTGCTTGCGCTGGCCGCCCTGCCGCGCGTCGTCGGCATCGGGGAAACCGGGCTCGACTACTACCGCCTGGGCGAGCGCACCGTGGCCGACATGGAGTGGCAGCGCTCACGCTTTCGCACCCACATCCGCGCGGCCAGGCAGGCGGGCTTGCCCCTGGTCATTCATACCCGCAGCGCGTCAGACGACACGCTGGCGATCTTGCGGGAAGAGGGCGAAGACGGGTCGGCGGGTGCTGCCGGCGGCGTTTTTCATTGCTTTACCGAAACCGGCCAGGTGGCGCGGGCGGCGCTGGACCTGGGCTTTCATGTGTCGTTTTCCGGCATCCTGACCTTCAAGAATGCGCAGGACCTGCGCGACGTGGCGGCTTTCGTCCCCATGGACCGGCTGCTGATCGAAACTGACAGCCCCTATCTGGCGCCGGTGCCGTACCGCGGGAAAACCAACAATCCCTCTTACGTACCCTACGTGGCCAAGCAACTCGCCGAGATCAAGGGCGTTCCGGTGGAAACCATCGCGCAGGCCACCAGCATCAATTTTGAACGGCTCTTCAAGGGCGTTCAGGCGGAGGTTTAATGATGAGAAATTACTTTAAGAGTGGGCTATATCTATTTGTTTTAATTGGATATTGCCTTTCGCATGCTGGCTCCTATGATGATTTCTTCGTCGCCATCAAACAGGACGACGCCAAGACCATCACGGCTCTTCTCAAACGCGGTTTTGACGCCAATACGCGCGACCCCAAAGGCATCCACGGGCTTTTTCTCGCCGTGACCGAGCCTTCGCCGAAGGCGGCCAACGTACTGATCGACTGGCCCAAGACCGAAGTCGAAAGCCGGACCGCGCAAGACGAAAGCCCGCTGATGTTGGCCGCCCTGAAGAACCACCTGGAGATTGCGCGCAAGCTGATTGCCCGAGGCGCCGACGTGAACAAGACCGGCTGGGCGCCATTGCACTATGCGGCGACCCACGGGCACCTGGAGATGATCCGCCTGCTGCTGGAAAACCACGCGTACATCGATGCCGAGTCGCCCAACGGCACGACGCCGCTGATGATGGCGGCGCACTACGGGACACCCGCCGCGGTGAAATTGCTGCTCGAAGAAGGCGCCGACCCGACACTTAAAAACCAGCTCGGCCTGAGCGCGATCGATTTTGCGCACCGTGTCAGCCGCAAGGACGCAGCCGACCTGATCGCCGCGGCGATTCGCGACAAACTGCCCAAGGGCAAGTGGTGATGCCTGTGATCCCTCAGACTTTTCGGCTATTTGTGCGTGGCTCGTCGTTCAACGCCCGGCGGGCGCTCCTGAGCGCCAGCGGCGCTGACGCCAACGCCAGATAGAAAAACCATTTTTCCGCCCAGCCATCCTGATGCGAGCAACATGACGATGGCCGCGATCGAAAGCCCGATCGGCACGGAGTCGCCGGGCATGCCGATGTAGCGGAGCCAGGCATTCGCGGTGTACAGCGCGACGATCGTGAGATTGAGCCCCATGTGCAGGACCGCCGTTTTCTTGATTGCTCCCTTCGGGAGCGACAGAAAGTCAAGCAGCCCCGGCACCGCAGCGGCCAGCGCACCCAGGATGCCGCCGAGCATCGTGAAATAGGCCATTTCTGCCCATAACTGTGGCGTCTGAGAACCCAGAGAGATCAGGTCCAGCACCAAGGAGAACACCCAAAGCCCGATAGGAATGGTCACAAGCATCGGATGAATCGGATGGCCAGCGATATTGGCGGGAGTCCTCATGAGAAGCCTTTCGACGACGGTACGAATTGACTCTAGGCGCACGGGTCGAGCCGGTATGTAGGACGGCGCCATTTTCCATTTTCGGCTTGTACTTTATACGATGTATATTATGTTAAATCAATGATCAATGTTCCGACAGACCGGCCATAAAATCAAGGTTTCGACGACTCGCCCGCTTTGGCGGCCGGCGCGCCAAGGGCCTGGCCCGGCGCGCGCAGCGTCGGTCCCGTACCGGTGCAGATTCCCGGCGCTTGTCGCCCGGAACGTTA
>DATILI010000116.1:0-8313 GCA_035476635.1 Burkholderiaceae bacterium | reverse complement strand
GACGTGCTGGGCAAGCAGGCCGAACGCGTATACGTGGAAATTTCCACGCGGCGACTGGCCGCGCTCGGCCTCGCGCCGTCAACGGTCTTCGACGCATTGGCGCGCCAGAACCTGGTGGCGCCGGCCGGTTCGGCCGACGCCACGCACGACCGCGTGCAGGTGCGCGTGGACGGCGGCCTGCGCAGCGCCGCGGACGTGGCCAACGCGACGCTGGAAGTGGGCGGCCAACTGCTTCGCCTGGCGGACATTGCCACCGTGCGCGCCGGCTACGAGGACCCACCGAGCATGACCATCCGCCACAACGGCGTGCCCGTGCTGGCCATCGGCGTGACCATGCAGGCCAACGGCAACGTGCTGGACTTCGGGCGGGCGCTCGATAAACGGCTGGCGCAGTTGCGGCAGGAACTGCCGGTGGGTGTCGAGATCCAGCAATACGCCGACCAGCCGCGCGTGGTGGCGGAATCGGTGTGGGAGTTCGAGCGCGTGTTCCTGGAGGCGCTGGCCATCGTGCTGGCCGTGTCCTTTCTGTTTCTTGGTTGGCGCACCGGCATCGTGGTGGCTGCTTCGGTGCCGCTGGTGCTCGGGCTGGTGGCAGCGGTCATGTACGCCGCGGGCTGGAACCTGGACCGCATCTCGCTGGGCGCGCTGATCATCGCGCTGGGCCTGCTGGTGGACGACGCCATCATTGTCGTGGAAACGATGGTGGTGAAGCTGGAGGAAGGCTGGGACCGGCTGCGCGCGGCCAGCTATGCCTATACCTCGACGGCGTTTCCGATGCTGACCGGCACGCTGATCACGGCCGCCGGCTTCATGCCGGTGGGTTTCGCGAAGTCCATCGCCGGCCAGTACGCGGGCGGCATTTTCTGGGTCGTCGGGGTAGCACTCATCCTGTCGTGGCTGGTAGCCGTGATCTTCACGCCGTACCTGGGCGTGCTGCTGCTGCCGAAGAAGCAGGCGGCCGGCGCGCACCATGACGTCTACGACCGGCCCGTCTACCACCGGCTGCGGGGTGTCGTCGACTGGGCGGTGCAGTACCGGGCCTGGGTGCTGGGCATCACGGTGCTGGTCTTCGCCATCGCCGGCGCCGGCATGCTGACGGTGCAGCAGCAATTCTTTCCCACCGCATCGCGGCCGGAACTGCTGGTGGAGCTGCGACTGCGCGAAGGGGCGTCGTTCGCCGCCACCTCCGCCCAAGTCAAACGGCTCGAAGCGCAGCTGGCGAAGGACCCGGACATCGAGTTCTTCACCGCCTACACCGGGGCCGGCTCGCCGATCTTTTATCTGTCGATCCTGCCGGAATTGCCCAACCCGGGTTTTGCGCAGTTCGTCGTCAAGACGGCGGGGATTGAACAGCGCGAACGCGTGCGCGCTCGACTTATGGAGCTGTTCGCCAAGGATGAGGTTCTGCCCGACGCCCGGGCCCGCGTCACGCGTCTGGAGTTCGGCCCGCCGGTGGGCTTTGCGGTCCAGTTCCGCGTCATGGGCCCCGACAAGGCGCAGGTGCGGGAGATTGCCTACAGGGTGCGCGACGCGGTGCGCCAGAGCGCGCTGGTGCGCGACACGCAACTGGACTGGAACGAGCAGGTCCGCTCCGTGCAGGTCCATGTCAATCAGGACAAGGCACGCCTGCTGGGCCTGTCCAGCGCCGACATCCAGGGCCTGGTGCAGACAGCGCTGGACGGTGCCCCGGTAACGCAGATCCGCCGCGGCGAGGAACTGGTGGACGTGGTCGTGCGGGCCACGCCCGAGGAGCGCAAGAGCATCGGCCAGTTGGGCGACCTGCAGGTGTTCACGCGCAGCGGAGTGACCGTGCCGCTGTCGCAGCTGGCCCGCGTGGAGCCGGGCTTCGAAGAGCCGGTGCTGTGGCGGCGCAACCGCGACACGGCACTCACCGTGCGCAGTGACGTGGTCGACGGCGTGCAGGGGCCCTATGCCACCGCCCAGATCCGGCCTTCGCTGCAGCCCATCATCGACAGTCTGCCCGCGGGCTACCGCATCGAGGAAGGCGGCGCGATTGAGGAGAGTGACAAGGCCAACGAGGCGCTCTTCGCGGTGTTCCCAGCGATGTTTGCCGTGATGCTCACCCTGCTGATGATCCAGCTGCAGAGCTTTTCGCGGCTGTTCATGGTGTTCATGACGGCACCGCTGGCGTTGATCGGCGTGGTGCCGGCGCTCTTGCTGTTCCAGGCGCCGTTCGGCTTCGTCGCACTCCTGGGCGTGATTGCACTGGGCGGCATGATCATGCGCAACTCCATCATCCTGGTCGACCAGATCGACCAGGACATCGCGCGCGGCGCCGCGCCCTGGACCGCCATTGTCGACGCCACGGTGCGGCGCTCGCGCCCCGTGGTGCTGACGGCCGCGGCGGCGGTGCTGGCCATGATCCCGCTCACGCGCAGCGTCTTCTGGGGACCGATGGCCATCTCGATCATGGGCGGCCTGGTGGTGGCCACAGCCCTCACGCTTGTCTTCTTGCCGGCGCTGTACGCTGCCTGGTTCCGCGTGCGGCGGGACTCCCCCGCCGAGCCGCCAGCCCAAGCGCCGGGCACCCTGGTCGCGCAAGGCGCGGGCGAAGGGTCCCATGCTTGAGCTCGCCAACGTCGGCGGCCGGCGCCGCAAGCAGGAGCGTCCTCGAGAACTGCTAGCTGCCGCACTGTCTGTCTTTGTGGAAAGAGGTTTCGCTGCAGCCCGGGCGGAAGAGATCGCCGCGCGGGCTGGTGTTTCCAAAGGAACGCTGTACCTCTACTTCAACAGCAAGGAAGACCTGCTCAAGACGCTCATCGCCGAGGGCTTCTCGAGCCGGATCGAAGGGCGGCCGGATCAGATGGCCACGAGCGTGGGCGCAAGCAGCGCGCTGCTCCGCCAGGCGCTGACGGGGTGGCAGGATTCGCTGGCGGAAGGCCAGGCTGGTGGCATCTTCAAGCTGGTCCTGACAGAGGTGCGGCACTTCCCGGGTCTGGCGGACTGCTGGAACCGCGAGGTGATGGGTCCGGTGCGCACGCTGGTTTCGCGCATCCTCCGGCGCGGCATCGAGCGCGGGGAGTTCCGCACATTCGATGTCGACCTCGCAGCGCACGCGCTGATCCTGCCGATCGTGATGGCGTGCTTGTACCGACACACGATCGGATCACTCGTGCCGGACGATTTTCTGATGCACACCCCCGATCTTCTCGACCGCCACATTGAACTTGTCCTGGATGGCTTGTACCGGCATTCAGATCGCGGCCGGGAAGGCGGCGCCGCACACACGGTCATCTAACTTTTTCTTCACACAGGAGCAACCAATGTCCAAACAAAAAAACCAGCAATCAGGCCCCGTCGCGATCGTCACGGGAGCGTCAGGCGGTATCGGAGAGCTGACCGCGCAGGCGCTGGCGCAGGCCGGATACCGCGTGTTCGGCACCTCGCGCAAGCCCCCGTCGCAGCCAACCACGGGGGTGGAGCATGTGATTTGCGACGTGGTCAGCGATGAGTCGGTCGAGGCCGCGATCGCGGAGGTCCTCGCGAAAGCCGGCCGCATCGACTTGCTGGTCAACAACGCCGGGGTCGGCCTTATCGGAGCGGCCGAGGAATCATCGATCGAACAGGCGAAAGCGCTCTTCGACGTCAACCTGTTCGGCGTAGTTCGAACCATCAAGGCCGTCCTCCCGGTGATGCGCCGGCAGCGGTCGGGCCGCATCGTCAATATCAGCTCCGTGCAGGGATTTATCCCGGCCCCCTACTTCGCGTTGTATGGGGCGAGCAAGCACGCGTTGGAAGGCTACTCGGAATCGCTGGACCACGAGGTGCGGGACCTGGGCGTCAGGGTGGTACTCGTGGAACCGGCCTACACGCGTACTTCGTTCGAGAGCAATTTGATCCAGGCCGACCAGCCGTTGGGCGACTACGCGTCCGCGCGTTCCAATGCGGAAACCGTGACGCGCGAGGTGATGCTGACTGCCGACTCGCCGGAGGTGGTCGCAAAGGCTGTCCTGAATGCAGCGACCACGGCGAAGCCGGGCAGCCGGTACACCGCGGGCGGCTTCGCCAGGCAAGTGAGCCTGCTGCGTCGTTTCGTTCCGCGGTCCGCGTTCGACAAGAGCCTGCGCAAACAACTGCGGATGCCCGCCTAGGCCGCGGTGTCCGGGCAAAGACGCCGACTCACGTTCTGCCCCACCCTCGTCCTTCAACTCTCATCCCTTGCGCCTGTGAGCGACCTTTTGCAGCAGTTGAAGGAGCATCAGCCGCTCTGCCTCGGTCAGGTCCCGCAGGATCTCTCGATCAGCCTCGAGCAGTGCCGTGAGGGCCTTTGAGACGAGCGCATCACCTTTGCGGGTGATACGCAGATCGTGAGTGCGTCGGTCCACCGAGCCGCGCTCGCGCGCGATGAGTCCGCGCTGCTCCAGCTGATCAAGCCACACCTTGACGCCGGGGGTTGTCACGGCCAGTGACTTGGCGACGCGGGCGGCGGTCACCGGTGCGTTTGCTCGGACGAGCTGCAGGATGGTGAACTCGACCTTCCGAAGGTCAAGCGGCTCGCCGACCGCACGGGTGAAGGCCGCGCTGGTAAGAATGGCGGCCTGAGCTAGCTGGTAGCCCAGCAGGCCATGCATGTCTCCTTCTGTGAGCGCGCCCTGCGGCGTGAGGGTCTCTTCGGTCTTCATCGCGTCGAGTCTAACGGCTGGATCGGTGAGGACAGGTTGGGTCGCCTCATCGTAAATATGCTTAATTACTTCGAGCAAAGAACACTAGGGAAACTCCTAGTGCCAGAAGACAATGATCGTTAACTAAACTAACGATTAGTCAAACCGCCGCAGTAGCAATCGGGCCGCGCGGCGCGCGACCGACCCCGCTGGCAAAGCCTTCAACGTATGACTCTTTCATTCACTACATCGCGCCGGTATTGACCGGCGCGCGGAGTAACCCATGACGAAGATTCCGAATAGCCCCTGCCCTGCCCACCCCGCCGGGACGGCGTCCCATTGGATTGCCGCTGCCTGCGCCGCCCTGATCGCCGGCTGTGGCGGTGGTGGCAGCAGCGACGCGCTGCCACAGCTGGCCGCGGCCACAGGCGCGCCACTCGGCGCCTGTGCCGATCTGGCCAGCAAGTTCTCGTTCGCCAATACCACCATCACTTCGGCCGCTCCGGTGGCCGAGGGCCCGCTGCCGGCCGCGACCGCCACCGTGGTGGCCGGCCCCGTGGTAGGCGCGCACTGCCAAGTGAAGGGTGAGATGTACCGACGCACCAGCCCGCAGGACGGCAGTAGCTATGCCATCGGTTTCGAGATGCGCATGCCCAATAACTGGAACGGCCGCTTCTTCTACCAAGCGAACGGCGGCCTGGACGGCAACGTTGGCACGGCCCTTGGGGCGATCGGCGGTAGCGCACCGAACTTCTCCAACGCACTGAAGATGGGCTTTGCTGTCATCAGCAGCAACGCGGGTCATGACACGGCAGGACCCTCTTTCGGCATCGATGCCCAGGCCCGGCTGGACTACGGATACAACGCGGCGGCCAAGCTCACGCCCATGGCCAAATCGCTGATTACCTCGGCCTATGGCAAGGGACCCGATCGATCCTACTTCGGTGGCTGCTCCAACGGGGGACGCCACACCTTCGTGGCGACGACCCGCTTGCCTGAGCAGTACGACGGCTTTTTGGCCGGTGCACCGGGTTACCGCCTGCCGCTGGCGGCCACTGCCAATATGTTCAGCGCCAAGCAGTTATTGAAGGTGCCGGGGACCACTGTCGCCGACCTGAGCGTGGCTTTCCCCACGCCGGAACGCGTCATGGTCTCCAAGGCCATTCTGGCCAAGTGCGACGCGCTGGACGGCGCGACCGACGGCATCGTTCAGGACGTGGCCGCCTGCCAGAAGGCCTTCGACTTCAACCGCGACGTGCCCACCTGCAGCGGCGCGCGGGACGGCACCTGCCTGTCGGCCGACCAGAAGACGGCCCTCGCGCCCATCTTTTCCGGCGCGACGGACAGCACGGGCAAGAAGTTCTATGCCAGCCTCGTGTATGACGCTGGTATTTCAGGCGCTAGCTTTGCCACTTGGAAATTCAATGCATCAAAGGGTCTGGATACTGGCGCCGTTGCCACGGTCTGGGGCGTACCGCCGATCAGTCAGACAGGCTTCGACGGCCCAACCTACTTGACGAGCACATCGGTCGACACGATGCTTGCTTCCATCGCGGCGACCAACAGCACTTACCTCGAGTCCGCGCTGTCTTTCATGCAGCCGGTGAATCCGAGCAACCTGAGCACCCTGAAAAACCGTGGCGCCAAGGTGATGGTCTATCACGGCGTCAGCGACCCCATCTTCATGCACGATGACACCGTAACCTGGTACGAGAACCTGCGCAGCGCCAACAACGGCAATGCCTCTGACTTTGCGCGTTTCTATCCGGTGCCGGGCATGGGCCACTGTGCCGGCGGCCCTGCCACCGACCAGTTTGACATGCTCACACCCCTGGTCAACTGGGTAGAAAAGGGCCAAGCGCCTGACTCGGTGGTTGCCACCGCGCGCGGCCTAGCCACCACCGCCGGCGCTGCCAACCTTGACATTCCGACCAGTTGGACGCCCGGCCGTACACGGCCGCTGTGCCCCTATCCGCAAGTCGCGCGGCTGAAGGCCGGCGCCACCGACCTTGAAAGCGCCAGCAGCTTCAGTTGCCAATAGCAGGAGTCCCCATGATCCGTCGTCCATTCTCGCGAGCCTTCTGGATCGCGATGAGCGCAGCCACCCTTGCAATGGTTGGCTGCGCGCACAAGACCGGGGTTGCAATCGATGCAGGCCGGTCGACCGCAACAACCGCAACCTCCGAAAACGGCAGCATCAAAGGCCTTGCGAAAGGTGGCGCGGAAATATTCCTCGGTCTGCCTTTCGCGGCGCCCCCAATGGGAAGCCTGCGCTGGTCGCCCCCCGAGAGAGCCGCTTCCTGGCAGGGTGTACGAGACGGGACGGTCGCGGGATCCAGTTGCCCGCAGCACAGTGGATCCCCGGTCATCGGTCGAACGGAGAACGAGGACTGCCTTTTTCTCAACCTCTATCGTCCCGCGGGCACTGCTTCGGGCGCATCGCTCCCCGTACTTGTGTATGTTCACGGCGGGGCCAATACGGTGGGCGGCGCAGTCCAGATAGCCGGCGCTCGCATGGCGGCAGAAAATGGGGTTGTGGTCGTTGCCATCAATCACCGCCTCGGATCACTCGGTTTCTTGAATCATCCCGCGCTCGCCCAGCAGGCCAAGGATCGCCTGGCGGGAAACTATGCATTGCTCGACATCAAAGCAGCGCTGGAATGGGTTCAACGCAACATCGGAGCATTCGGCGGCAATCCCAAAAAAGTTACGTTGGGAGGAACCTCATCGGGCGGAACGAACGTTTGCCCGCTTCTTGTCAACCCTGGTACCGCTGGGCTTATTCATGCGGCGATTATTTCCAGTGATGATTGCTTGCGGGACGTCGACTCGGTCGCGCAATCGGAGGCGCGCGCGGCGGCCTTTGCAGCCAAGCTTGGATGCGCGAACCCTGAGAATGTCGTGACCTGCCTGCGCTCCAAGAGCGCAGGCGAGTTGGTGACTGCGGGCGGCGCCTGGAATCCACATGTCGATCCCAAAGGCTTTCACCGCAAGCCTGCGATCGACGCGATCGCGGCAGGCGAATGGAGGGCGGTGCCTGTATTGATGGGCAGCACGCGCGAAGAAGGTCGTGGTTCCGGCACGGCTTTCGCCAACTTCACGGCGCAAGCGTACGCGGCCTGGGTAACCCGGCTCGTCGGGGCTGAGCGTGCACCTGCGCTGCTGGCAGCCTATCCAGCGGACAAATACTCGGGCCAGTTCGCGCTGTCCTACGTTGTCGGGGACTTCATTACCGACAGCGGAATGCGCGGTCTCGGCGGTTGCACCAACCTGGCGCTGGCAAGACATCTCGCGCGGCAAACGCCCACTTACTATTATCAGTTCGAGGATCCAATTCCACCGGCGCCCTCGACGCCGCCCGGCTATGAGTTTCGCGCATCACATGGTCTCGATACGCCGTTCACGTGGCCCGATTCGCCTCACATGGCGCAGGCCTCCTCCCGGTTTAATGAAGCGCAGCGGCAGCTGTCGAAGGAGATGACCCGATACTGGGCCGCTTTCGCCAAGAATTTCAACCCGCAGGTTCCCGGGCAGGCGGCGTGGCCTCGATTGATCGCGGACGGATCGTTGATGTCGCTGCGGCCGGGCGGACAGAGTCAAGCCACGCCCGTCGCACAGTTTGCGGAGCTGCACAAGTGCGCGCTCTGGGAAAAGATGCCCTGGGTGCTCGATCGCGGCGAACGCTGATCTG
>DATILI010000115.1:0-56814 GCA_035476635.1 Burkholderiaceae bacterium | reverse complement strand
CGCGGCCGTCGCCTGACCACGGCCGCCTACCTCGCCGGGCGGCTCGAAGTGTCCGAGCGCACGGTCTATCGCGACGTGGCGGATTTGCAGAGCCAGGGCGTGCCGATCGAGGGTGAGGCGGGTGTCGGCTACCGCCTGGGCGCGGGCTTTGACTTGCCGCCGCTGATGTTCACCCAGGGCGAGGCCAATGCGCTGGTTGCCGCCGCGCGCGTGGCGCAGCCCTGGCTCGATGCAGCCATGGCGCACGAGGTCGAAACCGCGTTGGGCAAGATCCTGTCGGTGTTGCCGGCGGCCGCGCGCGCGGCCGCCGAAAGCCAGGCGCTGTACGCACCTTCCGTTGGCCTGGAGCCGGCAGCGCAGCAGACCTTGCAGACCTTGCGCGAGGCCATGCAGTCGCGCCACAAGCTGCTGATCCACTACAAGGACGTGGCCGGCCAGGACAGCCAGCGCAATATCCGGCCGCTGGGTTGCTTCTACTGGGGCAAGGTCTGGACGCTGTCGGCCTGGTGCGAAGTGCGCAAGGACTTTCGCGGCTTTCGCGTGGACCGCATCCACTATGTGCGCCGACTCGAAGAGCAATTTCGCGACGAGGCAGGGAAAACCCTGGCCGACCTGCTGCGCGTGGTCGAAGCCGAACGCAAGAGCAAGGGCTGGGACTGACGCGACGCGTGAATCGTCAGCGAGCTACACGAAGTGAGCGACCCGTGGGGGCCAGACAAACACCGATGATCGCCGTGGGGGTTCCGGTACACTGAATTGGTGCACAAAAGGCCTCGCAAGAAGGCGCAATCCGGAGGATTTTTCCACCCGTCTATGCCCCAGCCCGACACTGTCCCGCCTGCCCGCGATCGCTCAATTTCTCGCCAGACGGCTTGCGGCTTGGTGTTGCTGTGCCTGGGCGCTGCCGCGCTTGCCGCCGATGATCCCGCCGCGGGCCTGGAGGCCCTGCTGGGCACCGAGATCGAGGGGGCTTCGCGCCATGCTGAAAAGTCGCTCGATGCACCGGCCAATGTCAGCGTCATCGGCCGTGCCGAGGCCAGTGCCTTGGGCCATGCGACGCTGGCGGATATGTTTGCGCGCCTGCCCGGCACCTATGTCACTACCTCGCGCACCTACAGCAGTGTGGGTCTGCGCGGCCTGAACCGGCCCGGCGACTACAACACGCGCATCCTCATGGCCATTGATGGCTATCGCGTCAACGATGCGCTTTTCGACCAGGCCCTGCCCGACTACGAGTTTCCGATCCTGGCCGACTGGGTCAAGCGGCTCGAGCTGGTGAGCGGGTCGGCCTCTTCGGTGTACGGCGGCAACGCCTTGCTTGGCGTGGTCAATGCCGTCACGATGGACGGTGCCGATGCGCCCGGCCTGGGCCTGCGCGCCAACTGGTCCCAGGCGCGTAGCGTGAAGCTCACGGGCCAGTACGGCTGGCACGAAGGTGACTCCGACCTGTTTGTCGGCGTGGCCCTGCACAACCTGGCTGGCGAGACCTTGCGGCTGGCCGAACTCAGCGGCCCCAGTACGCCGGGTGGCGTGGTCACCGGCCTGGACGGCACCCGCTACCACAGCCTGATGGCCAAGCTGCGCCTGGGCGCATGGCGCACCACCTTCGTTGCGCAAGCGCGCGAGAAGGACGCGGCGACAGCGCCCTATGGCACCTTGCCCGGCAATTCAGGCACGCGCTACCGCGACGGCTACGCCTATGTCGAAAGCGTGTATGAAGGCAGCTGGCGCGACGATTGGCGGCCCACGGCGCGCTTCAATCTGTCGCGCACCTCTTTTCGCGGCCGCTATGTTTTTGACGACATCGATGCCACCCGGCGCATGACCCCCGGGCTGGCCACGACGATCAACCGCGACTTCTCCACCGTCAATTGGGCCGGGCTCGATGCGCGGTTGCACTGGCGCGGATGGATCAACCACACGCTGGTGGCGGGTGTCGAATTGCGCAGGACGCTGCGCGCCTTGCAGTCCAACTATGACGAAGCGCCCGCGCGCAGCTACCTGAACCGGGTGGATCGCCAAACGCAAAGCGGCCTGTACCTGCAAGACCAGATCCGCTTGTCCGAACGCTGGCTTGCTACGTTGGGCGCGCGCCTGGACAACGTCGGCGGTTTCGATCCCGAACTATCGCCGCGTTTCGCCCTGGTGTACCGGCCGGGTCCGAACGAAGCCGTCAAGCTGATGGCGGGCAAGGCGTTTCGCGCGCCCAATCTGAATGAGCGCTTCTATGAAGACGGCGGCGTGTCGCAGGTGGCCAATCCGCAACTGGGCCCCGAGCGCATCTCCACGCTCGAGCTGGCCTGGGAGCGGCCGGTGGGACGCGATGCGCGGCTGACCCTGAGCGCCTACCGGTACCAGCTGCGCGACCTGATCGATTTCGTGCCGATTGACAACGTCGTGTCGCGTTACGAAAACCTCTCGCGCGGGCATTCCACCGGCATCGACATCGACTACGAGCAGCGCCTGGCTTCGCGCTGGCAATGGCGCAGCACGCTGTCTTTGGCGCGCGTGCGGATCAACGGCCAGCCAACCACCAATGCGCCGCGCTGGATCTACAAGGGCCATCTGTTCGGCCCGCTTGACGCGCAATGGAGCGCCGGCGCGCAGTGGCAGGCGATCGCGCGCCGCGCGGGCGAGCGTGGTGCGGTGCCGTCCTATGCGACCGCCGATCTGGTTTTGCGCCGCAGCATAGCGCCAGGCAGTTCGATGGCGCTGATCGTCCACAACGTTGCCGACCGTGCCACCTGGGACCCGGCAACGCTGGACACCGCCTTGCAGCGCGTGCCGCGCGAACGCCGGCGCGTTGCGCTTGACGTGCGCGTGGCGTTCTGAGTCGCGGACCCTATGACACCCTCCCTGGCGTGGCGCGTGCGGACCGGCCTTCTTGCATTGCTGCTGTGGCACACGCCGCTGTTGGCGCAGGGCCTTGGCGAAGACGACCTGAAGGCCCAGGTGGTGCTGCGCGCCCTGCTTTTTTTTGATTGGCCCACTGGCGTGATGGAAGCCACGCAGCCCATGCTGCTGTGCCTGGCCGCGCCTGGTTCGTTCGCGGCCGCGCTGGAGCGGGTGCGCGGCGCGGTGATCAATGGCCATCGGCTGGAGGTACGCCGCGTCGCGGCCAGCGAACTGCGCACCTGCCACCTGGCCTATGTGGGGCCGGCCGAAGCCGAGGCGCTCCAGGGCCGCTCCGGCTCCACCGTGCTGCTCGGCGATGCGCACGGATTGCTGGACCGCGGGGTCGTCCTGAATCTGCAGACGGATCAAAATCGAGTGGTGTTCGACATCAATCTTGCGGCTGCCCGCCGCGCGGGTGTACAAATCAGCGCACGGCTGCTGCGCTTGGCGCGCTACGTGCGCCAGGACTAGGCAGGGCAGCACATGGGAAGAAGGGCGCGGACTTGACGGCTGACCATCTTTTGCGGCGACTGCGCCGGCAAGGCGACATCTGGCCGCTGGCAGGCGCCATGCTGATCATGGCGCTGTTGCTGACCTTGCTGCAGTACGGCCAGCTCGACCTGCGGCTCAGGCACGACCTGAACACGCGCACGCACATGATCGCGCGCGCCGCCACCGCCGCCGTGGTATTTCGCGACAAGCGCGACGCCGCCGACATCCTGCGTGCCTTCGAAGACGCGCCCGATGTGCGTTCGGCGCGGTTGGTCTGGCCCGACGGCAGCGAGTTCGTCGCCTATGCCCGCGCGCAAGATTCGAGCAGCTGGCTGCAACGGCACGCGGGCGACACCACGGCGCGGGCCAACGTTGTGGCCAATGGAACAGTGCAGGCACAACTGGTGGTCAGCGCCAGCCGTAGCGGCTTGTGGCTGGCGTTGCTCGGCATCATGGGTGGCGCCCTGGCGATCATGCTGGTGGCGTTGGCGTTTACGCGCTTCCTGTCGCGCGGCCTGCGGGCCAAGGTGCGGCATGCGGAAGACCGCACGCAATATCTTGCGCACCACGATGCGCTGACGGGCCTGGTCAACCGGGTGGCATTCTCGGGCGAACTGGAGCATGCGCTGGCCCAGGCGATGCGCCAGCGCCACGGTGCCTCCCTGATGTGTGTGGACATCGACAATTTCAAGCAGGTCAACGACACGCACGGACACGGCGCGGGCGACGCGGCATTGCAGGCCGTCGCATCGCGGCTGTCTGCCCTGGTGCGCACCAGCGACGTGGTGGCGCGCCTGGGCGGTGACGAGTTCGCCGTGCTGCTGCATGCGCCGGTGGCCGAGGACGTGGTGCAGTACATCGCCGTGGCAATGACGGAGGAGCCCTGCACCTACCTGACGCCCACTGGCGCGACCTTGCAGGTCACCACCTCGATTGGCGTGGCGATGCTGCCCCGGGATGCGTCCGAGGCCGATGCGGCCATGCGCTGTGCCGACGTGGCGCTGTACCACGTCAAGCGGCAAGGCAAGAACGGCTACGCAGTGTATGCGCCGGACATGGGCGAGGCGCTGCGCCAGCGCAGGCGCACCGAACAGGATTTGCGCGCCGCCTTGAAGCAGGACCAGATCGCTCTGGCTTACCAGCCCATCTACGACCGTGACGGCCGCCTGCGGTCATTCGAAGGCCTGGCGCGCTGGAACCATCCGGAGCGGGGCTGGATTGCGCCGTCCGAGTTCATTCCGATTGCCGAGGAGGCTGGCCTCATCACGGGCCTGGGCCTGGCGTGCCTGAACCGGCTGCATTGCGACCTTGGCCAGTGGCGCCGGGCAGGGCTGCCTGCCGTTGCCGTGGCGCTGAACCTGTCGTCCCACCAATTTCGCGGCGAGGAAGATCGCCGGGCATTCCTGGACAAGCTGGACGCGCTGGCACTGGGCCCCGAGGAGGTCGAGTTCGAATTAACCGAAACCGCGGTGTTCGAAGACATGGACAAACCCGAGTCCATTGTGAACATCCTGCAGACCCGCGGCTTTGAATTGGCGCTGGACGACTTCGGTACGGGCTACAGCTCGCTGGCCTATCTGCTGCGCCTGCGCTGCCGAAAGCTCAAGATCGACCGCATCTTTGTCGACGGCATCGCCACCCGCGCCGATGCACGGCTGCTGGTGGACTCGGTCGTGCGGGTTGCACACGCGATCGGCATGGTCGTGGTGGCGGAGGGGGTGGAAGCCGCGGCCGACCAGGCCTGCCTGATGGAGTTGGGCTGCGACCTGTTCCAGGGCTTCGGGCTCTCGCGCCCGCTGCCACCGGACCAGGCCGCGCGCTGCCTGGCGGACCATGCACGCGATGTTCGCGTCTTCGCTTTCGGCGCCGCTGCCACGCTTTCAACCTGAGCCAGGTCATTTCAATCGCGACGGTTCGTCGAATCGACGGAAGTCGCACGTCTTCTCGACGATCTGGTCTCTACCATCGGTCCTCCTTCATCCCTACGATTCCTGGCAGCGGGCGGTTCTTCGTTCGCCTCAAGGAGAACTGGAATGAAGACCTCGGAAATTCGCAGCGTATTGGTCCTGGGGGCAGGCAAAGTCGGAAGCACCGTCGCTGCCATGCTGGCAGAGTACGAGCGCCTGCCCGTCACGCTCGCGGACCGCATCGCCAGCGATGCCCAACACGTCGCCGGCGCTGCGCCACAGGACGGCGCCTTGGTGCGGCGGATCACGCTCGACGTCGAAAGCGTCGAAGCATTGGGCACTGCGCTTGCTTCGCACTGCGTCGTCATCAACGCGCTGCCGTTCTATCTTGCCGAGCGTGTCGCCACGGAAGCGGCGCGGCGCGGCGTGCACTATTTCGATCTGACCGAAGACGTGGCCGCGACCACCGCGATCCGCAAGCTCGCCGCATCGGCTTCCTCGGTCCTGATGCCGCAGAGCGGGCTGGCACCAGGCGTGATCGGCATGCTGGGCAGCCATCTCGCCGGACGTTTCGACGAGTTGTACGACCTGCGGCTGCGCGTGGGCGCCCTGACTCGCAATGCCACCAACAGCCTGCGCTACAACTTCACCTGGAGCATCGATGGCGTCATCAATGAATACTGCAATCCGTGCGACGCTATCGTCAATGGCCAGGCCGTATCGGTCCAGCCACTGGAAGGACACGAGACATTCACGCTGGATGCCGAGTCGTTCGAGGCTTTCAACACCTCGGGTGGCCTGGGCACGCTTTGCGAGACGCTGCGCGGCAAAGTGCGCAACCTCGACTACAAGACCATCCGCTACCCGGGCCATCGCGACGCGATGCGCTTCCTGTTGCATGACCTGCGCTTGATCGAACGCCGCGATTTGCTGCGCGAGATCCTGGTGCAGGCCGTACCGCACAGCCGCGAGGACGTTGTCATCGTCTTCGCATCGGCGTCGGGCCGGCGCGCTGGGCGTTTCGAGCAGGAAACGCGCCTGGCACGCATCTTCGGCGCACCGCTTCGCGGCAGTGAGCGCACCGCGATCGAGCTGTCGACCGCCGCCGGCGTCGTCGGGGTGTTCGAGCTTCTGCGTGCGGGCAAGCTGCCGGCGCGCGGCTTCGTCGGGCAGGAGCAGGTGCCGCTGGAGGCGTTTCTATCGACCCGCGTTGGCCGCTACTACGCGGCACTCGGCGCCGCCAGTGATATTCTGGGAGCGGATCGTAGACGAGATGCGGGCATCCAAAGCCATGATCAGTTCCTTTTTGCATAAAGCGGGCGCGGCCTGATGGACCCGCGCCTGGACGACACCGACCGGCACCTGCTGAGCCTGCTGCAGGCCAATGCGCGCGAACCGGCCGCGGCGCTCGCCCGCATGCTCAAGATTGCGCGAACCACCGTCGTTGCGCGCATCGCCCGGCTGGAGCGCGAAGGAATCGTTGCCGGCTACGGCGTGCGGCTGGGCCGGCGCCTTGAGCAACCCGCGGTGCGCGCCTTCTGCGGCCTGAGCGTCAACCCCAAGAATGCCGCGGCGGTGATTCGTGCGCTGGAGCGCCGGCCCGAGGTCGAGGAGGTGTCGGCGGTCAGTGGGCAGTTCGACTACATGGTGTTCCTGCGCTGCGATACGCATGAACAGCTCGATGCGCTGCTGGACCACATCGGCGGCATCGAAGGCATCCACCAGACGCATACATCCGTCGTGTTGAGCCGCAAGGTCGACCGGCGCGGCACGGTCACCGGCTAACGCCGCTGCGTTCAGCCGCCTGGCGCCAGCGCGTCGCGGTAGCGCCGGCTGCAGGGCACTTGCCCACCGTCGCGCATGCGCAGCCGCGCATCGCCGGCCTCCATCGGCTCGATCTCGGCCACCTGGTCCAGGTTGACGGCGTAGCTGCGGTGCACCCGTACAAAGCGCGCCGGGTCGAGCTGCTCCAGAAAGTCCGACAAGGTCGAGCGCAAGAGGTAGTCGTGCCCGCGCACGCGCAGGCCCACATAGTTGCCCTGGGCTTGCAGCCATTCGATGTCGCCGGCCGCGATCAGGAATTCGCGGCGCAGCTTGCGTACCAGGAAACGCTCCGGGCGTTGCGGTGGCGGCGCGGGCGGCGTGTGCGGCGGGCTGTCGGGTGCGTCCAGCACGCGCGCCTCGCCTTGCAGGCGCAGCATCAGGAAACGGTAGCTCACGATCGCCGCGAGGATCATCACGTAGCTGCGCACGTCCTTCAGGTATTCGTAGGCCAGCTGTGTGAGCCAGTCACCGAACGCGTAGTGGCTGCCCAAGGCGGCGTAGCCGGCGCGGCGCAACGCCACGGTGGCCAGGACATGAACGATACAAAACACGACGCTAGCGCCCAGGTGCCAAAGCAGGGTGCGCCCCAGCTTTTGCCAGCGCAACGGGAAACGGCGCTCAAACGCCGCGATCCCCGGAATCAGCGAACCCACGACCAGCACGCTGGAAAGCTCCCACAGCACCGGCTCCCAGGGCAGCACAAGCCGGTTCGCGTGTCGCACCTCGATCAAGGTCACCAGGCTGTTGAAAGCGGCCTGCAGCCCCAGCACCACGACCCAGAAGGCGAATTCGGCACGGCGGCGCACCGGCTGGTAGCGCTCGAACAAGGTATTCAAGTCAACGGGCATGGCGAGAGTCTAGAGGCGGCGGCCAGAAATTCGTCCCCAAAGCCCGCCGTTCATCACAAACCCCCCGGCTTTCGTCCCTCCGGGCACCACAGGTGCGGGCGGCGCGCCAAGAATTGCCGCCGTTCACCGAAAAAAGGAGCCGCCACCATGCACCGCCGCCACGACATCGACGCCCTGCGCGCCCTGGCCTTTGCCCTCGTCATCCTGTACCACGTCGCCATGTACTACGTTGCCGACTGGCACTGGCATCTCAAAAGCCCGCATGCGGCGGAGTGGCTGCAGTGGCCGATGCGCGCGCTCAACCTCTGGCGGATGGACCTGGTGTTCCTGATCTCGGGCCTGGCCATCGGCTTTCTCCGGCGCGGCCAGACGACCGGCGGGCTCCTGCGCCAGCGCAGCGTGCGCCTGTTGCTGCCGCTGGTCTTCGGCATGGCCGTGGTCGTGCCGTTCCAGCCCTATGCGCAGGGCGTGGCCAACGGGACGATCGCCCCGGGGTTCGGCGAATTCCTGCTCAAGTACTACGGCGGCGGGCCCTGGCCGCGCAACGCCTTCGACGGCTGGGACTTCGGCGTGACCTGGAACCACCTCTGGTACCTCACCTACCTCTGGTTCTACTCGGCGGCGCTGGTCTTGCTGTTGCCGCTGCTGGATTCGGCCGCCGGCCAGCGCCTGCGCCGGGCCTTTACCGGCCTGCGGGGCGTGGCCCTGTGGCTGGTGCCGGCGTTGCCGATGTTCTTCTATGCGCTGACCTTGTGGCCGCACTTTCCGCCCACGCACGACCTGATCCACGACGGCTGGCTGCACGCGGTCTACTTCACTCTGTTTCTGTACGGCTACTGGATCGGTCTTGACGAAGGCTTTTGGGCCGAGGCCACGCGGCTGCGCTGGTACTCGCTGGGCCTGGCGCTGGTGTTGCTCGCCCTGGTTACGGTATTGCGCCCCGTTGCTTTGAGCCAGGGCGGTGTCTTGCGCCCAGGCGTGCGCATGCTGGCCGATCTCTACATGTGGTCCACCGTGCTGGCCATCCTGGGCTGGGCGCACCTGAAGCTGAACCGGCCCTGGCCCTGGCTGCGCTGGGCCAATGAATCGGTCTACCCGTGGTATGTGCTGCACCAGACGCTGATCATCGTCGGCGTGGTCTGGCTGGCGCCCTTGCAACTCGGGCCGGTGCTCGAACCGGCGCTGCTGGTGGCGGGCACGGTGCTGGGCTGCTGGGCCATCACGGCCGGTGTGCGGCGGGTGCGCTGGCTGCGCCCGCTGTTCGGCCTCAAGCCGAAAGAGCCGCCTCGATATCCCGGCCCAAAGAGGCCGGTGCATCCTGGGGCGCGTAGCGCTTGACTACCTGCCCGTCCCTGCCGACCAGGAATTTAGTGAAGTTCCACTTGATCGCCTTGCTGCCCAACAGGCCCGGCGCCTCGGCCGCAAGCCATTGGTACAAAGGCGCGGCGCTGGCGCCGTTGACGTCGATCTTGCCCATCATCGGAAAGCTCACGCCGTAGTTGATCTCGCAAAACCCGGCGATCTCTTCATTGCTGCCCGGGTCTTGCGCACCAAACTGGTTGCACGGGAACCCCAGCACCACCAGCCCCTTCTTGCCATAGCTCTGGTGCAGCTCTTCCAGCCCGGCGAACTGCGGCGTGAAGCCGCAGGCGCTCGCGGTGTTGACGATCAAAAGGGCCTTGCCCTTGAACTTGGACAGCTTGACGGATTTGCCGTTGATGTCCTGGGCGTCGAAGTCGTAGATGGTGCTCATCCGGGCATTTAAGCAGATTGGCCGCGCAAATTGGAGAGCGCCGGCCCTATAGGCCGTCCCTGCCCGGCCGGTTCATCCAGCGAAAGAGCCGCCAGAAGCCCGGGACATGATTGGTCAGAAGTCTTCGCAGGCGTTGCACGCGCAAGCCGAAATGCGCCTTGCGGGACCGCAGGATGCGGCGCTGCGACTCCTCGAGCGGCGGGACCCCGAAGCCATGGCTTTTCTTGAGTACATACAGGGATGACAGCTCGTCCACGAACCGGCATTCGGCGGCCTCGGCCACGTAGCGCGCAACATGCTGGCGGCCCTGCGCTGCAAGCTGCGCGGCGAAAGCGGGTTCGGTGGCCAGCCGCTTCATCCAGTACGCAGCGCTGGCCACGCGCGGGGCGGCCCAGCGTGCGCGGGCGCCGAGAAACGAGGATTCGAACTGCGGCGCATCCATGCCGTCGGGGCGCACCAGGCCGCAGGGCACCAGGCAGCTGGCGTAGGCTGGCGCGTAGCTCATGTTGCCGGACCACGCCGTGAGGATGACCGGCTTGCCCAGCAGCATGGCTTCCATCGGGCCCAGGCCGAGACCTTCGGACCGGTGCAGCGAGACATAGCAGTCGCAGCAGGCCTGGCACAGCCCAAGCGTCTCGGCGTAGCTGATGGAGCGCGAGATCAAGGTCACATGCGGCGTGCTGGCGCATTCCGCGATGAAGCGGCGAGCGTCCGCCGACAAGGCGGGAGAGTCCGCGGACGGTGCGTTCAGCTTGATCACCAGATGCGTGTTGCCGGCGCCGTCGAACGCCTGGCGGAACGCCTGCAATACGGCATACGGATTTTTCCGGTCCATGCCGGAGAAGGGGTCAAAGCTGAAATAGAAGGCATAGGCATCGCGCGGAATGCCAAAGGAGGTGCGGTCCATTCTCGGGATCTCGGGCATCGAAAGCGGATAGTGCAAATGCAGCGGTACCGTGCCCGGCACCTGCCAACCGATGGACTCGCGAATGAACCATGAACTGCAAAGCACTACGTCGAATGCGGCGATGGCGGGCAGCCAGTGCGGCGGGAGCACCGGCAATTCCCAGAAGACGACCGCCACATTCAGTCGCTTGTCCCAGGCCAGCTCGTCTTCCTTGATCCGCAGCAGCAGATCGGGCAAGGCCATGATGTTCAGGCAAAACAGGTTGACTTCGAACGGCAGCTCGCGCATCTGCTCGACGAAATGGCTTGTGAGGGAATCATCGCGTCCCTGCACCGCAACCTGCTGCGCAAGATCATGGATACGGATCGGGATGCCTTTGGCCAACAGGGCGGATGCGATGTGGCGAAACGAATTGCCGATCCCGAAATTGTGCGTCGCGTAGCCGATCAGGTTGATGCCGGAGATTTCCTGGCTGTGCGCGCGCCACGCAGAGAATGGCCGGTCGCCAGTGGATTCGAAATCGACGGTCATGTGGTCCTCCGAAATACCGCACGCCGCAGGCGAGGGTTTTTTACCGAATCAGCCGCTTGATCTGCTCGTACCGGCTTTCATTGCTCACGCGCGGCGTCCGTGCGAACTTGCCGGCCACCAGGGGGTCGAGCCGGCTGGCGCGCTCGGCCGGGTTCGGGTGGGTGCTGAAGAGCAGCTGGAAGTTCATGTCGTTGGACGAGCCGCTGGCCGCGTACATGCGCAGCACGGCCGGCAGCCCATTCGGCGCGTAGCCAGCCCGGGTGGCGTAGAGCAGGCCCTGGCGGTCGGCGTCGAATTCGTCGGTTCTGTCCAGCCCCTTGGCGTAGATGTTGCGCACCGCGTTCACCATGGCTGCGTTGACTGCCGTATTGCCGGCCTTGGCCTGGACGACGCCACCGGCCAGCTGGGTAAAGCCGCCTTTCTTGATGGCCGCCAGGTAGTGGCCTTGCACCACGTGCGCGATTTCATGGCCCAGCACGCCGGCCAATTCGGATTCGGAGTTGAGTTTTCTCAGGAGGCCGACCGTGACGAACACAAAACCGCCCGGAGTGGCATATGCGTTGACCGCCTCGGAGTCGATCACGCCGAAGCGCCAGGCGAAGTTGATCTCGCGGCCGTCCTTGTCCTTGGGGCGCTCGGCCTGCATGGCCACCCAGTAGCCGACCTGGTTCACGTAGCGCTGCACCAGGTCATTGCGCAGCAGCGGCCGGGCGCCCAGCAGCACGGCGGAGAACTCGGTGCCCAGCTTGCGCTGATCTTCGGCGGTGTAATCCTTGGTCGCCGCGGCCGCCCCTTCCAGCATGTCTTTGATCGGGCTGGCAGGCGCGGCCGCACCCAGGGCGCCCAGCGCCGAGGACAGGCCCCCGAGCCCGGATGACCCGGACGAGCCCGGCGGCGTCTGGCATGCGGTCGCCAGGACCGCTGCGCCCAGTACGACCGCCAGCCGGCTTAATCTCATCGATCGGCCTCGGTGTAGGGCTCGATGCGCTGCGCCGCGAGCCGTCCACTCTTGGCATGTTGTTCGGCTTGCGCGCCGCTGGTGGCGTAGCGTTCCAGCAGCTGGACTTCAGCCGGTGCCGGTTGGGCGTTGGCCAGCTGCTCTTGCGTCAGGCCGCGCGTGCCGGTGGTGGCGGTGGGCCGGTTGCTGTTGGCGGAAAACATGCCGGCCAGGCCGGTGATCGGGTTGGCGGCCTGCGCCGGTGCCGGCGCCATCGCCTTGACGTGGGTCAGGCGCACCCAGCCTTCCTGGTTTTGCACCTTGACCTTGATCCAGCCGCCTTGCGAGCCGGTCTGCTGGGCCTCGGTGCCGGGCGCCAGTTTCATCAGGACCCGGGCATCCAGTGCCGGCGCCGCCCGCAGCTCGCTTTCGGTCGAGACCTGCAGCGCCTGCGCCTGCGCGCCCAGGCTGAACGCGCCCAGGCAAACCGCGGCCAATGCGTGCCAGAAGGTCTTGATGAGGGAATTCTTCATGCTAGTGCTCCTTCGCGAAGGTCTGATGCCGCGCCGGCGACTGCTTTGCGGCGTGGCTCGAACAACTGGACAGCCTGCTCGCGGCCCTTGACTTCAAAGGCGCCGCGGTCGATGAACTCGAAGGCGTCGCCGCACTGTTCGCGTGTGGCCTCCGAAACCAGCACGCGCGCCACGCCTTTGGTGCATCCCTCGATCCTGCTGCACAAGTTAACCGTATCACCAATCGCGGTGTAATCCAAGCGTTTTGAGGTGCCCAGAAAGCCGACCACGGCGGCACCGGTGTGCACGCCGATGCCGATGTCAAACCGCGCGCTGGCGTCTTCCTTGGCCATCTCGTCGGCAAAGCCCTGCAGTGCCTCGCCCATGGCCAGGGCGGCCTGCACCGCCAGCACGGCATGGTTGTCTTGCGCGATGGGCGCTCCCCAGAAGGCCATGATGGCGTCTCCAATGAATTTATCGAGTGTGCCATGGTGGCGAAAGATCACTTCCACCTGCATCTCGAAATATCGGTTGAGCATGCGCACTATTTCCTCTGGCTGGCGATGTTCCGACAGGCTGGTGAAGCCGCGGATGTCGGAAAACAGCACGGTGATCTCGCGGCTGGCCGAGACCTGGGCCTCCGCCACCCCGTCGGATTCGGAGAGATTGGCCACGATGCGCGGGTCGACAAAGCGCGAGAACATGGCCTGGACATGGTGGCGCTGGGTCATCTCCAGGCGCGAGGAAAGCAGGCCGAAGCTCAGCAAGGCGACCGCGCCCAGCGCCAGAGGGGACACCGGGATCCAGTACACATTGCCCTTCAGCGCGCCGATGGCGACCAACAGAGTCAGCCCGCAGAACGCCGCATAACCGGTGGCCACCCAGGTCGGCGAAACCCGCCGGACAAATGCCAGGCCCAGGCCATAGATCAGCACCAGCGCCAGGAACGGGCTGGCCCAGGCCGGCGCGGGACGCAGCCAGTCGCCGTTCTGCAGGTTGGCGATGCCCGTCGCCAGCACGAAAGGCCCCGGCGTGGTCGCGTCGATCGGTGTGGGCACGAAGTCGAGCAGGCCGCTGGCAGTCGCGCCGATGATGATGATCTTGTTGCGCGCATCGAAGGGCAGTTTGCCGTCGCCGGTCTGGGTCGCGAGATAGGCCTTGGCATAGGGGATGCGCGTGAATTCGCTGCCGTACCAGTTCAGCCTGAAGCGGTGCGCCGGCGGTTGTTCAAACTTCAGTACCTCCGCCACGCGCCCGACGATGTGCGGTATCCACCAGCCGCTCACTTCGCGGCCGGTTTCGGTGTGCCGGCCCAGGCCGTCGCGGTCCTTGATGAAGTTGATGTAGCCGGTGCGCCAGACCTCCCCCGGCAGCGCGGTGGGTCCGTCGATGCCGTACTTGGCGTCGGGGACAGCGCCCGGCAGCGCGCGAATGCCCATGGCCTTGGGCGCCATCGAGAGCGTGGCCACCTCGGAGGAGTCCTCCATCAGGATCATCGGGACAAACGCGCGTTCGAACGCCAGCGCCAGGGCCAGCTGTGCATCGTTTTCCGGTCGAAACCGGTCCGGCGGTGAAAGAATCAAGTCCAGCACGATGGCCCGCGGGTTGTCTTCGGCCAGCTTGGCAATCAATTCCGCATGGATCACGCGTGGCCACGACCACGCGCCGGCCAGCTCGAACATCTTGGGGTTCTTGAGCGAAGGCTGGTCGATGTCGATCAAGACCACATCGCCGGGCGGCACACGGCTTTGGGCGTTCCAGCGGATCAGCGCGTCGCCCACGCGGTTGTCGATTGCATCGAGCTTGTGGAACCACACCAGTTCGCCCAGCGCCACGAGACTAAGCAGAAACGCCAGCCCGCCGTAGACTGTTGCGCGCCCGAAGCGCTGGCGCAGGGTTCTGAGCAGGGAGTTGGAGTTGGCGGGCACAGCCAGGAGTATCCGGGGTCGGGCGCCTCGGGGTCAAACGCCTGCGCTCAGTTTCTTGTCTGGAACGCCGCCAGCAAAGCCGCCAGCACGATCAGCGTGCCACCGATCCAGGTGCGCGGCTCCATGGCGGCGGCACCCAGCGCAACGGACGAAGCGCTGGCAAACACCACCTCGGTCAGCATCACGATGGACGTCGTGCCAGCGGCCAGGCGCGCGGCGCCGTATTGCAGCGCGTAGTTGCCCACCAGGAAAGCCAGCGCCAGCACGCCCGCCAGCACGGCCCATCCCGGCGCTGCGGGCGGCAACCCCGCCATCGTGCCGGCCGCGACACCCAGGCTGGCGCTCAGGCCGGCCAGCAACGCACCGCCGCCGAACATGGCCAGCATGCGTGAAGCGCTGGGCGCCGCGCGCAGCTTTCGGAGCATGACATTGGTCAGGGCAAAGCTGAAACCGCCCAGGAGCGCCAGCGCGTCCGCCACCGACAAGCCCGCGCCCGCGGCAAACGACATGGCGCTGGCCGGCAGCAACACCACGCCCACACCCACGAACGCCAGTACCAGGCGCAGCATGGCGGCCGCCGTCGGCTTCTCGCCCAGGAGGGCCCAGGCCAGCAGCACCGACCAGGCCGGCATCAGGTAGAACAGCAGCACCACGCGCACCACGTCGCCGATGGTCACCGCCCAGTTGAAGCCGACATTGGTCACGCCCGAGGCAAGCGCCAGCAGCCACAGCGCCGGTTCACGCCACAAGCCGCGCCACGCCGCCGGCCGCACGCACAGCAGGCAGGCCAGCGCAAAGAGATAGATGATGGTGGTGGCCCACAGCGGATGCACGCCGGCCGACTGCAGTTGCCGAAACGGCCACCAGGAGACGCCCCAGACGAAGGCATTGAACATCAGGGCCGCGGCCGGCAGCAGCGAGCCCTCTCGCGGACCGCTCATCCGTGCAGGTTGTCGTTGCGGGCGATGTCCAGCAGGTGCTCGACTTCCTCGCGATCCTTGATGCAGTTTCTCTGGTGCCAGCGCTTGATGACCCACATGAAGCCGGCGACGACCAGGCCGAAGACGGAGATCGCGCCGAAGGCGGAAAGGCCGAGCCCGGTAGACAGGCTGTAGAACGCGCCCAGGAGCAGGATGCACGCCTGTTCGTTGAAGTTCTGCACGGCAATCGAGCGGCCGGCGCCCATCAGGTTGTGGCCGCGGTGCTGCAGCAGCGCATTCATCGGTACCACCAGAAAGCCGCCAAGGGCGCCCAGAAATATCAGGAACGGCGCGGCCAGCCAGACGTTGTTGATGAAGTTGAGCAACAGGACCAGCAGGCCCATCGCAATTCCCAGGGGAATGGTGCTGGTGGCCTGGTCCAGCTTCATGCGCAGCGACGCCATGACGGCGCCGACGGCCGTGCCGATGGCGACCACGCCAACCAGCGCCGAGGCCTGCGTGACGCTGTAGCCAAGCGCCGCGGCCGCCCAGCCCAGGACGATGTACTTCAGGTTGCCCAGGACACCCCAGAACAAGGTGGTGGTGGCCAGCGAAATCTGGCCGAGCTTGTCGCGCCACAGGCGGCTGTTGCAGGTCCAGAAATCGGGAAGCAGCGCCAGCAAGTTCTTCGGCATCGCGCGCATCGGCACACCGGTGTGCGGGATGCGCGTGTTGAACCAGGCTGCCAGCATATAGATCAGGATCAATACGGCGATGGCGGCCTCGGGCGCTGTGTCGATGCCGGTATCGAAGAAGGGGAGGTCGATGGCCAGCAGCCTGGAAGAGACCATCGCGCCCACCAGTTGCCCGCCCAGCAGCACGCCCAGGATGAT
This sequence comes from Burkholderiaceae bacterium, assembly GCA_035476635.1. Classification (GTDB taxonomy): domain Bacteria; phylum Pseudomonadota; class Gammaproteobacteria; order Burkholderiales; family Burkholderiaceae_C; genus DATILI01. Next base: position 40,467 of record DATILI010000115.1, on the reverse strand, counting down.
GGAAGCAATGGTCAGGCCTTCGATCCAGCCGTTGGCCTTGACCAGTTGCGAGGCCGGCAGCAGCTCGGTCAGGATGCCGTACTTGGCCGGCGAATACGCGGCTGCACCCAGGCCCACGATGGCATAGGCCATCAGTGGGTGCGTGCCGAACAGCATCATCAGGCAGCCGACCACCTTGATCGCGTTGCTGACGAACATGACCTTGCCCTTGGGCAGGGCGTCAGCAAAAGCCCCCACGAAGGGGGCCAGGATGACATAGAACAGCGCAAACATCGGCACCAGCGCAGCCTGCTGCCATTCAGGCGCGCCACCGGTCTTGAGCAACTGCACCGCCCCGACGAACAGGGCCTGGTCTGCCAGCGAGCTGAAGAACTGCGCTGACATGATGGTGTAAAAACCGCGCTTCATGAATGGGCTGTGGCTGCATCAGTGCTGCTGATGCCGGTTGATTTGTGGGGTGTCTCCGAACGTCCAGCGGTTATAGCATGGCCGGCGGTGCCAAAATCCGCAGCATTCCAGCCTCCCCCAAAAGCCCGCGCCATGCCACGTCCCATCCAGGCCACCATCCATTCCGAAGCTTTGCGCCACAACCTGGCGCGCGCGCGCCAGGCGGCCGGGGACGCCAAAGTCTGGGGCGTGGTGAAGGCCAACGCCTACGGCCACGGCATCGAGCGGGTGTTCGAGGGCCTGCGCGGCGCCGACGGTTTTGCACTGCTGGACCTGGATGAAGCAGAGCGCGTGCGGCGCCTGGGCTGGCGCGGCCCGATCCTGCTGCTCGAAGGCGTTTTCGAGGCGCGCGACCTGGAGCTTTGCTCGCGCCTGAACCTCTGGCATGCCGTGCATTGCGATGCGCAGATCGACATGCTGGCCACTCACAAGACCCACCAGCCGCACCGCGTGTTCCTGAAGATGAACTCCGGCATGAACCGCCTGGGCTTCGCCCCCGAACGCTACCGCGCGGCCTGGACCCGCCTGAACGTGCTGCCGCAAGTGGACGAAATCTCGCTGATGACGCACTTCAGCGACGCCGATGGCCCCAAGGGCATCGCGCAGCAGCTGCAGACCTTCAACGCCGTCACGCGCGACCTGCCGGGCGAGCGCACCGTCGGCAACAGCGCCGCCACCTTGCGCCATGCCGGCAGCGATGCCGCGGTGCGCGCCGACTGGGTGCGCCCGGGCATCGCGATCTACGGCAGCTCGCCCGATTACCCCGAGCACAGCGCCACGGATTGGGCGCTGCAGCCCACCATGACCCTGGCCAGCCGCATCATTGGCGTGCAGGAACTCAAGGCCGGCGACACCGTGGGCTACGGCTCCAACTTCATCGCCGAGCAGCCCCTGCGCATCGGCGTGGTCGCCTGTGGCTATGCCGACGGCTACCCGCGCCACTGCAACACCGGCACGCCGATCCTCGTGAATGGTGTGCGAACCCGCCTGGTCGGCCGTGTCAGCATGGACATGGTCACGGTCGACCTCGCGCCGCTGCAGGAAGCGGGCATTGAGGTCGGCATCGGCACCGACGTCACGCTCTGGGGCCGCGCGCCCAATGGCACATTGCTCTCCATCGACGAGGTCGCCCAGGCCGGTGGCACCGTGGGCTATGAGCTCATGTGCGCGCTGGCGCTGCGCGTGCCGGTGGTGGTTGGCGATTGAAAAACCTGTCCAACTGGCGCGCCGTCCGGCTGTGGGAATCACAGGTCGAGCGCGAGCTGCGCCAGCGCCACACCCTGTGGCTGCACGGCCTCTGGATCGGCTTGATCATCCTCGGCCTGATGTGGCTGACATCGCATCTGCAGATGCTGGCAGGCGTCGATTCGCTTGCCGTGCGCTACCTGGTCACGCTGGGCGTCGGGTACGGCGCTTTCCTGGTTGTGGTGCGGCTGTGGGCCGCGGCACTGCTCAAGCGCGACTCCGACTACTTCGACATGCCTGCCGATATTCCCGTGCCCGGCTCGGGAGGAAGCCTGGACGGCGCACCAGGCCAACCCGACTTTCCTGCCATCGCATCGGGCAAAGGTGGCGACTTTGGCGGCGGTGGCGCCTCGGCGGACTTCTCCGGGGAAGGCCTGGCGGAAGAAGGGCTGTCAAATGTTGCCGGCGGAGCGTTCGAAGCGGCAGCAAGCGCGGACGAGGGCGCGGTGGTCGTGGTGCCTGTGGTGGCGATCTTCCTGATCGGCTTTGCGGTGATTTTTGGTGCAGGCTCGTTGCTGCTGCTGTATTTTGGCTGGGAAGTATTGCTGGCCGTTGCCGTCGAGCTGGCGTTTTCCTATGTGTCGGCCCGCACCGCCATTCGTGTCGTGCGCGAGGGGTGGATTTCCGCCGCCGTTCGCCTGACCTGGAAGCCGCTGGCAGGCGCTTTGGCGTGCGCGGTGATCCTGGGCGCAACGGTCGACTATTTCATCCCCCAAGCCAACTCGCTGCCGCAAGCCATCCGCTTGATCCGGGCCAGCCAGTAAGCTCTCCAATCTCAAAAACCGACAGGAGCCGCCGTGGTTACTTGCTACCTTCGCTACATCATCGATCCGTACAAGCTCAAGGAATTCGAGCACTACGGAAAAATCTGGATTCCGCTGGTCGAGAAGTTCGGCGGCCAGCACCATGGCTACTTCCTGCCGTCCGAAGGCGCCAGCGATGTGGCCTTGGCCATGTTCAGTTTCCCGAGCCTGGCCGCGTACGAGACCTACCGAACTCAGTCGATGCAGGATCCCGAGTGCCAGGCTGCCTTCCAGTACGCAGCGGACACGCGTTGCTTCCTGAGCTACGAGCGGAGCTTTTTCAGGCCTGTTTTCAAGTAAGGGGCCGCCGTCTGGGGCTATAGTGCACTTGGCGATTCAAGGCGAGCCATAGGGAGGATCAAGAACATGAAAGCTGGTGCGATCAGAAGTCTGCTCAAGACCGAGCATGCTCTTCAACTCGCTTGAATTCCTGCTGTTCTATTTGCCACTGGTCGTGGCGGGGTTCTTCTGGCTGGGCCGGGTCAACCAGCAGTTGGCGGCGGCCTGGCTGGCGGCTGCATCCTTGTTCTTCTACGGGTACTGGGATCACCGTTACCTCCTTTTGCTGGGAGGTTCCATTGCATTCAACTTCTTCGCCGGCTACGGCATAAGCCGCGCGAGCGGCGCGGTGCGCAAGCAGCTGCTGGGCTTTGCCATCGCAGTGAACTTGTTGGCGATCGCCTACTACAAGTACGCGGATTTCTTCATCCTGACGGTCAATGCTGCTTCAGATGCGGGCATTCCCTTGCTCAATGTCGCGCTTCCGATCGGCATCTCGTTCTTCACCTTCACCCAGATCGCGTTTCTGGTCGACACCTACCAGGGCAAGGTGCAGGAGTATCGATTTGTCCACTACGTACTCTTCGTCACCTACTTCCCTCACCTGATCGCGGGCCCGGTGCTGCATCACCGGGAAATGATGCCGCAGTTCGCAGAAAGCCGGATCTATCGGGCATCGGCCTTGAGCATTGCAGTGGGCATCTCGATATTCGCCGTTGGCTTGGCGAAAAAGGTGCTCATCGCCGACAACATCGCGCCGCTGGCAAACCATGCCTTCGAGCCCAATGCATCGCCACAACTGCTGGACGCGTGGCTTGGCGTACTGGCCTACACCTTTCAGCTGTATTTCGATTTCTCCGGCTATTCCGACATGGCCATCGGCTTGTCACGGATGTTCGGCATTCGCCTTCCGTTGAACTTCAACTCGCCCTACAAGGCGGAAAGCATCAGCGAGTTCTGGCGGCGTTGGCACATGAGCTTGTCGCGCTTTTTGCGGGACTACCTATATGTGCCCCTGGGTGGCAACAGATCCGGCCCCGTGGGACGCTACAGAAACTTGATGATCACCATGCTGCTGGGTGGCCTCTGGCATGGTGCCGGCTGGACCTTCGTTGTATGGGGCGCACTGCACGGCGTTTACCTGGTCATCAACCATTCCTGGCAAGCACTGGTACGCAGGCTCAATTGGCGTACTGGAAATGCCTACCGGTGGAGCGCGAGATGCCTCACGTTCGCCGCTGTCGCGTTTGCATGGGTGTTTTTTCGCGCCGTCGATTTCACCACGGCAATAAGCGTCATCAAAGGCCTGGGCGGCGCCCATGGTGTTCTTCTGCCGGAGGTGGCAAGGACGCTCGTCGCACCGCTGGGCGCACTCGGCCTGCAGCCAAGCTTTGGCTGGAGCCGCTCTTTTGATGCCTTCGGCCTGGCCGTCCTTGCAACTGCCATGTTGCTGGCATTCTTCGCGCCCAACACCCAGGAGATATTCCGGCGCTTCGAGCCGTGCCTGGAGCAATTGAGCGAACCCAGGGATTGGCCCTGGCTGGCATGGATGCCCTCGCGCTTGTGGTCGATTGGCCTGGCGGTGATGCTGTGCGCCTGCATCCTCAGCCTCAATCGCCCCAGCAACTTCCTTTACTTTCAGTTCTGAGGAAGGCGATCGTCCGTGACTTCCCCGAGCCAGATTCCCGATCGCGCTTTCTCACGCTATCTCGCCATCTTCGCTGCGCTGGTCTTCGGCTCCATGGCGGCGATCCTCTTTCTCAACTACAGCCTCGATCCATTTCTTACCCACCAGTGGGAGACTCCTCACGTGCAGCGATTGCAGCCGGTGGGAGAAAAACTGGCGCCATGGGGCAAGACCTTCGCCGTTCACAAGTACCAGCCGCAAGTCCTGTACGTGGGCAATTCCCGAACGCATTGGGCGCTGCCCGCGGACCCGAAGTTTTTCAACGCCAAGCGGGTATTCAACGGTGGGATCGCGGGCGGGTCGCTCGCTGACGCCATCTCACTGCTCAGGCATGCGAGGGTCGCCTCGCGGCTGGATACCGTGGTGTGGGGCGTGGACTACTGGGAGTTCTCACTGGACGGCGGCCATCCGGATTTCACGCCGGAGCTGGTGGCATCCGATACCAGCTACTGGCTGCGCCGCACGGTGCTTGATCTGAAGAGAGCCCTGTCGTTCGATATGACAGTGGCTTCCCTTGACTTGCTCGCGGGACGGACCGAGGCGGTCTGCCGATCGAGCCTCGCATTCCACGGGCAAAGGGACGAGGCTTGCATCGTTCGAAACATGATCGACCGCGGCGGCGTGTCCAAAGTCCTCTTCAAGGATGTTCTGGCCGTCAAAGGCGTGAACAACAAGGCCATGCCGGCCATGCCTGCTTTTCGGGGCGCAATCGGCGAGCTTTGCCAGGCCGGTATTCGTGTCTTGATTTATGTCAATCCATTGCATGCCATCACGCTGGAGAACTTCTACCGAAGAGGCTTCGGCGGCGAACTCGACGCCTGGAAGCGGCAACTCGTGCGCGTCGCCAGCGAAGCGCAGGAGCAGGGCTGCGACATCGGGCTGTTCGACTTCTCGGGCTTCAACAGCGTGACGAGCGAAACCGTTCCGGACGTCAGCGGGCGCGCGAGTATGCGCAACTATTGGGAAGGTTCGCACTACCGCACCGTGGTGGGCAGGCAAATTCTTGCCCGGATGACGAAGGTCGAGGAAGACACCGTCCCCATCGATTTCGGAACAAGACTCGTGCCTGGCAACCTGGAAGACCATCTCGGCCGCATCCGTATCGACCGCGAGCGCTACCGCAGGGAGCACGGCCAGGAACTGGACCTACTGGAGAAGTGGTTTGGCCCGAACAAGCAGGAGCCATGAGAGTCAGCCGCCACCGCCAGCTCTAAGACACACCCAGAATTGAGCAAAACAGCATGTCATTTATTACCTTCATATTGGCCGCGTGCGTTCTCGCAATCACTCCGGGACCAGGGATTGCCTACGTGGTCGCTCGGACAGTATCGAGCGGCCGTCGAGCGGGCTTGGCTTCGTGCTTGGGGACAGGAATAGGAGGAATGGCCCACGTCCTCGCTGCGGCGCTTGGTTTGTCGCTTCTTGTTGCCCAGTCAGCGTTCGCGTTCAACATAGTGAAGTACGTCGGCGCGGCCTACCTCATCTACCTTGGCTTTCGCATTCTCATACGCAAGGAAACGTCCCTTGAAGTCGGGAATGTTGAACCGCGCGGGCCGCGCCGCGCGTTTGTTGAGGGGATCGTTGTTGAGGCATTGAACGTAAAGACCGCGCTCTTCTTCCTCGCCTTCTTGCCACAGTTCGCTTTACCGAGTGAACCGTTGGTGCCACAAATCGTATTGCTTGGAAGCATCTGTGTGGTGCTCAACACGCTTGTCGATGTCGTCGCGGTGTTTGCAGCGCATCGTCTGCTTCAATCCAGGGCCGCCCGCGCGGCCCGCGCACGGGTTCTGACCCGACTCTCTGGCGCGACGATGGTAGGGCTTGGCGTCTTTTTGGGGCTGTCGCAGCGAGAGTCATAGGGCCTGCTTGGACCGGCTGCTTATCCCCTAACATTCCACGCATGAGTCAGCTATTTCGCGTCTGGCATGCCAGCCCACTCCCGTTCGATACCGACAGTGCCAGGGACCATTGGCACCAACGCCGCGCGTCGGGTGGGCACGACCCGCGGCTGGACCGCTGCCTGGCGCGGCTGCAGCAAGACCTGTCAGGGCACGATCCGAGCATGATCTGGGCAGAGGAGCCTGAAGCGGAGCCACCCTGCACTGTGCTGACACTAGCGCCGGCAACCGGATCCCTGGTCCTGACCGTTGAGGCCATCCTGGCTGCAGCCGCCGCAGAAGGCCTGTGCGTCCTCAACGACTTCGATGGCTCGGTCACGCTGCCAGACGGTCGTCGGTTGGTTCGGCTTTCGCTGGCAGTCGATCCTGCCCCCGCTGCGCCGCCCGCGCCTGAAGCAGACGCTGCACCACAGAGTGACGCCGAACTCGCCAAGTTCTTGCATGGGCATTGGACCCCGCTGTTCCGCGAGTCTGCATTCCAGATACGGCCGCTGCCGGCCAACGGTGAGCGCTGGTACCGTTTTGTCGGCGCAGTGCTGCGCGTCGATGTGCTGTGCTCCGTGCTGCACTCAACACTGCAGGTGTCGGTGCACGTCGCGCCCGGCGGGCACACCTTGCCGCCGGAACTACAGACAGAGTTCGGGTGCGGGAACCTGAAGATGGATCTGATCGCGCTGGCGCAGGCCGGCGGGTTGCGCGTGGTGCCCGAATTGCGGCACAACGGCGTGCTTCGCGAGTACGTCACCCACTTTGGGCACGGGGGCGATGCACATCGCCTGGCGCAGCAATGGGGTGCGCTGTTTCGACACCTGCTGCAATGGCTGCAACCGCTGGACGACATCCAGGCGCTGGCCAGAATGGTTGATCCACCGTCAACGCTCTGGGAACCCATTGCCGAACATCCCGCGGAAGGCTTCATGTTCTTCTCCGAAGTCAAGGTGGTCGCCGCACTGCTGGCAAAGCGATCCGACGCGCTGCAGAGGGCCTTTCGGCGGATCGCCGTGATGGAAGGGCAAAGCCTGCGCACGCACTGGCTGCTGCGCAGCGTGCTGCCGGCACTGCAGGTGCCGCTGGGGCTGGTGCGCAGCGGCGCGCGGCGGCTGGTGGTGTGGCAGGGAGCGCATGACAGCAATGACCACAGCGAAGACCCGCTGGCCGAGCTTGAACGTCTGAAGTCCTGTGCGCCTGATGCCTGCGCCCCGCCTGCCTTGCAGTGCTTCCTGGCCGCCGCGCGAGCCCGGTTTTCGCCAGACGAGACGCCCGGCCCATGGCTCAACCTGGAGTTCGCCACCAACGCCGAGGGCACCCTGCAGGGCAGCGGCACCGCAGACCGCCAGACCGATCTGGCGCTGCGTCCGTTGGCCTATGCGCTGGGTCTCACTGTGTACAGCGTCGAGGACCACTGCGTCTGGACACCCGACGGTCGCCTGCACCACCCGTATGGCAGCACGTCGTTGATCGAGATCGATGCCCCGGCACCGGTCGCCGGCCGACCCTTGAGTCCGCTGCAGACGTTCGTGCAGGTACGGCAGGCGTTGGCGCCTGCGTTCGCCGCGCATGGGTTCCGGCTCGGTCTGAATCAGGATCTGTTCGTCAAGGCCAATGCCGTCGGCTACTGGGCGGTCTGGCCAAGGACTCCGGGTGTCGAAGGCCTTCTACTGATGTTTACGCCGTACGTGCAACGCGATCAAGGCGTTCCATGCCGGTCTCTCACGCTCAGCCAAGCCGTCGAAACGATGTACCGCGAACGAGGGCAGGCGGCTCCTGACGCGCCGCGCAGCGTACAACTGGCAACGCAGAGTCCTGAGCACCTAGATCGCGCGATTGCGCGAATGCATACCCTGCTGGGCATGGGCGTGTTCGACCTGCTCGACGCACTGGACGAACCGGCGCGCTGCCGGTCCTGGCTCGAGGCAGCCGTCCTCTGATGGTTGCCGACGGTCGGTTTTGGCATGGTGCATTCAGTGCCGCGAAGCCAGGAGCCCGTGCTTCCGGTGCATGCGGTCGGACTGAATTTCAGAGAGACTTTTGCTACGCCCAAGCTGCCTCGCGCAGCCGTCGGCGAGTGCCTCGCTATATCGCAACTCCCGCGCCCTGATTCCCCTGCCGAAACGCGTTCGGCGTACGGCCCATGAGCGCGCGAAACGCGGCGATGTAGGCTGCCGCACTCTCGAACTGCAAGGTGTGGGCGATGGTCTTGATCGGGCGGTCCGATGCCAGCAGGTCGAGTGACGCAATGATGCGTGCGCGTTGTCGCCAGACGCGAAAACTCAAACCGACCTCGGCGGTGAAGCGGCGCGTGAAGCTGCGCTCGGACATCGCCGCCACGGACGCGAGCTGGTGCATCGGCAATTGCCAGCGATTGGTCTTGAGCAGCAGTGCCACGGCGTGGCGCAGGCCGTCGCTTGCCGGCATCGGCAGATGGGTTGGCAGGCTCGGCGTCTGCCGCAGCGTCTGCAACAGCAAGCAAGCCATCAACTGCCGCGTGGCGTGGTCGAACTGGGCGTCGAAAAGGCCGAGCACGAGTTCCTTGATGAGCGTTGAAGCGGCCACGGCATGGACTTCGTCCTGGCGCACAAAAGCCATGCATTGCGCGATCAGATCCGGTTGGCAATAAACCGTGCGCATCTCGGTGTTCGAGATGATGTGGATGGTGTGCGGGTGGCGCGGCGGTACCCACAGCGCGCGTTGCGGCGGGATGGTCCACCGCGCCTGGTGCGTCTCCACCAGCATGACCCCGCTGACTGCAAATACCAGTTGACCGGTCCGGTGCTGGTGCCGAGGCAAAACGCTGCCTGCCGCATGCGTTCTTGCGAGTGTTGCCCACAGGCCTGCATCCTGGCGCTTCGGCGATGTTTCCTGGCGGTCTGGCTTTGGCATGCCAACCTATTATCGACGCCGGACTCAACCCATTCATTGGTACTTCGCATGCACACAGATACGTTCCTGGTTCACTCGGGCCGCGCCACGGCCAAGTCGGCCCAGGCCATCAATCCACCGCTGGTGCGCGCATCCACCGTGGTGTTCGAGACCCTGGCCGACTACAAGCACGCGCACCACCAGACGGTGTTCGATTCGCCGCGCTATGGACGCTCGGGGACATCGACCACGTTCGAGTTGCAACGCGCCATGGCAGCATTCGCAGGAGCGCAAACATGCCTTGCGGCGGCCAGCGGCCTCGCGGCCATCGTCGCGGTCCTGAGCGCACATGCCGGGTCAGGCAAGCATCTGCTGCTCAGCGACGGTGTGTACGGGCCGACGCGCATCTTCTGCGAGAAGGAGCTGGCTGCCTGGGGCACCGAGATCGAGTTCTTTTCGAACGGTGCCGACATTTCCCCGTTACTGCGCGACAACACCAGCCTCGTCTACATCGAGACGCCTGCTTCATTGACCATGGAAATGCTCGACGTGCGCGCGGTCTGCGCGGCGGCACGGCGCAGGAACATACCGGTGGCAGCCGATTCCACCTGGGGTACGCCGGTCTTCTTCGACGCCCACGCGCTTGGGGTCCATATTTCGATCCACTCGGCGACCAAGTACATCAACGGCCATTCCGACCTGATGCTGGGCTTGATCACGGGTTCCCATGAGGATCTCGCCAGCACCCGGAGCTATTTCGATCGCAGCGGGGTGCACGCGGCGCCCGACGCCTGCTGGCTCACGCTGCGCGGTCTTCGCACGCTGGCTGTCCGGTTGCAACGCCACCAGCAAACCGCAATGGAAATAGCCCTTTGGTTGCAGCAGCAAGCGCAGGTCAGGCGCGTCATGTTTCCTGCATTGGAGTCCGACCCGGGCCACGCGCTGTGGCGCGAACAGTTTTCCGGGGCGGCCGGGCCGTTTACCTTCGAGTTGGCGCCGTGCAGCGAAACCGCGTTCGCCGCCTTCATCGACGCATTGCAACTCTTCAGCCTGGGAACGAGTTGGGGTGGTTTCGAGAGCCTGGTGCTGCCGGCCGTTCCCTACCACTTGCGAACCTTGAGCGTGCTGCCCGACGAAGGCCGCCTCGTGCGGCTGCATGTCGGCCTGGAAGATCCGCAGGACTTGCGCGACGATCTTGCCAGCGCGCTGGCCAAGCTCTGAGAAAGCCGTCAGCGCCGCCGCAGGCCCAGGGCCATCACCGCGCCCACCACCAGCAGCGCCCCACCGACCTGGATCGGCGCGATCGATTGCCCGAGGATCAGCCAGGCCAGCACCAGTGCGAATACCGGCTCCACATTCATGATGGCCGAGTTGCCGGCCACGCCGAGCTTGGGCAACACGGTGAACATGATGGTGAAGGCGGTGCCGTAGAGGAAGGTCAGGGTGGCCAGGCCCCACCAGCCGGCCGTGGCCTGCGGCAAATGAAAGCCGCCTTGCAACCCGACATTGCCCAGTGCCACGATGGCGGCGATCGCCATGGTGGTGGCGGTGCGTACCCGGCCATCGAGGTCGCCGGTTTCGTGCTGCGTGAGCACCAGCGCGATGCCGAAGGTGGCCGCTGCCGCCAGTGCGAAGCCCACGCCGGTGCCGATGCGGCCCCATTGGCCGGCTGCACCCAGGCCCGAAGCGGCGCCGAACACGTCCAGCGCCAGCGCCAGACCGAGCAGGATGACCGGCATGGCGATCACCAGCGCGCGCTCGGGCTTGCGGCGGTACAACAGCCGGTCCCACAGCGCAGTCCACAACGGATAGGTGTTGAACGCCAGCAGCGCCAGCGCCACCGGCAGCCGCGCCACGGCCGAGTACAGGCATAGGCTCTGGACACCGATCAACAGGCCGATGATGGGCAGAAAGCGCTTGTGGCGCGGCCCAAACGCAATCGGCACGCGCTGGATGAACAGCAACGCGGTGACCACGCCGGCCGTGACGGCGCTGCGAAACGCAACCGCGGTCGCGACATCGACGCCGTTGTTGAACGCCACGCGCGCGGCGACATGGTTCGCACCCATCATCAGCGCGATCAGCAGCAAGGTGGCAAAGGCGGCGCCGCTGAGCGCGCGGGGGCTGGAGGGCATGGGCAGGGTGTCGTCTAGCCGAGGTTTGCCAGATGGGTCTTCGCCGCCGCGGCGAGCCGGGCGTCGAACGTCGCCAGCGGCGCTTTCAGTTCGGAGGCAAGCCAGAGATAGGCGGCATCATAGGCAGAAAGCTGGTATTGCCGCGCGAGGGCGACAACTTCCCCGATGTCGATTCGATGCAGGTCGATCTCCATGTCGGCAGCCTGGGCCAGGCCATCTGCGGCATGCGGTTCGCCTAGGCGCTGCTTTTTAAGCGCCACACTGGCGATCTCCGCCTGCAGCACATTCGGCGCGTGCAAGGTCCGGCCCTCGATGTGCTTTTGCGCCTGCTCGTACCAAGGCTCGCGAAACACCAACCCGGCGAGCGCGCTGCAGTCCAGCACGAGCGGCGGCCGCGCCAGATAGTGCGCCGGAGGCTCAGCCACATACAGAGGGCGAGTGCCGGTGGTCAACGGCTATCCCTGTCTTGGCGGATCAGGTCGACGCTTGGCATCTGGTCGAGGATGGGTTTGGGATACTTTGCCTGGAGTTCCGCAGCGACTTGTTCCACGGTTTTCCATCCTTGGCGGACGATGGGGTAGCCGCTGCGGTCGTAGCCCACAATGCGCACCGGCTTGGAAGGGGCGTTGCCAGCCCCAGCTGTGGTCGATGTCGCCTCGGCTTCTGCGACCGCACAGCCGACGATGGCCATCAGTTCGCCCTGGAGCGAACGGTGGTTGTTCGCCGCACGCCGGCGCAGCGCCTCGGCCCATGCCTCGGGTACGTCCTTGATCGATAGATTCGGCATCTCTCCTCCGAAACGGATTCAAGATCCATTGTGGCGCCAATTTGGCGTCAATACAAGCCGCGCATGCGCGCGTGCAGACGGCTCAGGCCCAGGAGGGCGTCGGTAAAAGGTGTCGGCACGCCGGTCAAGGCGCCGAGCTCCTTCACCACGGTGACCAGGGCATCGAGTTCCACCGCGCGCCCGGCTTCCACATCCTGCAGCATCGACGTCTTGAAGGCGCCGAGTTTGCGAGTCACGGCGTGGCGGTCTTCGGGTTGCTCGGCGATCGGGATGCCGACGCGCGCGCCGATCTCGCGCGCTTCCAGCATCACGCTGGAGATGAAGCCGCGCACCAGGTCGTCACCCAGGATCAGGTCGGTGGTGGCGCCGGTCATCGCGCTCACCGGGTTCACCGTCATGTTGCCCCAGAGCTTGTACCAGGCGTCCTTCTGGATTTGCTCAGAGACCGGCGCCTCGAAGCCCGCCTTCACCAGCAAGGCTGACAACGCCTGCACGCGCGCGCTGGCGCCCCCCGCCGGCTCGCCGAGGATCAGCTTGTTGCCGAAGTGGTGGCGCACAAAGCCCGGGCCGTTGAGGGCGCAGCTGGCATGCACCACGCAGCCGATGATGTTGGTCGCCGGAATCGCGGCGCCGATCTCGCCGGTGGCGTCCACGGCCTTGAGTTGCGTGCCGTTGTAGGCGCCGCCAAAACCCTGGAAGAACCACCAGGGAACGCCATTCATCGCGGTAAGCACGATGGTGTCGGGGCCGATCAGCGGCGCGATCTGGCGTGCCACGTCGAGCAGGGCAGGGGCCTTCACGGCCACCACCACCAGGTCCTGCACGCCGAGCTCAGCCGGGCTGGCGCTGGCTTGCACAACGGCTGACGTGGTGCTGTCACCTTTTTGCAGCCGCAGCCCGTCTTGCTGCAATGCGGCCAATGTTGCGCCGCGCGCCACGACGCTCACCTGGCAGCCCGCAGCAGCCAGGCCCGCACCGACCCAGCCGCCGATGGCGCCGGCGCCATAGATGCAAACCTTGGAAATCGTCTTGAGACTCATTTTTGCGCTAGCTCTTGTAGTTGGTGTCGATGCGGTCGACCTGCCGGGTCAGCGCGTCGAACACGTCCTGCCCGGCGCCAAACTGCGCGTCGAACTGGAAGCTGTCTTGGGTGGTCTTGGCGGCCACGGCTTCGGACACGGCAATCGCCGGGCCAAGTGCGGCCTGCGCCAGCTGGATCTCGCAGGCGCGCTGCAAGGTCCACAGCCGCACAAAGGTCAGCGGCAAGGTCGTGCCCCAGGCCAGCAGGCCGTGGTTGCGCAGGATGACCACGGGTTTGTCGCCGATGTTCTTCAGCAGTCGCGGACCTTCGTCGGCATGGATGGTGATGCCCTCGAAGTCGTGGTAGGCCACCATGTCGTGCAGCTGGGCCGAATAGAAGTTGTTTTGCGCCAGGCCGCCTTGTGTGCAGGCGACGGCCACGCCGGCTGTCGTGTGCGTGTGCATCACGCAATGCGCATCGGGCAGGCCTTGGTGGATGGCCGCATGCACCGTGAAGCCGGCCGGGTTCACGGGCCATTGGTTGTCGTCCAGCTTGTTGCCGTGCACGTCGATCTTCAGCAGGTTGCTCGCCGTGACTTCGCTGTAGTGCAGGCCGAATGGGTTGATCAGGAACTGTTTTGCCCCACCCGTCACGCTGTCCGGCAGCCGCACCGTGATGTGGTTGTAGATCATCTCGGTCCAGCCCAGCATCGCGAAGATGCGGTAGCAGGCGGCGAGCTGCACGCGCGCGGCCCCTTCGTCGGGATGGACGCGGGCGGCACCGCCCGCGGGTTTCAGGATGGCATTCATGGTGGTTGCTCCAAATCAAAGGGCCGGAGTCTCAATAGGTCTTGCTGGCCGGTGCGGCCGCAACGCCGTTCTTGAACTTGGCGGCGAGTGCGCTGGTGGACTTGACCAGCAGGTTGGTGTCCAGCCCCACGGCCACAAAGCTGGCGCCGAGTTCGAGGTAGCGCCGCGCCAGCGCTTCGTCCGGTGTCAGGATGCCGGCGGCCTTGCCGGCTTTCACGATGCGGCCAATGGCGTTCTCGATGGCGGCCTGCACCTCCGGGTGACCGGGGTTGTTCACGTGGCCGAGCGAGGCCGACAAATCGGCCGGGCCGATGAAGACGCCATCCACGCCGTCGGTGCCGGCGATGGCGTCCAGGTTGTCCAGCGCCAGGCGGCTCTCGGCCTGCACCAGGAGGCAGACCTGGGCATTGGCTTCCAGCGCATAGGCGGGATAGCGGCCCCAGCGCGAGGCCCGGGCGCCGCCCATGCCGCGCACGCCACCCTTGCCGTCGTTTTGCGGGTAGCGCATGGCGCGCACGACCTCGGCGGCCTGCTCCGGCGTGTCGACCATCGGTACCAGCAAGGTTTGTAGCCCCAGGTCAAGGTACTGCTTGATGTTCGCCATGCCCACGTGGCCATGGCCCACGGGCACGCGCCCGATCGCGTGCGCGGTGGGGTAGGCGGCAATGGCCTGCGCCTGCGCCAGGATGCTGGCCAGGCCGTTGGGCGAATGCTCGCCGTCGATCAGCAGCCAGTCGAAGCCGGCGCCGGCGCAGATCTCGGCGCTGTAGGCGTCGGCCAGGCCCAGCCACAGGCCGATCTGGACCTGTTTGTTGCGAAGTGCCTGCTTGAAGGGATTCACGGGGGTTTGCATGGCCATTGCCTTTCTTTCTGCGCAAGAGGTTCAAACAAAGCGGAATTCAAAGCGGCCCAGCGGGCCGTAGTCGGCATCGAACTGGTCACCGGCCTTGGCCGCCACGGGGCGCGTGAACGAGCCGGCCAGCACGACCTCGCCGGCCTGCAGGCATTCGCCCCAGGGCGCGAGCTTCATCGCGAGCCAGGCCACGCCGATGGCGGGATGCCCTTGCACGCCGGCTGCCAGGCCGGTCTCCTCGACCGCGCCATTCTGGCGCAGCACCGCGCCGCACCAGGGCAGGTCGACCGCATGCGGCAGCACCTGCTGGCCGCCGAGCACGATGCCGGCGTTGGCGGCGTTGTCGCTGATGGTGTCCTGCACACGGCGCATGCGCTTGGTGTGGCGGTCGAATTGCTCGATGCGCGCGTCGATGATCTCGATGGCGGGTTGCACCCACTCGGTGGCTGCCAGCACGTCCTCCACCGTGATGCGCGTGCCCTCCAGCTTGCGCTTGAGCATGAAGGCCAGTTCCACCTCCACGCGCGGCGCGATGAAGCGGCTGGCGGGGATGTCGCCCGGCGCGAAGAACATGTCGTCCAGCAGGGTGCCGTAGTCCGGCTCGTCGATCTGGCTGGCGATCTGCATGGCGCGCGAGGTCAGGCCGATCTTGTGGCCTCGCACCACGCGGCCCTCTGCAATCTTCATCGCGACCCAGGCGCGCGAGACGGCGTAGCCGTCCTCGACCGTCATCTCGGGAAAGCGCTTGGAAAAATGCTCGACCTGCACGCGCGTCTTTTCGGACTGGTGCAGTTCGGCGGCGAGTTGGGCGATGAGGTCTTGGCTGAACATGGGCCTTGCTTCCGATGCTTATTTCTTGAAGAGTGGGTGAAGATTGCTGTGCTTGGCGTCATACACCTGGCCCGGGCTTTCATCGATTTGCAAGGTCACGCCGACATGCCGCTTCTCGAACACCGCAGCGAAATGCGCCTGCACCTGCGCCAGCAGCGCGTCGCCCGCCTTCTTCTTCATGGCGTCGCTGCGGCCCGGCGCGATGCGCACGTTGATGTAGCAAAACCCGTAGTCATCCTTGCCGTCCGCCACCGCGTAGTGCACGCTGGGATAGGCCAGCACGCGCGTTCCGCCAATCGGAAAGAGCGCGCCGCCGGCCTCGTCTTTCAGTGCGACCAATGTCTGCGCCAAGGCCTGGCACAGGCCCGGAATGTCGACTTCGGTTTCCAGGTTGGCGGTGTACTGCAAGGTGACGTGCGGCATGGGCTGTTCCTAATGGGGGTCAGATTCCAATTTACGGATTCCAATTTACGCCAGCGGCGTGACCGGAAAAATCGCATTGATCTGCCCCGTGCCCGAGCTGCCGAAGTAGGGTGTCACGATCTCCACCGGCGCCCGGTACTGGTCCCAGCCCAGCAGGCCGAGCAGCATCGCGGTGTCGTGCATGTCGCCTTCGCCCCAGCATTTCTCTGCGTACATCGGCAGCATGCCGATGAAGGTCTTCCAGTCGCCCTGTTCCCAGAGCTGCACCACGCGCTGGTCCACTTGTTCGAGAAACGGGTCGTACACCTTGTGCATGAACTCGGGCGCACGGCCGTTGTCGGCGAAGTGGTGCGAGAGCGAACCGCTGGCGAATACCGCCACCGTGCCGTCGTACTTTTCCTCGATGGCTTTGCGCACCGCAAGGCCGAAGCGCCCGCTCTCGTGCAGGTCGTGCCAGTCGCACCAGCCGCTGATGCTGATCACCCTGTAGTGCTGGTCGGCGTTCATGTAGCGCATCGGCACCAGCGTACCGTACTCGAGCTCCAGCGTCGTATCGGAATGCGCGCGGCTTTTCACGCCCATGGCGTTCGCCATGTCGCCGATCATGTGCCCGAGCGCGGGGTTGCCGGGGTAGGCATAGGGCATGTTCTTGATGAAATGCGGCAGCTCGTTGCTGGTGTAGGTGCCGCCGAATTCCGGCCCGCAGTTGATGTGGTATTCGCTGTTGACCTGCCAATGCACGTCGAACACCACGATGGTGTCCACGCCCAATGCGCGGCAGCGCCGGTCGATTTCCTTGTGGCCGTTGATGGCCGCATCGCGGCAACCGAAGTTGGGCCCCGGGAACTCCGACAAATACATCGAAGGGACATGCGTGATTTTTGCGGCGAGTGCGAGTTTGCCCATGATCAGACTCCCCAGTGAGGAATGTGGTGCGATCCCAAGGAGACTGCAACGTTCTTCGGCTCGCAAAACACCTCATAGCTCCAGGTGCCGCCTTCGCGGCCGGTGCCCGAGGCCTTGGTGCCGCCGAAGGGCTGGCGCAGGTCGCGTACGTTCTGGCTGTTGACGAAGCACATGCCGGCCTCCACAGCGGCCGCCACGCGGTGCGCGCGGCCGATGTTCTCGGTCCAGACATAGCTGGAGAGGCCATACTGGATGTCGTTGGCAAGTCGAATCGCGTCGGCTTCGTCCTTGAACGGGATCAGGCAGGCGACCGGGCCGAAGATTTCCTCCTGGGCGATGCGCATGCGGTTATCGACGTCGGCGAACACCGTGGGCATCACGTAGTTGCCTTTCATCACGCGACTGGGCAGCGAAGGTGCTTCAAGGCCGCCGCACAGCAACGTCGCGCCTTCCTTCGGGCCCAGTTCGATATAGCTGCGCACCTTGGCCAGGTGGCCTTGGCTGATCATCGGGCCGACGATGGTTTTTTCTTCGAGCGGGTCACCGACCGTGATGCGTTTGGCGCGCTCGGTGAACTTCGCGGCGAAGTCGGCGTAGATCGATTGCTGCACAAGAATGCGCGAACCGGCGGTGCAACGCTCACCGTTGTTGGAGAAAATCATGAACACCGCCGCATCCAGCGCGCGCTCCAGGTTCGCGTCGTCAAACACCACGAACGGGCTTTTGCCGCCAAGTTCCATGCTGAATTTCTTCAAGCCCGCCTGCTGCACGATGCGGTTGCCCGTGGCGGTGGAGCCGGTGAACGAAATGGCGCGCACGTCGGGGTGCTTCACCAGCGGCTCGCCAGCGTCCTTGCCGTAGCCATGCACGATGTTCAGCACGCCGGGCGGGATGCCGGCTTGCAGCGCAAGTTCGCCCAGGCGTGCGGCCGTCAGCGGCGAGAGCTCGCTCATCTTGAGCACGGCCGTGTTGCCGAAGGCCAGGCAGGGCGCAACCTTCCAGGTGGCGGTCATGAACGGCACGTTCCACGGCGAGATCAGCGCGCACACGCCGACCGGATGGAACAGCGTGTAGTTCAAGTGCGTTTCCGTCGGGTAGGTGTGGCCGTCCACACGCGTGCACATCTCGGCGAAATAGTAGAAGTTGTCGGCCGCGCGCGGGATCAGCTGCTTGCCCGTTTGCGCGATGACCTGGCCGCAGTCGTTGGTCTCGGTCTGCGCGATCTCGGGCACGTGCGCAGCGATCAGGTCGCCGAGCTTGCGGACCAGCTTGGCGCGTTGCGGCGCGGGCATCGCAGCCCATTTGGGAAAGGCCTGCTTGGCAGCAGCGACCGCGGCGTTGACTTCGGCCTCGCCGCCGGACGCCACCTCGGCCAGCACTTCCTGCGTGGCGGGGTTGACGGTTTCGAAGTAACTTGCGCTCTGAACGGGCTTGCCGTTGATGAGGTGGTCGATCTGCATGATTAGCCTTGAATCGTGTTGTGCAGGGCGCCGAGGCCCTCGATTTGTGTAATGACAACGTCACCGGGTCGGCAATCCACGACGCCGTCGGGTGTGCCGGTCAGGATCAGGTCGCCGGGCTGCAGGGTCATGAAGCTGGAGAAGTATTCGATCAGGAATGGCACGTCGAAAATCATGTCGCGCGTGTTGCCCGACTGCGTGACCTGGCCGTTGACGGTGGTCTGCAAGGCCAGCGCCATTGGGTTGGGAACATCGGCCGCATCCACGCGCCAGGGCCCGAGCGGTGTGCAGGTGTCACGGTTTTTCACGCGCAGGTTCGGGCGATACCAGTTCTCCAGGTAGTCGCGGATGGCGTAGTCGTTGGCCACGGTGTAGCCCGCGATGAAGTCGTGGGCGTCGTCGCGGCGGACCTTCTTTGCTGTCTTTCCGATGACGACGGTGAGCTCGCATTCATAGTGCATGAACTTCACGCCCGCGGGGCGGTGCGTGAAAGCCTGGTGCCCGATCAGCGTGCCTTCGCCCTTGATGAAGACCAGTGGCTCTTCGGGTGCCTTGAACTCCAGCTCCTTCGCATGGTCGGCATAGTTCAGGCCGAGCGCGAGGATGGTGCGCGGGCGTGGCGTGGGTTGCAGCGGCGGCAGCCAGACCACCGCATCTTGCGCAATGAGCCGCCCATCATGGAGCAGCAATTGGCCATCGCGCTCCAGCGCATCGTGAATGGCGCCGGCGTAGGCGACACGGGCGTGCTTCATGCAGCCTCCGCGATCAGGATGTTGGACAGCGTGGCAAAACCCGCCGCGCTGATGTCGATGCGATCGCCCACGCGTGCCAGGGGGCGGCCACGGTCGCAGCCGAGCATCAGCACATCGCCTTCGTGCAAGGTCATGAATTCGCCGACGTCGGCAAGCAGTTGCGACGCATTGCGGACCAGTTCCGCAAAGCGCACGGTTTGGCGCAGCACGCTGTTGATGCGTACTTCCAAAACGAAACTTGCCGGGTCGCCCGCGGCGTCGGCCGCCAGCAGCGCAGGGCCGACACCGAGAAAACCATCGAGGCATTTGAACTTGACCGGTGGCCGAAAGAAGCTTGCGTGCGGAATCGACAAGTCATTCATCAGCACGTAGCCGGCAACCGCTGTTTGCGGCCCCATTACCATCGCGATGGTCGCGCCAATCTCCACTTCGGGCACGCGGGCCGGCACCGCGACGTGTGCGGCGTGCGGGCTCCACGTGTTGGCGGGCTTGACGTAGAGCACAGGCGCTTTTGGTGGCGCCTTGTAGGGCACTTGCTCCATCTGCGACGCCAGCGCTTCGACTTCACCGCGGAAGTTCAGCAGCGTGCCGTAGACGGTGCCAGCGGGAAGGTAGCTCATTGAAAAACCTCCGTGCTGCGCACTGCGGTATTCGCCTTCGAAGCGGCCGGGCGGCTCATGGCTGCTCCAGTTCGATCACTTCGTCCAGCAGCTCGTACAGCTGCGCCAGTTTCTGCTTGCCCAATGATTTCTCCATCCACTCGTAGTGCGCCTCGATCGTGCGCGAGAGCTTTTCCACCAGTTTCAGGCCCTTGGCCGTGGCCTCGACCACGCTGCGCCGCTGGTCTTCGGGGTCGCGCTCGCGGCGGATCAGGCCGTCGCGCTCCATGCGGGCCAGCACACCGGTCAGGCTGGGCCCGAGGATGAACGCCTCGCGCGCCACGCGGCCGGTCTCCACCACGCCGTGTTCGCCCAACACCCGCAGCACACGCCATTGCTGGTCGCTCAGGTTGTGCTCCCGCAGGCTGGGCCGCGTATGCGCCATCACCGACTCGCGCGCCTGCAGCAGCAGGCGGGGCAGATTGCGGTGGACAAAGGGTGGGTTCATGGTGCTCGCTTGAATTAGTTAACATGTTAAATGATTTTCAAAAACATGCCAAATGCTGAAAGCTAAGTAGTAACCCTTGGGTGGCGATAGTGGGTGGCCCACGCCTGCGGATAACCTGCTGCGTTGATCTCCCTGGCTCGGCAACCCACGCCAACTTTTCCAGCATGGTTTCTCCATCGTCCTATCTGGCCAATGAGCCCGACGCCATCACCACCTGGTTCGTGGATGAGGCCGGCGACCCTACGCTGTTTGCCAAACGAGGAAAACCCGTTGTGGGCGAGGAAGGCTGCTCGCGGTTTTTTATCATGGGCAAGCTGGAATGTCGGGACGTGCGAGCACTGGCTGCAGACCTGGTGAGGCTGCGCGCCGATTTGCTGGCCGATCCGTACTTCAAGAATGTGCCTTCGATGGAGCCCAAGCGGCAGCGCACGGCACTGTGCTTTCATGCCAAGGACGATCCGATAGAAGTGCGATTTCTGGTGTTCAAGCTATTGGCCAGGCACGAGCTCCGCTTTGTGGCGGTGGTCCGTGACAAGCTGAGGCTTCTAGACTATGCCAAGCAGCGCCGCGGCATCGACCCCGCGTACCGATACGACGCCAATGGGCACGAGCTGTATGACGAGTTGGCGCGGCGCCTGTTTTCGCGCATGCATGGTTATGGCGATCATCGCGTGGTGTTTGCACAAAGAGGCCACAAACCGCGAACCAAGGCTTTTATGGACGCGATCGCGCATGAGGACAATGCACTGGATCTGGCCGCAGGTCGCAAGCGGCTGGCGCCGGTGGAAGTTGTCTGCGGCCAGCCCAGAGGTCATGCTGGCTTGCAGGCGGTGGACTACTATCTTTGGGCCTTGCAGCGCTTCTATGAACGCGCCGAGCCGCGTTTTCTTGATTTCATCTGGCCTCAAACGATTGAGGTTATCGACGTGGATGCTGCGCAGGTACACATGCGGGGCAAGCTGCCCGGCGAGTTTGTGATCTTCAATAAAGAACACCCGCTGACTTTGCAGAGTCGAGCGGGTGTGCGGAATGCGGATCGAGAGATATAGGATGGATCAAACCACCTCACGGCGTGGAGCCGATTTTTGTCCCTCGACATGCTATTTTAGTCGCCCAGGGACCTGCGAAGATCAAGCGTCGAACACTTTTTACACCTCATGGCCAAAGAAAAAACCATCTACACCTGCACCGAATGCGGTGGCAACAGCCCGCGCTGGCTGGGCAAGTGCCCGCAGTGCGGCGCCTGGAATACCTTGATCGAATCGGTTGCCGAGAGCGCCGCGCCGGCGAAGAATCGGTTCGCGGCGCTGGCCAGGACGGCCGAGGTGGCGACATTGGCCGACATCGAGGCCACGGACATGGAGCGCACGCCCACCGGCATCGATGAGCTGGACCGCGTGCTGGGCGGCGGCATCGTGGAAGGCGGTGTGGTGCTGATTGGCGGCGACCCGGGTATCGGCAAGTCGACGCTGTTGCTGCAGGCGCTCGATGGGTTGCAGCGCGTGGGGATTTCCACGCTGTATGTCACGGGCGAAGAGAGCGGCGCGCAGGTTGCCCTGCGCTCGCGCCGCCTGGGCCTGGAGGCCAGCCAGGTCAAGGTGCTGGCGGAAATCCAGCTTGACAAGATCCTCGCCACGCTGGCCGCCACCCAGCCTGCCGTTGCGGTGGTCGATTCGATCCAGACGGTCTACTCGGATCAGTTGACCTCGGCGCCGGGATCGGTTGCGCAGGTGCGCGAATGCGCGGCGCATCTCACGCGTGCCGCCAAGAGCAGCGGCACCTGCATCGTGCTGGTGGGCCACGTCACGAAGGAAGGCGCGCTGGCAGGCCCGCGCGTGCTGGAGCACATGGTTGACACCGTGCTGTATTTCGAGGGCGACACGCATTCGAGTTTCCGGCTGGTGCGCGCCATCAAGAACCGCTTTGGCGCGGTCAACGAGATCGGCGTGTTCGCGATGACCGAAAAGGGCCTGAAGGGCGTGGCCAACCCGAGCGCGATCTTTCTCTCGCAGCACAACCAGCCGGTGCCCGGCAGCTGTGTGCTGGTCACCCTGGAGGGCACGCGCCCGATGCTGGTGGAAATTCAGGCGCTGGTGGACAGTGGCGGCCCGAGCCCGCGCCGCCTGAGCGTGGGCCTGGATCGCGACCGTCTGGCCATGCTGCTGGCGGTGCTGCATCGGCACGCCGGCATTGCCTGCATGGACCAGGACGTGTTCGTCAATGCGGTGGGCGGCGTGCGCATCAGCGAGCCCGCGGCCGATCTGGCGGTGATGCTGGCCATCACTTCCAGCCTGCGCGGCAAGGCCATGCCCGAGGGCTTCATCGCCTTTGGCGAGGTCGGCCTGGCTGGCGAAGTGCGGCCGGCGCCGCGCGGCCAGGAGCGCTTGAAGGAGGCCGCCAAGCTGGGCTTCAGCGTGGCGATTGTCCCCAAGGCCAACGCGCCGAAAAAGCCGATCGAGGGCCTGACCATCCACGCGGTGGAGCGGGTCGAGGAGGCCATCGAGCGGGTGCGCGAACTGGGATGAATCCCGGGGGCTACGCATTTGCCGCAGCTTGGGCGTACCGCCGGCATAGGACAATTCCCGCATGAACTATCAGAAAATTCTGCTGCCCGTGGGCGGCGTGGTGCTGGTGGCCATGGCCTACCGCAGCTATAGCTGGGGCGGGGTGGCCATCGTCGGCGGCGGCCTCGTCATGTGGTTGCTGCTGCACTTCACCCGCATGATGCAGGTGCTCAAGCGGACGGCGGACCGGCCGGTCGGCTACGTCGGCAGCGCCGTCATGCTCAACGCCAAGCTCAAGCCCGGCGTGACCTTGCTGCATGTGATCGCCATGACACAGGCCCTGGGCGAGCTGCAGTCGCCCAAGGACACACAGCCCGAGCTGTTTCGCTGGACCGACGGAACGCAGTCGCATGTGACCTGCGAGTTCCAAAACGGCAAGCTGGTGAAGTGGGAGCTGGTTCGCCCGGCCCAGTTGGAGGAAGACGCTCCTGCCGGGCCCGGTCAATAAGGCACTCGCTAAAATCACAGGTTTTGCGACCCCCCGACCCAAAGGACAAGATATGAGCCCCGTAGTACCCCCGTCAATGGCCGACCGCGACGGCAAGATCTGGATGGATGGCGAAATGGTGGAGTGGCGCGACGCCAAGATCCACGTGCTGACCCATACGCTGCACTACGGCTGCGGCGCCTTCGAGGGGGTACGGGCCTACAACACGGTCGACGGCACGGCCATCTTCCGCCTGGAAGAGCACACCGAGCGCCTGTTCAACAGCGCCAAGATCCTGCGCATGAAGCTGCCCTTCAGCAAGGAAGAGGTCAACGAGGCGCAAAAGGCCGTGGTACGCGCCAACAAGCTGGAAAGCTGCTATTTGCGCCCATTGACCTGGATCGGCTCGCAGAAGCTGGGCGTTTCTCCCAAGGGCAACCAGATTCACTTGATGGTGGCGGCCTGGGCCTGGGGCGCCTACCTCGGCGAGGAAGGCATGAAGCGCGGCATCCGCGTAAAGACTTCAAGCTACACGCGCCACCACGTCAACATCACGATGACGCAAGCCAAGGCCGTGAGCAACTACAGCAATTCGATCCTGGCCAACATGGAGGCGCTGGACGACGGCTACGACGAAGCGCTGCTGCTGGATGCGTCGGGCTTCGTCAGCGAGGGCGCGGGCGAGAACGTCTTCGTCATCAAGGGCGGCGTGATCTACACACCCGACCTCTCGGCCGGCGCGCTTAACGGCATCACGCGCAATACCGTGTTTCACATCGCCAAGGACCTGGGGCTTGAGGTCGTGCAAAAGCGCATCACGCGCGACGAGGTCTACATTGCCGATGAGGCTTTCTTCACCGGTACCGCCGCGGAGGTCACGCCGATCCGCGAACTCGACCGCGTGGAAATCGGTGCCGGCTCGCGCGGGCCCATCACCGAGAAGATCCAGACTGCGTTCTTTGACATCGTCAATGGCCGCAATCCGAAGTACGCCCATTGGCTGGCGAAGGTCTAACTCCCATGAGCAAAGCGCAAGTTGAACTGCTGGCCAAGGACCTGAACGCGCAGGGCGGTGTGTTCTGCCCCAGCCCCAAGGCCGACATGAAGCTGTGGAACAGCCACCCCAAGGTGTACCTCGATGTCGCCAGCACGGGCCAGGCCAAGTGCCCATACTGCAGCACGGTCTACAAGCTCAAGGCTGGCGAACATTTCGGTGGCGGGCACTGAAAGCCTGGTGATCGCGCCCCAATGGATTGGGGATGCGGTCATGACCGAACCGCTGATGCGGCGCCTTGCCGCACGCGGCGAGCGTCTCTCGGTCGGAGCCTTGCCCTGGGTGGCGCCGGTGTACCGGGCCATGCCCCATGTCAGCGAGGTCATCGAATTTCCCTTTCAGCACGGCGGCCTGCAGTTCAAGGCGCGCCGCTCGATTGCCAAGCAGGTGGAAGGCCGGTTCGACACGGCCTATGTCCTGCCGAACTCGCTGAAAAGCGCACTGCTGCCGTTTCTCGCCAGCATCCCCAAGCGCGTGGGCTATCTCGGCGAAGCGCGCGTGGGCCTGCTCACGCATCGCCTGAAGAATCCGAAGAACAAACCGCCCATGGTGGCGTTCTATTCGGCGCTCAGCGGAGAAGCGGGCATCGAAACCGACCGGCCGCAGCTGCAACTGGCTGGCGCCGACATCGACACCGCGCTGGCTGCCCTGGGCTTGCAGCGCAACGGCCACTACGTGTTTGCGCCGGGCGCCGAATTCGGCCCGGCCAAGCGCTGGCCCGCCGCCCACTTTGCCGAGCTGGCTCGTGGCCTTGATCTGCCCGTGGTCTTGCTGGGCTCGGGCAAGGAAGCGGCGCTGTGCGAAGAGATCAGCATGGCCGCGCCCGGCAAATGCCTGAATCTCGCGGGGAAGACCTCGCTCATCCAGGCCCTGTGCGTGATTGCCGCGGGCAGGAGTGTCGTCAGCAACGACTCGGGGCTGATGCATGTGGCGGCCGCGTTCGGCGTGCCGCAGGTCGCGGTGTTCGGCTCGTCCAGCCCGCTGCACACACCGCCGCTGAACGACCGCGCCCAGGTGCTGTGGCTCAAGAGCGACCCGGCCTACCAGCCGCCGCTGGACTGCGCGCCTTGCTTTGAGCGCGAGTGCCCACTCGGCCACACGCGCTGCTTGAACGACATCGGCGCACCGATGGTGCGGCGGCTGCTCTAAGGGGCACCAGCACTCAAGCCGGGAAAGCCGCCAATGCTTCGAACCCGGGTTGGCTCGCCGTTGGCGTGCGTGCCGCATTCATGACCCAGCAGACCATCACGAAGTAGCCGACCAAGGCCGCCAGGTCGACCACGCCCTGGTCGCCAAAGGCCGCGCTGGCCGCCGCATACGACGCATCGCTCACACCATGGTGCTGCAGCAGCTCTGCCGCGAAGTCGACCGCCGCCGTTTCGTCGGCCGGCAAGTCGCGCGGGTGCCGGCCCGCGGCGATGGCATCGAGCGTGGATTGCCGCACCCCGGCCTTGAGTGCCAGCGGTGCATGCATCAGCCACTCGAACTGGTTGGAGACATGGCGCGATGCGAGGCAAGTCACGAGTTCGCGGATGCGCACCTCCAGCACGCTTTCAAACCGCAGGTACTCGCCGACCTTGCCGACCCGGCTCAGCAGCTCGGGGCTGCGCAGCAGCGGGATGAACGGCCCGAACACCGCCTTGCGCGGCCCGGCGATCAACGCATCTGCGGCATCGCGCTGGGCTGGCGACATGGCATCGCGTGGCATCAGCGGCAGGCGGTCTTGCGCGCCACCGGCAAAGCCTTGGGGAACCGGGATTGGCGAATGGTGGATGCTCACTTGGAAACTCCTGTGGGTTGGATAAGAAAAGCCTGGGTTTGGGCACGCAGCAGCCACCAGCCGCTGGCGGCGAGCACGGCGGCGGCAATCAGCAGCGCGAAGCGCACGCCATCCAGCGCGCCTGCGAAGCCGTAGCCCAGCAGCGCCGATGCCACGGGCCCGGCGATCTGGCCCAGGGCGAACGCCGCGGTCATCTGGCCGAGCAGCTTGGTGGCGTTGGCGCCGGCGCGCGCCCTGGCCTCCTGCATCCCCGCCATGGTGATGACCATGAAGGTGCCGCCCACCAGCACGGCCGAGAGCAGCACCGACGCGGGTGCGGGCCAAAGCCCCGGCAGCGCTGCGCCTGCGGCCATGAGGAGCTGGCATGTGGCCCAAAGCCGCACACGCGGCGTTTTTGCGAACAAGGTGCCGGCAAGCAGTGTGGAGATCGCCGCTGCGATGCCGAACACCGGCCATGACCAGCCGAACAGCGCAGGGTCGTCCAGCGTTGCGCGCGCCAATGCGGGCAGGAAGGTGGCGGGCAGGATGTAGCCGAAACCGAAGCAGCCATAGCAGACCACCAGGCCCCGGTGCTGCGGCCCAGCGGGCCTGCCAGGCTGGCTTGCTGCGGCTTGCGGCGGCACCCAGTCGCTGCCTGCCGGTGGCACCAGCAGCACGATGGCAACGCACAGCAGTGCCGCGCCGGCCCCCAATTGCCACCAGAGGTCGGCGGCGGGGATCTTCAGGCCGGAGCCGGCCAGGCAAAACAGCCCAGCCAGCGCAATGCCCGCGCCAACACCCGCGTACACCGTTCCGCTCCATGCCGCGCGGCCCGCTTTGGCAAGTTCGGCCAGGCACCAGGCGCTCACGCCGACCAGCACCCAGGCGCTCAACACCCCGGCGGCAAAGCGCAGCATGAGCCAAGGCAGCATCTGGCCGGTCGCGCTCATGCCGGCGGTCAGCACTGCCAGCAGCGGGGCGCTGATGCGGATCAAGGTCTTCGGGTCCATGCGCAGGCGCGCGATCGTCATGGCGCCGGCCAGATAGCCGAGATAGTTCGCGGTGGCCAGCCAGGCGCCTTGGCGCAGGTCGATCTGGCCGTCGGCCTGCATCAGCGGCAGCAGCGGCGTGAAGGCAAACCGGCCAATGCCCATGGCGACGACCAGCGCCAGAAAACCGGCAAGGCACACGCGTGCGGCAGAAGACTGCGTTGGCATTGGGGGATGTTCCATGCTCGAATTAGAGCGGGCTAAACTATATTCAACAAATGAATAATTCAGAACATTCATTCACTTTATGAGAACACTTGACCTGGACGAGTTGGAGATCTTCCGCACCGTGGTAACGGAAGGCGGCGTGATTCGCGCCGCGCGCAAGCTCAACCGCGTGCAATCCAACATTACCACCCGGGTGCGCCAGCTCGAAGAGCGCCTGGGCGTGAGCCTGTTCCGCCGCCAGGGCCGTACGCTCACCGCTTCGCCCGAAGGCCAGTTGCTGTTTCAGTACGCCGAACGCCTGCTGCGGCTGGCTGATGAGGCGCAGTCCGTGCTCCAGGCCGGTCGGCCGCGCGGCGTGCTGCGGCTCGGCTCATTGGAAAGCACGGCGGGCAGCCGGCTACCGGCCATCCTGTCGCGCTACCACGCCGCCTACCCCGAAGTGACGATCGAGCTGGTCACGGCCACCACCGGGGCATTGGTACAAAAAGTGACGCAGTTCGAACTCGAGGCGGCCTACGTCTCGGAGCCCTTTACCGCGCCCGGCCTGCAATCCAAGCCGATGTTTGAAGAAGAGCTGGTGTTGATCACCGCCAAGGGCCATGGCCGCGTCAGCCGCCCCGCCGACCTGGGCCAGGCCACGCTGATCGCCTTTGCCAATGGCTGCTCCTACCGCAAGCGTCTGGAGGACTGGTTCGGCCAGGCCAATGTCCTGCCGGGCAGGGTGCTGGAATTCGCGTCGTACCAGGCCATGATCGCCTGCGTCTCAGCCGGCACCGGCGTTGCCGTGGTGCCACGCTCATTGCTGACGTCATTGCGCTCGGTCGGCGAGGTCCAGATGCACGAGTTG
This sequence comes from Burkholderiaceae bacterium, assembly GCA_035476635.1. GTDB lineage: Bacteria > Pseudomonadota > Gammaproteobacteria > Burkholderiales > Burkholderiaceae_C > DATILI01. The sequence goes on along the minus strand of DATILI010000115.1, from coordinate 12,297 downwards.
CCCGCCCGCTATCGCCGCAATCGCACGCATCTGGTGTGGCACGGCGCGCCCTCGGTGGCGTTGAGCGGCCTGATGACGCTGCAAGCGGGCTAGGAATCTTCAGGGGCTGGCAAAAAAAAGCCACCTTGCGGTGGCTTCAAAGTCCTTAACAGGACGTCGTTGGGAGCTTGTGGATCTCTATTAATCGGTATGGCAACCCCATTGCTCTGGTTTTTTCGCTCTTCTTGCTCTTCTGTGTGACAGACGGTTCAACTTTATGGGTAGTTTGCAAACTGCGCATCCACAAAATTGTGGATGCCGCGTCTCAATTTGAGAAAAACTGGCCCATTCTGGCGATGTCTCGTGCTGCAACCCAGTGGTGTTACAGGCTGTTACGGGGAAGGGCCAGCACGAAGCACGCACCGCCGCCTTCGCGGGCCTCGCAGTGCACCGTGCCGCCGTGGCGCTGCGCGATGGATTTCACCAGTGCCAGGCCCAGGCCGACGCCGCCATGGCGCTCACTGGCGCCGGGCAGCCGATAGAACGGCTCGAAGATGCGTTCGTGCTGGTCGGCCGGCACGCCGGGCCCGCGATCGCGCACGCGCAAGACGGCACGGCCGCCTTCCAGCCCCACCTGTACTTGCACATCGCCGTCGCTGTAACGGCGCGCGTTTTCCAGCAGGTTTCGCACCACGCGGCGCAGCAGCCGAGGCACGCCCTGCACCACGAGTTCACCGGTGTCGGGCGGCAACTGCAGTTCGGCATCGGCGCGCGCGCATTCTTCGGCGGCCAGACCCACGAGATCCACGGCCTCCACCGTGCCCAGGTCCACCTCTTTCGCATCGAGGCGGCTGGACAGCAGGATTTCATCGATCAGTTGGTCCAGCTCGGCAATATTGCGCGCGATCTCGTCGCGAAACGCGCTGGAGGGCTGCGAGCCCATCAGCTCCAGCCCCATGCGGATGCGGGTGAGCGGCGAACGCAACTCGTGCGAGGCATTGGCCAGCAGCGACTTGTGCGACTTCACCAGCGCTTCGACGCGCGCGGCCGCATGGTTGAAGCGCTGCGCAAGAAACGCGACTTCGTCCGTGCCGGTGACCGGCACCCTGGCGCTCAAGTCGCCTTCGCCCCAGCGCTCCACGCCGCGGCGTAAATTTTCCAGCCGCTGCGTCAGGCGCCGGACGATGGGGTAGCTGCCGACGGCCACGGCCAGCGCGACGATGCCCAGCATCCAGAGCAGGCCGGTCGGCCCGCTGAGCCAGGGGCGCGGCGGCGGCGGCTCGTCGGGCCGGCGCGGCCGCGGCGGAATATGCACATAGAGCAGGCTGCCGTCGGCCATCGCCACCTGGAACTCGATGCCTCGCCCGGGAATGCGCAAGGGTGGCGCGTTGGCCTGCCCCACAACCTGGCCGGCCTGGTTGCGGATCAGCACCTGGCGCACGGAGGGCGGATCCGCATTGATGCTCCAGAGCCAGCCGAACACCAGGGTCAGCACCGTCACCGCCACGACCACGGCCAGCCAGATGCGAAGGGAAAGGGGCAGTGCCCATTTGCGGCCGGCAGGCCCGCCCATCGCCGGGGCCTGGCTTAGGTTCTGCGACGGGAGCAGCGCCTGGTCGGCATGGGGCGGCAACATCTCAATCCTGTTGCTTGGCAAAAACGTAGCCCACGCCGCGCACGGTCAGGATGCGTTTTGGATTCTTGGCATCGGCCTCGATGGCGGCCCGGATGCGCCCCATGTGCACGTCGATAGAGCGGTCGAAGGCCTCCAGCTCGCGCCCGCGCACCGCTTCCATGATCTGGTCGCGCGTGAGTACCCGCCCCGCGCGCTCGGCCAGTGCCGTCAACAGGTCGAACTGGTAGGAAGTGAGTTCGCAGGCCTGGCCGCCCACGCTCACGGTGCGCGCGTCGCGGTCGATCTCCAGCGAGCCGAACCGCAACTGCTTGGCCGATGCGGCCGGTGCGCCCTCCACCCTGCGCCGCAAAATTGCGCGGATGCGGGCCAGCAACTCGCGTGGTTCAAAAGGCTTGGGCAGATAGTCATCGGCACCCAGCTCAAGGCCGATGATGCGGTCCAGCGGGTCACCCTTGGCCGTGAGCATCAGCACCGGCATCTGCGCCAGTTCGCCCGGCAGGGCGCGGATGCGCCGGCACACTTCGAGGCCGTCCATGTCGGGCAGCATCAGGTCCAGGATCACCAGGTCGGGCGCCTTGCCGCCATCACCTTGCAGCCGTGCGAGCCCGCTTTGCGCGTCCGCCGCGTGTGTGAAGCCAAAACCCGATTGGCCCAGGTACTCGCCGACCATTTGGGCCAGGCGGGTGTCGTCTTCGATCATTAGCAGTTGTGCGCTCATCGGGCGAAGTTTAGGGCCAGTGTGGGGATGGCCCAATCATCCGTGCGCGCCGCCAATTCGCCTTGAACCGGCGGTAAAGTTAGGTAAATGCCTGAAACCATTGCCCTGATGGACGTGCTCGCGCGGCATGCGCGCGAGCGGCCCGATGCCCTTGCCGTGCGCATGCTGGTACCTGCTGGTGCGCAGTTCGAATTGAGCTATGCGCAACTGCTGCAACGCACATCGCGCGCCGCGGCGCTGCTGTGGCATGTGTGGGGCGTTCGGCCCGGCGACCGCGTGGCCTATCTGGGGTTCAACCACGCCGACCAATTGACGCTGCTGTTTGCATTGAGCCAGCTGGGCGCCGTGCTGGTTCCGCTCAACTTCCGACTGGCGCCGCCCGAGTGGGATGCGGTGATGGCCGACTGCGCGCCGTGCGTTGTGTTGCACGACGCGGCCTGGCGCGAAGCTGCCGGCGCCTTGGCCGAGCGAAGCCGGATCGCGGCCCACCCATTGGCCGCGTTGGCATCGGATTCGGTATTGCCGCCCGTGCCTTCGCATGCCGCTCCCGAGGCCCCGGCCTTGCTGGTCTATACCTCGGGTACCACGGGCCGGCCCAAGGGGGCGCTGCACACCCAGGGCAATCTGCTGGCCAACATGGCCATCGCGCAGGAGGTGCAATCGCTGGTGGCCACCGACGTGGTGGCCACCGTGCTGCCGCTATTCCACGTGGGCGGGCTGTGCATCCAGACCTTGCCGGCCTTGTACGCGGGCGCCAGCGTGCTGCTGCACCCGCGTTTCGATGCGGCCGCGACGCTGGCGTGCATCGCGCGCGACCGACCGACATTGACCTTGCAGGTGCCGGCCACGATGAAGGCGTTGATCGAGCACGCGGACTGGCTGCGCACCGATTTGTCCAGCCTGCGCGCTGTCTGGGCCGGCTCAAGCGTCTTGCCTGCGCCGCTGATCGAAGCCTTTCATGCGCGCGGCGTGCCCTTGTGCAATGTCTATGGCGCAACCGAAACCGGGCCGTTTTCCATCGCCCTGGCGCCGCCGCACGCCCGCAGCCATGCGGGCGCGTGCGGCTGGCCCGCGCCCGGGGTGCAGGTGCGGTTGCAGAGCTTGCACAACGGCGTGGGCGAAGTGCTGCTGCGCGCGCCCAACGTGGTGCAACGCTACTGGCCCGATGTCCCCGCACTGGATGCGGACGGCTGGTTTCACACCGGCGACCTCGCCATGCAGGCAATCGATGGCAGCTACAGCATCGTCGGCCGTGCCAAGGACATGATCATCTCCGGCGGAGAGAACATCTACCCGGCGGAGATCGAGAATTTGCTTGCCGAGCATCCGGCCGTTGCCGACTGTGCGGTGCTGGGGATGCCGGACGCCGCCTGGGGCGAGGCCGTGGTCGCGGTCGTGGTTTTGCGGCCGGGCGTATCGCCGCCGGCCGAAGATGTCTTGCGCGACTTCCTTTCAGGGCGCCTGGCGCGCTACAAGCTGCCGCGGCGCATCGTCGCACTGGAGAGCTTGCCCAAGACCGCCTTGGGCAAGGTGCAAAAGCCGGTGCTGCTGCAGACGCTGCAGTGCTTTTTGAATCAGTAGCCGTCCACACTCATTGCGTCGGGGCTGTGGACCGTCTTCACGCTGGAAGCCAGCCACACCAGCAACAGCACCGGCACGCCCAGCAGCGCCGTCGCGGTGAAGAAGTGGCTGTAGCCAAAGGCGTCCACATACTTGCCCGAGAAGCCGGCAAGCCACTTCGGCAGCAACAGCATCATCGAGCTGAAGAGGGCGTATTGCGTCGCCGAGTAGTTGATGTTGGTGAGTGAGGACAAATAGGCGATGAAGGCGGCGGAGGCGATGCCGCTGCTCAGGTTGTCGGCCGAGATCACGAATACCAGCGACGACACATCATGGCCGCGCGAGCCGAGCCAGGCAAACAGCAGGTTGCTGGCGGCGCTGAGCACCGCGCCGATCATCAGCACGCGCATCACCCCGATGCGCATGGACAGCGCGCCGCCCAGGAAAGCGCCCACCAAGGTCATGATGACGCCGTAGACCTTGGTCACGGCAGCCACTTCGTCCTTGGTGTAGCCCATGTCCACATAGAACGGATTGGCCATGATGCCCATCACCACGTCGCTGATGCGGTAGACGGCGATCAGCGCCAGGATCAGCGCGGCCTGCCAGCGGTAGCGGCGGATGAAATCGGCGAACGGCTCGATCAGCGCGCTTTGCAGCCATTGCGCGGCGTTCTTCGCAGGCGGCAATTCGCGGCGCGCGGGCTCTGGCGAGAGCAGCACCGTCAGCAGGCCGACCAGCATCGAGGCGGCCATCGCCAGATACGCGGTCTGCCATGCGCCGTGCTGGTATTGCGCCACCGTCTGTGCGGTTTCCGCGCGCGCTGCGATCCACAGCACGCCAGCGCCGGCCCAGATCATCGCCAAGCGGTAGCCCGTCTGGTAGGTCGCGGCCAACGCCGCTTGCCGGTCGGTATCGGCGGACTCGATGCGGTAGGCGTCCAGGGCGATGTCTTGCGTGGCCGAGCCAAACGCCACCAGCAAGGCGCACCAGACGATCGGCCCCAGCGCCAGCATCGGATTCGAAGTGGCCATGCCGACCAGCCCGGCCATGATGGCCAGTTGCGACAGCAGCAGCCAGCTGCGCCGGCGGCCCAGCGCGTGCGTCAAGAGCGGCAGGGGCAGGCGGTCGACCAGCGGCGCCCAGCACCACTTGAAGCCATAGGCCAGCCCGACCCAGGAGAGGTAGCCGATGGTGGCGCGGTCAATGCCGGCCTCGCGCAGGCGAAAGCTCAAGGTGCCCAGCACCAGCAGCAACGGCAGGCCGGCGGAAAAGCCCAGCGCCAGCATGCGCAAGCTGGCCGGCTCCAGATAGACCCGCAGGGTTTCCAGCCAGGAGCGCGGTGAATTTGTTACAGGGACGGAGGCATTGGCGGTGGAGTCGGTCATGTGGCGCGCTTGGTTTCTGACTATTATTCATGCATGTGCTGGATCTGCGACGCCAAAACCTCTTCTTCTGTTTCCACGCGTTCGGCGTGGGCGCCGCGGCGCGCCTTTTTACTCGCGGCCGGTGCCGCTGCGGCAACGCCAGTCCTGGCGCAGGTCGACGTGGGCTCGGCCTCCAGCCTGCGCAAGCTGGTGCCGGCGGAAACGCTGGAGCGCGCCGCTGGCCAGCAATACGTGCAAGTGATCGGGCAGGCGCGGTCGCAACGCGCGCTGGCGCCGGAAGAGCATCCGCAACTGCAGCGCTTGCGGGCCATTGCCCAGCGGCTGGTTCCCTTCGCCGCCGCGTGGAATCCGCGCGCGAGCCAGTGGCGCTGGGAAGTCAACCTGATCGGCAGCAAGCAAATCAATGCCTGGTGCATGCCGGGCGGAAAGATCGCGTTCTACACCGGCATCCTCGACCAGCTGCAGCTCACGGATGACGAAGCCGCGATGATCATGGGCCACGAAATGGCGCATGCGCTGCGCGAGCATGCGCGTGAGCGGCTGGCCAAGACCCAGGCCACCGGCATGGGCTTGTCGATCGCGGCGCAGCTTTTTGGCCTTGGCCAGGTCGGCGATATCGCGGCCAATCTGGGCACCCAGTTGTTGACGCTCAAGTACAGCCGCGACGACGAAACCGAAGCCGACCTCGTCGGCCTGGAAATCGCGGCGCGTGGCGGCTACCGGCCCGGTGCCAGCATCAGCCTGTGGAAGAAGATGGCGTCCGCAGGTGGTGGCGCCGGCGGGGTCTCTTTCCTCTCAACCCACCCCACGGGGCCTGACCGCATCCGCGAACTCGAGGCCAATGTGCCCAAGGTTGCGGGCCTGTACGAAAAGGCGCGCAGGTAGCGTCAGGTGTTGCCCACGTAGGGATTGGTCTTGCGCTCCCGGCCAAACGTGCTTTCCGGCCCGTGGCCCGGAATGAACACCGTATCGTCGCCCATCGGCCACAAGCGCTGTGTGATGCTGTTGATCAAGGTTTCAAAGTCGCCCTGCGGAAAGTCCGTGCGGCCGATCGAGCCGGCAAACAGCACGTCGCCAACAAAAGCCCGCCCGATGTCGGCGGAGTGAAACACCACATGGCCGGGTGTGTGCCCAGGGCAGTGGCGCACGTTCAGCGTGTAGGCGCCCAGCTGCACCGTATCGCCATCGTGCAGCCAGCGCGTGGGCGTGAACGTCTCGGCCGGCGGAAAGCCGAACATCGCACCTTGCTGCGGCAAGCCGTCGATCCAGAACTGGTCGGCCGGGTGCGGCCCGATGATCGGCAGCCGGTGTTCGCGGGCCAGCTGCGCTGTGCCGCCGGCATGGTCGATGTGGGCGTGCGTGAGCCAGATCTGCTCCAGTGCAAGGCCCAATTGCGCAATCTCGGCAAGCAAGACATCCAGGTCGCCACCGGGGTCGACGATGGCCGCCTTGCGCGTCTCGTCACACCAGACGATGGAGCAGTTTTGCTGAAAACGGGTGACGGGGATGGTGCGGTACTGGAGCATGGGAGGATTGTTGTTTGGGGCGAAATCCTTTAGGGCTTCGCTTTCTTCGAAGGCTTCGACTTGCCAGAACTGTTGAGGCCGACCGCCTGGCGAATGAGCGCCTTGAAGGCGGACGCGTCAACTGTTTCTCCTTCGTGGATGTCGATCGCGCGGCGTGCGTTTCCGTCGAGACTCGCGTTGAAGAGCCGGGCCGGATCCTCCAGGGACGCGCCCTTGGCGAAGGTCAGCTTCACTTTGTCCTTGTAGGACTCGCCCGTGCAGATGATGCCGCCGTGCGACCAGACCGGAGTGCCCATCCACTTCAGTTCCTCGACGGCGTCCGGGGCTGCTTCCTTGATGAGCTTGCGCATCCGGCCAAGGGTGTCCCCGCGCCAGCCCCCGAGCTCGGCGATTCTTTTCGAGATGAGCGCCGCTGCCGGCTGGTCTTGGTTTGCGTCCGAAGTTTTCATTCTTTCATCCTTGAAGTTCCAGGGAGCGGAAATCGCCGATCGTAATGATTTTTCCGTGAACGCACCCTGCGCAAGGTGCCGGACGCCGACACGTCACCGCTCCAGAACCAGGGACAGGGGCTGCGGCGAGAGTGCCAGCAGGAACTCCCGTGCGTCGAAGAGCTGACCGGCAGAAAGGCTTCCCTTGCGGCGCCCGTTCATCGCAAGGATGCGCGTGGCGGCCTGCGCAACCAAGGGCCCGGTGACCGCGTAGATGTCCTGCCCGCTCGCGGCGGCCCGGCGCTCGACGCCACCTCTGCGCGCCACGACCTGCACGGAAAAGCGCTGCGCCGAGCGCCCGCTGTCATCGACGGCGACCGGCGGTGGCGTTTCGGTGTTGTGCAGGTCTTCGATCGGGGCTTCGTTGATCCATGCCGGCACATTCTGCACGCGCAGGTGGCTGGGAATGGTGACCACGTCGGCAGCCGAGATCCCGATCATTTGCTGCACGCCGAAATCATCCGGGAACTGCCATGTGGTGCGGGGCGTCGTTGCAGGGGGCGGCTGAAGGCGACCGCCGCTGAAGACCAGATACCGGCCGGCATTGCGCTGCCCGGTCCGCCGGGTCCCTGCCGTCGGATGCCAGCTGTCCAGGGCAATGTAGACCGAGACTTCATCTGCGTCCGTCCAGTCGTGCATGGCCGCTGTCGCCAGCAGGTCGCCGAGCCCGCCGTAGAAGCCCATGGCAGGGACGGCGATGACGCCCGCGGCCTCGGTCCGGTCGTTCCACTGTTCCAGTACAGCGCGCGCCACGGCCTGTTCGGCAGCGATGTCCAGGTAGTGCGCACCGGTCTCCAGTGCGGCCTGCAGGAGATGCTCAGTGGTATCTGCGAAAGGGCCCGCGCAATTCACGACCATAGAACTCCCTGCGATGGCGCGCCGGGTGCGATCAGGGTCGCCGAGTTCGAACAGCCGGAATTCTGACGCTGGCACACCCGGAAATGCTTTTTGCAGCCTGGCCTCGTCGTGGCCGGCAAGCACCACCTGATGGCCCTGGCCCAGCAGCGAGGCGATGACAAAAGACGCGGTGTGGCCAGCGGCCCCATAGACGAGGATCGGGCGCTTGGACAGCGGATGATGCATTGAAAATCTCCAAAAATGATACAGACCTGTACGTTCGAAGTTGTGGAGAATACATACAGGTCTGTATCATGTCAATCGAGATCTGCGACAATCATCGGATGAATCAAGCACGCCCCGGAAAGCGCACCAAGGTCTCGCCGCCGGCCGCAAGTGTTGCCGAAAGCCCGTCGGCCGCTCCGGATGTCCAGCAGCGAATCCTGGATACCGCTTCGCACCTGTTCTACAACGAGGGCGTGCGGGCGGTCGGGATCGACCTGGTCATTGACCGTGCCCAGGTCGCAAAGACAAGCCTCTATCGGTATTTCCGTACCAAGGACGACCTTGTCGCGGCCTTCCTGGAGCGCGAAGACAAGGAATTCTGGCAACAGTGGGACGAGGTTGTGGCAAGGCACGGCCCCGATGCCAGCAGTGAACTCGACGGCCTGCTGAAATGGGTTGGCGAGCGCGTGGCGCGGCCAGGCTACAGGGGGTGTCCACAATTGAATGTCGCTGCGGAATTCGCGGACCCGCAGCACCCGGCACGTGTGATCTCGGCACGGCACAGGCTCGAACAGCGCAGGCGGCTGGCCGTTCTTTGCAAGCGGCTCGGGGCCAGGAAGCCGGAGCTGTGCGCCTCTCAGCTGTCCCTGTTGATCGACGGTGCGTTCAGCAGCGGCGCGCTGTTGCTCGGCGAAAACGCCGGCAAGGCACTGAGGGCCGCGGCCCGAGCGCTGTTGAGTGACGGAACCTGATTTATCTGCCCAGAGCGCGGAGGAGTCCAAACCCATGCACAAGAGCGCCCTGCTCAACGGCTCGAGATTTTTCCAGACCTACGTTCAGCACCTGGACGACCCGCTGGTGCTGGACCTGGGTTCGCAGGACGTGTTTGGCTCGCTGCGGTCCGTGCTGCCGGCCAACGCGCGCTACATCGGCGTGGACATGGCGCCCGGGCCGGGCGTGGACGTGGTAGTGCCGGACGCCTACGTGTTGCCGTTCGCGACCGGCTCGGTGGACGTGGTTGTGAGCTCGTCGTGCTTCGAGCACGCCGAGTTTTTCTGGCTGTCGTTCCTGGAAATCCTGCGGGTGCTCAGCCCACGGGGCTTGGTGTACCTGAACATTCCGTCCAACGGTGCATTCCATCGATATCCGGTCGATTGCTGGCGCTTTTATCCCGACAGCGGCAGGGCGCTGGCGCGCTGGGGCCAGCGCAATGGCTTCGCCGCGCTGCTGCTGGAGTCGTACGTGAGCGACCAGTACCAGGACCGCTGGAACGATTTTGTCTGCGTGATCCTGCGCGACAGCGCCAGCCTGCCCCTGTACCCCGCGCGCATCCTGCCCACGATCAGTGACTACAGCAACGGGCTGTGCCACCCCGATCTTGAGCGCTTCCTCAACCCACAGGAACTGTCCGAGGACCAGCGCCGGCTCGAAACCGAACTGGCCGCGCGCGGCCAATAGGCTTATAGTGCGGTCGGTAGTTCCGTCCCCACTCGAACAACAAGAGGGTTGCCACCATGCCGCAATCGCCCGAACGCTTGATGCGCCGCCTCGGCTTGGGGGGCGTGCTGGGCTTGTTGCTCAGCGCCACGGCATCGGCCCAGACCGATGCCGCCAGCGCGATGGAGCGCCAGACCAACGAGGCCTTCCGCCAGGTGCTGCAGCAGCCGCAGGACCTGGGCCTGTGGTCCAGATACGCGCAACTGCTGGTGCAGGCCGGCAACTACGAAGGCGGCATTGCCGCGCTGGAACGCCTGCTGCTGGAGCCGAACGCCAGCCCCGAATTGCGGCTGGAGATCGCCTTGCTCTACTACCGCCTGGGCTCGTATGCCATGGCCGAGGGCATGGTGCGCGAGGCGCTGGGAGACAGCCGCCTGCAGGGTGACAAGCGCAATCTGGCCGAAACCTTGCTGGTCGACACGACCCGGCGCAACCAGCGCTCGCAGTTCGGTGGCTCGGCGACGCTTGGTTTGCGCCACCAGAGCAACCCGGGCTTTCGCAGCGACAGTGCGCAGGTGCTGTCCGGCGGCCTGCTGGGTCCACCAGCATCCAACCAGCGGCCCGAAGGCGACACCGATCTCAACCTGGGCCTGCGCCTGCAACACGCGTACGACCTGGAGCGGCAGAACTCCGCCGCCATCGCCAGCACGCTGGCGGCCTACCTGGCCAACTACCGCTCGTCTTCGGGCCATCAGTTGCAGGCGAATCCGACCAAACCCTACGACCTGCAGGTGCTGGAGGTGACCACCGGCCTGCAATTCAAGCCGCTACCCGCGACCCAAGCCAACCTGTCGCTGCGGCCGCACCTGCTGCTGTCCAACGTGGCTGCGCAGGGCCACCAGTACCTGCGCAACCAGGGCCTGGGCCTGGACCTGCACTGGCGCCCCGACGAACGCACGCTGCTGGAGCTCACCGCGGACGGTCAGGACCGTGATTTCGCGAACCGCATCGACGTGACCAACGCCGACCAGCTCGACGGCCGGCTTTACGGCCTGCGCATGCGCGTGGTGCGCGAGGTCGGCGTGGGCCGGCAACTGGCGGGCGAGTACGCGCTGCGCCGCAACCGCGCCGGCCGCGACTATTACGATTTCACGTCGCACGAGGTCCGCGTGACCTATGCGGTGACCTACGCCAGTCCACTGCGCGATGGCCGCTACTGGACCACGGGCCTTTCGCTGGGCGCGCTGCGCCGTACCTACGGCGCGCCCGATCCCTCGATCACCCTGGCCGACACCCGGCGCGACCGCGAATGGCGCGTGGCCGTGAATCAGACCCTGCAGCTGACGCCCGTGTGGTACTTGTTGCTCATGGCCGAACATTCACGCAACCAGGCCAACCTGCCCAACTTCCGTTACAAGAACACGTCGTTTTCCGGCGCCGTGCTGCGCACCTTCTGAGGAGCATAAGGATGAGCCCGCCGATTTCCAAGGACTGGTGGCTCGCCGCGGCGCTGACCAGCGCGACGCTGCCCGCGGCGCTGGCCCAGCCCGCCAGCGCTGATCGCCGCCAGAGCGGCGTGGTCACTACCGCCGTCACGCAGGGCGCCGAGCGCGGCTCCAGCAGCGCGCCGATCTATGTCGAGGGCACCCGCGGCCAGCGCTTGAGCACGGGACCCAACCAGTCGTTGCACGTGCTGTTCTCCGACCAATCGGCCATGACGCTGGGCCCCAACTCCGAACTCGTGATTGCCGAGTACCGCTACGACACGCAGTCCAAGAGCGGAGCCCTGCTGGTGCAGATGGCCAAGGGCCTGCTGCGCGTGGTCGGCGGGCTGGTCAGCAAGCAGTCCCAGACAACCGTGGCCACCCCCACCTCCACCATCGGCATCCGGGGCGGCATCTCCCTGGTCGAGGTCAACGAGCAGGGCACGACCAGCAGCTTCCTGTTCGGCAGTTACATGCGCGTGGCCAGCGGCGACGGCAGCAGCAGCGAGACCATCACGCGGCCCGGCTTCGGCACCCGCACGGGCAGCAGCGGCGTCCAGCCGCCGGAGCGCACGGGCGTGTCGCAACTCAACGACCTGCTGGCACGGTTCGAATCCGGCCAGCCACGTCCGCAGCCGCCGGGCCAGCCGCAACTGAGCAACCTGGGTCTGAGCCAGTTGGGCCAGGTGGCGTTCGATCGCCTGCCCGCCGAAAACCCCTTGGGCAACACGCCAGGCGTACCGCGCGGCAGCATGCTGCCGCAGCCACCCATGCCGACGCTGGAAGACATCCTGGGCAGCCAGGCACCTGGCAACCAGTCCTAGGGACTGTTCCCTAGGTTCCATGCGCGTCCTGTTCGTTTCCGACTATCCCCATCTGCCCGACATCAAGGGCGGCCTGCAGACCACCACCCACGACCTGTGCCTGGCGATCGCCACGGCCGGCGGCGAAGCCGCGGTGCTGTGCGGGCTGGACGAGCACGGCGCCGCCGGCGAGGCAGAGGCCGCGCGCAGCGACGA